>CP163498.1:5692149-6005721 GCA_041071465.1 Pseudomonas putida | reverse complement strand
AGCTCACCCTGGCCGATGGTACGCAGGTCTACCTCAATACCGACTCTGCAATCGACATCCGCTTCGATGGCAACGAGCGTTTCATTCAACTGCGCCGCGGTGAAATCCTGGTGCAGACTGCGCCCGACATCGTGGTCCCGGCGCGGCCCCTACGGGTGGGAACACGGGAAGGGCGCATGCAAGCCTTGGGTACTCGCTTCAGTGTGCGAGAGCGGGATGGGCGCACCTGGCTGGCCGTTGTCGAAGGGGCCGTTCGCATCGAACCCGCCGGTGGAGGCGCCAATGCAGGCGCCGTTGTCCAGGCCGGCGAGCGGGTCGATTTCAATGCGTACAAGGTCGGCCGGCCCATGCCGGTCGACCTCACTGCAACGGCCTGGACCCAAGGCATGCTGCTGGCAGACAGCATGCGGCTGGACGAATTTGTGGCCGAGCTGGCGCGCTACCAACGGGGCTTCATTCGCTGCGACCCTCGCATTGCCGGCCTGCGCATTTCGGGGGCCTTTCCGGTCAGCGATACCAGGCGCAGCCTGAGCATGCTGGAGTCGACCTATGCCTTGCAGGTCTCCGCGCACATGAATGGCTACTGGACCCTGCTTTCTCCCGCGCAGCCCTGAAATGCAAGGTACAGCAAAAAAAAACGGCTACCTGGGTGATACTTTTTTCAATCTCGGCTGGCAACAGGAATGAACACTTCCATTCCCAGCCAGAAGGACCCGCCTTTCATGCCTGTTGCAAGTCGTCCATTCCGTAAGCGTGCTTTAGCTGTTGCTGTGCGCGGCTCCCTTTTTGGCGCAGTTCTGGTGGCAGGGGTTGGCCAGTTGCTGCCAGCCGTCGCGCAGCCCCTGGACGCGGTGGCCATCCGCACTTACCAGATTGCCCCGGGCCCGCTAGGGCGGGTCTTGTCCAGTTTCGCGCTGGCTTGCGGCGTTGCGCTTTCGTTTGAACCGGCATTGACCGATGGCCTGCACAGCCCCGGGCTTAGCGGCGCCTATTCGGCGCGGGATGGTATCGCCCAGTTGCTTGCCGGCAGCGGCCTTGAGCTGGTGGAGCTGAGTAACGGCAGCTATCAATTGATCCGCCAGCCAAGCAGTGGTGATAGCCTCACGCTGGCCGCTACCACCATCGAAGCCAATGGCATACGCCACGAAACCTTGCCTGAAGCCTACGCCGGGGGGCAGGTTGCGCGGGTGGGGCGGCTAGGCATGCTTGGCAACAAGGACGTGATGGATACGCCTTTCAGCGTTACCAGCTACACCGCAAAAACCCTCGCCGACCTGCAGGCGGTTACCGTGGCCGATGCCCTGGAGCGTGACCCTTCTGTGCGTTCTACCGGGCAAGCGGGTGGCATCGTCGATTCGTTCTTCATTCGCGGGTTCCCGGTGGGTGAAGGCAACCTGGGCGAACTGGCGTTCGATGGTGTGTACGGGGTTGCACCCAATTACCGCGTGTTCACCGAATATGCCGAGCGGGTAGAAGTGCTCAAGGGGCCGGGGGCTTTGATGTACGGTATTTCCCCGAACAGCGGCGTTGGCGGCGTGATCAACATCGTGCCCAAACGCGCGCTCGCCGAGGATTTGACGCGTGTCACCGCCAGCTACAGCTCTGACACCCAGGTGGGTGGCCACCTCGACATCAGCCGCCGTTTCGGGGACCAGCGGCAATGGGGCGTGCGTTTCAACGGCAGCCTCGCCCAGGGCGACACGGCTATCGATGACCAGCAGCGTGCCTTGGACATTGGCGCCATCGCCCTGGACTATCAAGGTGAGCGCTTGCGCCTGAACCTAGACTTCATCAGCCAGAAGAGCGTTGGGATGCCGCCTCGCGGCCCTTCACCGTAGCGCCTGGCTTCGGTGTGCCCTCTGCCGCCAGTGGTCGAACCAACCTGCCGCAGGACTGGGGCTGGTCGAATACCCGCGAACAATCAGCGTTGCTGGGTGGAGAATATGACATCAGTGACTCACTGACGGTGTTTGCACATGCCGGTGGCGGCAGGGCAGATGTGGCGCGGATGTCCGACCAAGTACCGAAAATTCTCAATGCGGCGGGCGACACCAGCAACACCCCCGGTTACTACAAGTTCAACGTCGATCGTTCCACCGCCGATGTGGGGCTGCGTGCGCTGTTTGAAACCGGAGCGGTCAATCATACGGTAACGGCCATGGCTACCCGCTACCAGGATGAGCTGTCACGCGGCATCAACTTCGGCAAGGAGATCGTTTCGAACATCTATCACCCGGTGGATGTGCCCAAGCAATACATCGCTGCGCCGAAGGTGAGCCGGGTGTCTGAGTCCGAGCTGACCGGCGTTGCCCTGACAGACACCTTGTCGGTACTCGACGACCGCGTGCAATTGACGCTGGGGGTGCGCCGGCAGGAAATCGAGTCGCGCAACTACACAGCGGGGGTGTTCACCACGCGCTACAACGACAGTGCAATTACCCCCGTCGTAGGCGTGGTGGTCAAGCCGTGGGAAAACGTCGCGCTTTACTACAACTATGTCGAAGGCTTGAGCAAAGGCGATATCGCACCGGACACGGCAACCAATGGCGGTGATGCCTTTGCACCCTACAAGACCAAGCAGCACGAGCTGGGCGTGAAGTACGAACACAACACGTTCATGACCACAGTTTCGGTGTTCCAGATAGAAAAACCTAGCGGTGAGCTTGGCGCCGACCGCCGCTTCTCGGTCCAGGCCCAGCAACGTAACCGCGGTATCGAGCTGAGCATGTTCGGTGAGGTTGCACCGGGCACCCGGTTGCTGGGCGGCGTGACGGTGTTGGACGGCAAGCTGACGGATTCGGCAACCCCCGCCAACAAGGGTAACGAAGCGGTCGGCGTGCCGGACGTGCAGGCCAACCTGTGGGCGGAGTGGGATACACCTTGGGCTGAGGGCGTCACGCTGACCGGTGGTGCTATCTATACCGACAGCCAGTACATCGACCAGGCCAATACCCAGGCACTCGATGCCTGGACACGGTTCGACGTTGGGGCGCGCTATGCCACCCGGATCGATGGCCGCCCTACAACATTCCGGGCAACGGTGCAGAACGTGTTCGACCGCGAGTATTGGTCGGGCGTAGCTTCGTACGGCGCGATATCGCCGGGTTACCCGAGGGCGTTGCAGTTGTCGGCCACGGTAGACTTCTGATGCAGGCCCGGTGCCAAAGCGCAGGGGGTATCGTTACCCGGTCGCTGTGTGTTTTCGCTTGACCCGGTACATATCCCCGTCGGCATGGCGCAGCAGCATGTCGGCATCGTGGCCATCTTCAGGGAAGCACGCCACGCCGATGCTGCAGGAGGGCGCGTCGATGCCGGACAACTCCATGCCGAGTGGCTCGGCCATGGCTGCGAGAATACGGGCTACCTGCTCGGCGATGGCCTCTGGCGATGGGCAGTCGGTCAACAGCACGGTGAACTCGTCACCGCCCATGCGCGCCACCGTATCGGTTTCACTTACGCAACCTTCCAGCCGCCGTGCAAGCGTGCACAGCACCCGGTCACCCACAGCATGCCCGTGCACATCGTTGATTTCCTTGAAGTCGTTGATGTCCAGAAACAGCAACGCCAGCGTGTGATCGTGTCGCCGTGCCGTGGCAAGGGCGGTGTCCAGGCGTTCATTGAACATGGCCCGGTTGGCCAGCCGGGTCAGCGGGTCGTGATGGGCGAGGAAGCGCAGTTCATCTTCGGCCTGGCGCAAGGCGGTCACATCCCGCGCCACACCGATACGCGCTTGAGCCTCTTCGGACCAGCTGGCTGCCCACAGGATGTGCACGACGCCGCCGTCCTTGCGTACATAGCGGTTGCGGAAGTCGTAGTGCGCCTGGCCGTTCATCACCCGCACAATAGAGGCGCGCGTGGCTGCAAGGTCGTCAGGGTGCATGTAGTCGGTGATCGGTGTGCCAACCAGTTCGCAGGCTTTGTAGCCCAGCAACACTTCGCAGGCATCGCTGACGAAGACGATCTGGTTGTCCCTGTCGACCACGAACACCGTATCCAGCATCAGGTGGATCAGCCTGGGGTACAAGGCTTGCAGGTCTACGGGCATGGTTCAGGACGTCCGCGGCAGGGTGACCGATCATAGCGCGAAGAAATGCGTCGCAGCTATGGGAAGTCAGCGTCAGTTGCTCACCATGAGTTCCGGCCCCAGGTAGCTGTTGACCTGTTCGATATCGTCATCCCCGAGGCTGCCCACCGAGGAGGCTAGGCGCAACCGTGACATCAGGTAGTTCAACTTGGCCTCGAACAGATCATGGCGGGCGTCATACAGCAGTTCCTCGGCGTTGAGCACGTCCGAATTGGTGCTGGTGCCGCCTTCCTTGAAGCCCTTGCGGGTCGAAGTCAGCGAGCGTTCGTTGGAGGCCACGGCCTTTTCCAGCGCATGAACGCGCAAGGCGCCACTCTGCACGCCACGGTACTCGCGGGTGGTGTCGGAAATCACCTCCTGGCGCGTTGCGTCGAGTTCGTCCAGGGCTTTGGAACTGTTGGCGCTGGCCTGACGGGTCAGGGCGCTCGTACTGCCGCCGCTGTACAGCGGAATGTTCAGCTCCAGCCCGATCGAGCTGTAGTGGTTGCGCTGGTTCAACTCGGATATCGACTGGCTGCTGCCAGCGGTATAGCCCGCCACGAAATCCAGGGTGGGGTAGTGCCCGGCGCGGGCGCGGTTGACTTCTTCTTCGGCCAGCTCGTAGTTGTGCCGGCGCGCATGAATCAGCGGGCTGTCGGCCTGGGCTTTCACCAGCCAGTCCTGCAGGTTGCCCGGCATCAGCGGCGGGGTGGCGAAGCCTGGCTGCAAAGTGGTCAGCGACTGCGGGGTTTCGCCAATGTATTCCTCCAGCTTGCGCCGGGCGTTGATCAGGTTGTCCTGGGCCTCGATCAGGTCGGCTTCGGCGAGGTCACGGCGGGCCACCGATTCGTCGACATCGGTGATGGTGCCGGCCCCCAGCTCCTTGCGCCGCTTTGCCGAGGCCAGTTGCTCTTCGAAGGCGTTCAACTTGGCCTTGGCCAGGGTGATGGTTTCGCTGGCCAGCAGCACATCGAAGTAGGCGTCGGCCAGGCGCACGGCGGCGTCCTGGCTCTTGGCATCGAACACCGCCACGCTATAGTCGGCCCGTTGCTGGCCCTGGCGGTACTCGGCCATCTTCTGCTTGTTAAACAGCGGCTGGCGCAGGCGCACGTTGGCGCCTTTGGAGTCGTAGTCCAGGTCGTTGTCCTGGCCATTCTGGCGCTGGCTGCCATTGACCCTGTTGAAGTAGGCCGCTGCGTTGATCTGCGGCAGCAGGCCCGCCTCACCGATGGCGCGGTTCTCGCCGCCGGCTTGTTTCTCATGCACCGCGGCGCGGTAGATCGGGCCCTGGTATTGCAACAGGTCCCAGGCTTCCTTCAGGTCCATGGCACTGGCCTGAACGGCCACCCCCAACAGGCACAACAGCAGGCATGGGCGTTTCATGTCATTGCTCCTTGAACGCGGCGTCTACGCGTTCGAGCATGGGTTTGAGCAGGTAGCTGAGCAGGTTGCGTTCGCCGGTCTTGATGGTGACGGTGGCGGGCATGCCGGGGCGAATATGGTTGCTGCCCAGCAGCCCCATGCCGGTTGGCGTCACTTCCACCTGGGCCAGGTAGAACGGCTGCTTGCTTTCTTCGTCGAGCAGGCGGTCGGCGGAAATGGTCTTCACCCGCCCCGGAATGTTCGGCGTCTGAGCATGGTTGAAGGCCGGGAAGGCGATGTCTACGGCCAGGCCTGGCACCATCTTGTCGATGGCCTGTACCGGGATCATCGCATCGACCTGCAGCGGCTGGTCGAGCGGCACCACTTCCATGATCTTGGCACCTGGCTGGATAATGCCGCCGACCGTGGCGATGCTCAGGCCCTGGACCATGCCGTCGATGGGCGAGCGGATCACCGTGTGGGTCACTTCATAGTCCAGCGCGCGCAACCGGTCGGCCAGGGTGGTGTTTTCCTTGGCGGTGTCGGTCAGTTGCGATTCCACTTCCTTCAGGTAGTCGTGCTGGCGTTGCAGCATGCGCAGCTTGATTTCGGTGGCCTGGCTACGCGCCCGGGCAATGTTGTTGAGGTTTTCGGCCTGGCCTGCGGCCAGGTCGGCATTGCTGCGCTCCAGCTCCAGCAGGCGGTTGCGCGGCACATAGCCTTCGGCGGCGAGTACGCGGGTGCCTTGCAGTTCCTGGTTGAGGAAGCCGATCTGCGAGGCGCGGGCGCCGTATACCTGCTGCAGGCCCTTGAGTTGCACCGCCGAGGCCGTGAGGTTTTCTTCGAGGATGCTCAATTCACCGGCGAGCCCGGCGCGGCGGGTGTCGAGCAGCCGCTGCTGCAGGTCCATGGCTGCCAGCAAGCGTGGGTCACTGCCATAGTGTTCGAGCAGGGCGGGGTCGAACGTGACGCTGTCGCGGCCGTCGCGTTCGGCTTCCAGGCGGTTTTCCACGGTTTTGCTGACGATGTACTGGGCGCTGAGCGCGCCTTGTTCGGCCACCGCGCGCAGGGCATCGAGGCGCACCACTTCCTGGCCTTTTTTCACCACATCGCCTTCGCGCACCAGGATCGCCTCGACCGTGCCGCCGCTCAGGTGTTGTACCGCCTTGCGGTTGCTGGTGACCTTGACCGTGCCGGTGGCGACCACCCCGGCATCCAGTGGCGCCAGGCAAGACCACAGCAGAAAGCCGCCAAAGCCGGCAATGACCATCCATACGCCCCAGCGTGCCGGACGCCCTGCATCCAGGTCGATCAGGTTGTTGGCTTCGGCGGGGATCAATTCGGCGTGCTGAATGATCTGCATGATCGGTTACTCCCGTACTTTCACCGAAGCCAGCGGGGCGGCCGCGGTCGCCGGAATCACCGCAGCCTTGCGCAAGGCTGCGAATACTTCGTCGCGGCTGCCGAGCATGTGCACTCCACCGTCGCGCAGCATCAGTATCTGGTCCACCGCGCACAGCACGTTAGGCCGGTGGGAGATGAGGACCACCGTGGCCCCGCGCGTCTTGAGTTCGGCCAGGGCATCGACCAGGGCCTTTTCGCCGACGTCATCAAGGTTGGCGTTTGGCTCGTCCAGCACTACCAGGTTAGGCTCGCCGTACAATGCGCGGGCCAGGGCGATGCGTTGCTTCTGGCCACCGGACAGCGGGCTGCCGTCGGCGGCCAGGCGGGTGTCGTAGCCCTGCGGGAAACGCAGGATCATGTCATGCACGCCACTGCTGCGGGCAGCACGGATCACCGCGTTGCTGTCCACCTCGGCAAAGCGTGCGATGTTTTCGGCGATGGTGCCTTCGAACAGCTCCACGTCCTGTGGCAGGTAGCCCAGCCACGGGCCCAGTTCGGCCTTGTTCCAGTTGAAGATGTCGGCACCGTCCAGGCGCACCTTGCCGGCCTGGGTCGGCCACACCCCCACCAGCAGGCGGGCAAGGGTGGATTTGCCCGAGGCCGAGGGGCCAATGATGCCCAGGCTGTCGCCCGGGGCCAGGCTGAAGCTCACCCCGCGCACGATGCTGGTGCTGCTGCCGGGGGCGCCAGCGATCACATTTTCCACGGCCAGCATGCCCATCGGGCGCTGCAGGGACATGCTCGGTGGCCGTTGCGGGTAGTCCTGCAGCAGGTCGTTGAGCCGGCCCCAGGCCAGGCGGCAGCCCAGCAGTTGCTTCCAGGACGCGATCACCTGCTCCACCGGGCCCAATGCGCGGCCGGTCAGGATCGAGCAGGCGATCATCATGCCGGGGGTGATCTTGCCCTCGATCGCCAGCAGTGCGCCGGTGCCAAGAATCAGTGACTGCAAGGTGATACGCACGAAGCGCCCGGTGCTGCTGATAAGCGCCGCGCGGTCGGAGGCCAGGGTCTGCATCTGCAGGATGCGCAAGTGGCCCTGGTACCAGCGCTTGCCGATTGCCGGCAGCATGCCCATGGCCTCGATCACTTCAGCGTTGCGCAAGTTGTTGTTGGCGTAGCTGGCCGACGACATGGCCGCCTGGTTGGCTTCGGCCAAGGGCTTTTGCGTGGCTTTTTCCGTGAGGTAGGCCAGGCCGACCAGAATCAGCGAGCCGATTGTCGTCACCAGCCCAAGCCACGGGTGGATCAGGTAACAGACCAGCAGGTAGATCGGCGTCCAGGGCGCATCGAAGAAGGCGAACAGGCCGTTGCCAGTAAGAAATTGGCGCACCTGCGCCAAGTCCTGCAGTGCCTGGGCCGGGTTCCCGCCGGCGCGGTTCAGGTTGCGCTCGAAGGCGGCGCTGAAAAGGCGCCGGTTGAGGTTCATGTCCAGGCAGTTACCGACCCGGATCAGCACCCGGGTGCGGACCATCTCCAGCGCCGACATCAGCAGGAACAGCCCTACCACCAGCAGGGTAAGCATGGCCAAGGTCGTGACATTGCGGCTCACCAGGGCGCGGTCGTACACCTGCAGCATGTAAATGGCTGGCGTCAACATCATGACGTTGATCACGCCGCTGAAGGCGGCCAGGGCGTAAAAGCTGCGACGCAAGCGAAACAACACGTCGGCCAGCTCGGAGCGGGTGCGCGGTGGCTTAGGCATCGGAGGCCTCCCTTTATCGCTAAGCGGGAAGCCCTTGCGGCCCCCGTACAACGGTAGTTGTGGCTTCTTGGTCGGCGCGCAGACGGGTCGCTCTCAGGGCGAATAGTCCAAATCGCTGCGTTGCTCCCACATGCTGGAGCGTAGGTTGCAACGAAACATTCGGTAATATCTTTTTGCTCTATAAATACTTTGAACTTTTCATAAGTGCCCTGAAAACAGTTAGTTGCATCGCATTATCATCGGTGAGCGATATTTTTGACGGGATATTGACAAGCTTTTCGCCTACGACTTTAGTCTGATGTATTCGGGCCCTGTGCGAGCTGGGGCCGATACATGTGCGTTACACCGCTGTTTCGCACAATTAACAAGGCCTCCGCTGTGTCAGCGGGGGCCGGCTTGCCGGCGATGAGGCCAGTGGCGCCCGTACTGCACCGCCCACCTGTCCCCAGAACCCATGACCAGATACTGCGCACGTCAACACTGACTGGGCGCGGGATGGACCCTGTTGCCCTGTGATTTCTCCCGAAAGATCGAGGGCAATTGCAATGGCCAATTTCAGCAAGTCGGACCTGGAATTCATTCTCAAACAAATTTTCATCGCCGAAGCCCACGCAGATGGCGCCAGCCTGATCGACCTGCTGCCCAACAGCCAGGTGCCATTTGGCCTGCGCACCGTCGACGGCAGCTACAACAACCTGGTGGCCGGACAAAGCGAGTTCGGTGCCGCCGACAACTCATTCCTGCGTCTGCTCGATGCCTCCTACCGTGCCAACTATGTAGGCACCGGCAATGTCGTCGATTCGCAGCCCCGTACCATCAGCAACCTGATCGTCGACCAGACGGCGAACAACCCGGCTGCAGTCGAGGCCAACGGGCGCCGCCCCGGTAATGAGCCCCGGCATCGACGGGGTGTTCGGCACCGCCGACGACAAACCGGTGTTCTTCATCCCCAACGTGTCGCCGGACGTGGGCCTGACTGCCGGTTTCAATGCCTGGATGACCTTCTTCGGCCAGTTTTTCGACCATGGCCTGGACCTGGTCACCAAGAGCAGTACCGACATCGTGTTCATCCCGCTGCGCCCGGACGACCCGCTGTACAACGCCAGCAGCCCGACCAACTTCATGGTGTTGTCACGCGCCGTACGCACCGCCGGCGCCGATGGCGTGGTGGGCACCACCGATGATGGCCAGCCCAACACCACCTCGCCTTTCGTCGACCAAAGCCAGACCTACAGCTCGCACCCCTCGCACCAGGTGTTCCTGCGTGAGTACATGCTCGACGCCGCAGGTGACCCGGTGGCAACCGGCCGGCTGATCACCAACCGCGACCTTGGCGCGGACGGCAAATTCGGCACTGCCGACGACGGCAACAGCGAAAATGGCGGCATGGCCACCTGGGCGGTGGTCAAGGCCCAGGCGCGCGACCTGCTGGGCATCAACCTCACCGACGCCGATGTGCACAGCGTGCCGCTGCTGGCCACCGATGCCTACGGCAACTTCCTGCGTGGGCCCAACGGCATGCCGCAGGTGGTCATGCGCGTGAACAACGGCGCCGACGGCATCGCCGGTACCGCCGACGACGTCACGACGCTGGTCGAAGGCAACCGCGCCGCGCCCATCAGCTTGGCCAATGCCGTGAGTACCGGGCATGGCTTCCTCGACGATATCGCCCACAATGCCGAGCCGGTGAAGGTTGGCGGGGTACTGCAAGCCGACGCCGACAGCGCCGTCGGCAACGTGCAGCCAGTGGGCCCAGGCGGCAACAACCTGACCTACGACAACGAACTGCTCGACGCCCACTACATCGCAGGCGACGGCCGGGTCAACGAAAACATCGGCCTGACCGCCGTGCACCACGTGTTCCACTCCGAGCACAACCGCCTGGTGCAGCAGACCAAGGACACCCTGTTGGCCGCAGGCGACCTGGCGTTCCTCAACGAATGGCTGATCGATGACGTCACCGCCATCCCCACCACGCCCGCCGGCATCGCCGCCCTGGTGTGGGACGGCGAGCGGCTGTTCCAGGCCGCCAAGTTCGGCACCGAAATGCAGTATCAGCACCTGGTGTTCGAAGAGTTCGCTCGCACCATCCAGCCGCAGATCGACGAGTTCCTCGCCCCCAATGGCTACGACACCTCGATCAACCCGGCCATCCTCGCCGAATTCGCGCATGTGGTGTACCGCTTCGGCCACTCGATGCTCACCGAAACTGTCGACCGCTTCGACCCATCGTTCAACCCAGTCTCCGGCGACCCAGCCAACCCTGACCAGCAACTGGGCCTGATCGCCGCGTTCCTCAACCCATTGGCATTCGCCGGCAGCGGTGCCACCGCCGACGAAGCGGCAGGCGCGATCATTCGCGGCGTTACCCGCCAGCTGGGCAATGAAATCGACGAGTTCGTCACCGAAGCCCTGCGCAACAACCTGCTCGGCTTGCCGCTCGACCTGCCGGCGCTGAACATCGCCCGTGGCCGCGACACCGGCATCCCCAGCCTGAACGAGGCGCGCCGCGAGTTCTATGGCGCTACCGGTGACAGCCAGCTCAAGGCCTACATCAGTTGGGCCGACTTTGCCGACCACCTCAAGCACCCGGCCTCGCTGATCAACTTCATCGCCGCCTACGGTACCCACAGCAGCATCACCGGGGCCACCACCGAAGCGGCCAAGCGGGCTGCCGCGGTGGCGCTGGTGCTTGGCGGCGCGGGTGCGCCGGCCGACCGCCTGGACTTCCTCAACAGCACCGGTGCCTGGGCCAACGTGACGCTGGCCGGCAAAGACGGCATCGCCGGCACGGCTGACGATATTGCCGGGTGACGGTCAGCGGGGTCGATGCCATCGACTTCTGGGTCGGCGGCCTGGCCGAGAAAAAAATGCCCTTTGGCGGCATGCTGGGTTCCAGCTTCAACTTCGTCTTCGAGACCCAGCTGGAAGCGCTGCAGAACGGCGACCGCTTCTACTACCTGTCGCGCACGGCGGGCATGAACTTCGGGACGGAACTGGAAAACAACTCCTTTGCCAAGCTGATCATGCTCAACTCCGACGTGACCCACCTGTCCAATACCGTGTTCCTCACGCCGACCTTCACCCTCGAAGTCAACCAGGCCAACCAGTTCACCGGGCTGGGCGCCGACGGCAAGGCCGACCCGACTGGCGGCATCGAGATCAACGGCGTGGAAATCGTACCGCTGGTGATTCGCGACAACCCCGACACCGTCGGGCCAGACAGCAACTATCTGCATTACACCGGCGAAGATCACGTGGTGCTGGGGGGCACCTCCGGCAACGACATCATCATCTCTGGCGACGGCGACGATACCGTCTATGGCGATGCCGGTGACGACGTGCTTGAAGGCGGTGCGGGCAACGATGCGGTGTTGGGCGGTGCCGGCGACGACATCATCACCGACTCGTTCGGCGACAACCGTCTTGAGGGCAACGCCGGTAACGACGTGATCGTCGCCGGCAGCATGCTGGCAGCCGGCAACCTGATCCTGGGCGGTGACGGCCAGGATTTCATCATCACCACCGAAGACATTTCCACCACCTTCGGCGGCCAGGGCGACGACTTCATCCTCGGCGCCAAGACCAACCTGCCACCGACCGGCAACGAGGGTGACGACTGGATCGAGAAGGGCACCCAGGACGGTGCGCCCGGCGACAACTTTGCACCGCTGCTGGGTGACGAAGTGGTCGGCAACGACATTTTCGTCGGCGGCGGTGGCTTCGACGAAATGATCGGTGAGGGCGGCGACGATATCTTCGTCGGCAGCGATGCCCAGGACAAGATGGACGGCATGTCCGGCTTCGACTGGATTACCAACAAGAACGACAAGGTCGGTGTCACCGTGGACCTGAGCCTGGCCGCATTGGCCCAGCCCCATGGCAATGCACCGAACCAGAACGCCGGCGTGTTCAACCCGGTCGGTGCTTCGCCGGCCAGTATCCTCGACCGCTTTGCCGAGGTCGAAGGGGTGTCCGGTTCCCACTACGCCGACGTGCTCAAGGGCGATGATGTCGATGCCGTGACCATCCTCAACCATGGTGGCGCCACCGGTAGCGCCCTGACCAATGTGGCGCTGATTCGTGGCCTGCAGCAGTTCCTGGCCGATGCGGGCTTGCCTACCACGGGCTTTGCCACCGGTAACATCATGCTCGGTGGCAATGGCAGCGACCTGATCGAAGGCCGAGGCGGCGATGACCTGATCGACGGTGACAAATGGCTGAACGTGCGCATTGCCGTGTACGCACCGGGTGACGTCAACCACACCGGCCCCGAAATCGCCAGCTTCGACAGCATGGTCGACATGATCCCGTTCATGCTCGATCGCACCTACAACCCAGGCCAGCTGAAGGCTGTGCGTGAAATTTTGCCTGGCACCTCGACGGGCGGCGCGGCCTTTGACACTGCCATTTTCTCGGGGGTGCAAAGCGAATATGTAGTGAGCCAGAACACCAAAGGCACGGCCGATGTTGCCGATGATGTGTGGACGGTGACCGACACCGTGGCGGGCCGCGATGGCGTCGATACACTGCTGCATATCGAACGCCTGCAGTTCGCCGACAGCCAGCGCGTGCTGGTGACAGGCGTGAACGCACAACCCACGGGCAGCCCGACCATCACCGATGGCAACGGTGCCGCCATTACGGTAGGTGATCTGCTTACGGTGAGCGTGGCCGGTGTGCGTGACGCCGACAACATCAGCGCAGGCAACCCGCTGGGTACGCTGGCCGACCGCTCGGTGTCGTACTACTGGCAGTTCGAGGCGGATCCCGGTAGCGGTGTGTTCCAGGACATCATCCTGCTGCCGGCCGGCGACTTGGCATTCCAGAGCGCCGATGGCACCTCGTTCAAGGTATCGCCAGACCTGGCCGGGCTGAGCCTGCGGGTCAAGGCGATCTACCAGGACGCCCATGGCACCACCGAAGTGCTGTTCTCTGCGCCAACGGCCGTTGTGCAGCCCGGTGCGCCCGTGGTGCCGACGCCGGCCACCCCGGTGGTGGACGCCACGGCAGGGGGGAGGGGTTGCACATGGTGCGCTCCGACCTCAACTTCATCCTGGCCCAGATCAAGATCGCCGAGGCCGATGCCGCCGGGCAGGACATCCTCTCGTTGATCCCCAACATCCGCGCGCCCCTGGGCCTGCGTGCGGTCGATGGCTCGAACAACAACCTGATGAACCTCAATGGCCACAACAACACCCAGTTCGGTGCCGCCGACAATGTCTTCCCGCGCTTGACCGACCCGGTGTTCAACCCCGCGGAAGGTGCCCCGGCCGGCTTCTTCGGCCCTGGCTCGCCGGCCATTCCCGGCTCGTCGTACCAGCAGACCAGCGGCCCGGTGTTCGACTCGCAGCCGCGCACCATCAGCAACCTGATTGTCGACCAGACCTCCAATAACCCGGCAGCTTATGCCACCGCCTATGACCCAGGTGCCGATGGCGTGCTCAACTTCGGCGCGCCTGGCAACGACGACGTGCTCAAGGATGGCGTACGCATCGTCGCCAGCCCAGGTATGGATGGCCAGTTCGGCACCACGGACGACCACGATGTGTACCTGTTCGAGAACACCGCTGCCGATGCCGGCCTGTCCGCGCCGTTCAACGCCTGGATGACGTTCTTCGGGCAGTTCTTCGACCATGGCCTGGACCTGGTCACCAAGGGCGGCTCGGGTACCATCTACATCCCGCTGCAACCGGATGACCCGCTGTACGTGGAGGGTGGTTTCACCAACTTCATGGTGGTGACCCGTGCCACCAACCTGCCAGGGCCGGATGGCATCCTCGGCAACGCCGACGATATCCACGAGCACACCAACACCACTACGCCGTTCGTTGACCAGAACCAGACCTACAGCTCGCACCCTTCGCACCAGGTGTTCCTGCGTGCCTATGTGATGACCGACGACGGCCCCGTTGCCACTGGCCGGCTGATCACCAACCGCGACCTGGGCGCCGATGGCAAGTTCGGCACCGCCGACGATACCGAAATCGGCGGCATGGCGACCTGGAAGGTGGTCAAGGCCCAGGCCCGCGACCTGCTCGGCATCAACCTGACCGATGCCGACGTCGACAACGTGCCGCTGCTGGCCACCGACGCCTACGGCAACTTCATCAAGGGGCCGAACGGCTACCCGATGGTGGTGATGAAGGGCCTCGACGGCATTGCCGGCACGGCCGATGACCAGCAGGTCGAAGGCAACCCGTTGGCGCCGATCAGCCTCACCAACGCCGTGCGTACCGGGCACCAGTTCCTCGCCGACATTGCCCACAATGCTGTGCCGGTGTTCAGTGGTGGGGTATTGGCGCCGGACGCCGACAACGTCGTTGGCAACGCCGTGCCGGTCAACCCGCAGACCGGTGCCAACCTGGCCTACGACAACGAACTGCTGGATGCGCACTACATCGCCGGCGACGGTCGGGTCAACGAGAACATCGGCCTGACTGCCGTGCATGCGATCTTCCACGCCGAGCACAACCGGCTGGTGGCGCAGACCATGGACACCGTGCTCGACTCGCACGATCTGGCGTTCCTCAACGAATGGCTGCTCAACCCGGTCACCGCATTGCCGGTCACCCCGGCCGAGATCGACGCACTGGTATGGAACGGCGAGCGGTTGTTCCAGGCGGCCAAGTTCGGTACCGAGATGCAATACCAGCATCTGGTGTTCGAGGAGTTCGCCCGTACCGTGCAGCCACGGGTCGACCTGTTCTTTGCCCCGACCCAGGTGTACGACGTCGACCTCGACGCGTCGATCGTGGCCGAGTTCGCCCACACCGTGTACCGTTTCGGCCACTCCATGCTGACCGAGACTGTCGACCGCTTCGACATCGACTTCAACGTCATCAAGGACCCGGCCAGCGCCAACCCCGACCAGCAACTGGGCCTGATCGCCGCGTTCCTCAACCCGCTGGCGTATGCCGCCAGTGGCGTTACCCCCGAGGACGCCACCAGCGCCATCGTGCGTGGCGTCACCCGCCAGGGCGGTAACGAGATCGACGAGTTCGTCACCGAAGCGCTGCGCAACAACCTGCTCGGCCTGCCGTTGGACCTGCCAGCGATCAACATCGCCCGTGGTCGCGACGTTGGCATCCCTTCGCTGAACGCCGTGCGCCGTGATGTCTACGGGCAAACCGGTGATACCCAGCTCAAGCCGTACACCAGCTGGGTCGACCTGGTGCAGCACCTGAAGCACCCTGAGTCGCTGATCAACTTCATCGCGGCCTATGGCACCCACAGCAGCATCACCGGGGCCACCACATTGCTGGAAAAACGCGCTGCGGCCATGGCCCTGGTGTTCGGCGGCGAGGGTGCGCCGGCCGACCGCCTGGACTTCCTCAACAGCAGTGGCGCCTGGGCCAATGTGACGCTGCCCGGCAAGGACGGTGTGCTGGGTACTGCCGACGACCTGAAGGCCGTCACCATCACCGGCGTCGATGCCATCGACCTGTGGATCGGCGGCCTGGCCGAAGAGAAGACCCCGTTCGGTGGCATGCTCGGCAGCACCTTCAACTTCGTGTTCGAAAACCAGATGGAGAAACTGCAGGACGGTGACCGCTTCTACTACCTGGAGCGCACCTCTGGCCTGTCGATGAACGCCGAGCTGGAAAGCAACTCGTTCGCCAAGCTGATCATGGCCAACACCTCGGCCACCCACCTGCCAGGCCTGGTGTTCTCCGACCCAGGCTTGTACCTGGAGCTGGACCAGAGCAAGCAATACAACGACGGCCTTGGTCATGCCGACCCGCTGGGCGAAAACGGCGAACAGGTGGTGTTCCGCGACAGCCCGCTGACGGCTGGCCCGGACAGCAACTACATCCGCTATGCCGGTGCCGAGCACATCGTGCTGGGCGGCACCAACGGTGACGACATCCTGGTGTCCAGCGAGGGTGACGACACGGTCTGGGCGATGCCGGCAACGACCGCATCGAGGGCGGTGACGGCAACGACCAGCTGCGCGGTGGTGCCGGCGACGACATCATCAGCGACATGGGCGGTGACGACAACATCCAGGGCGGCGACGGCAACGATGTGCTGCACGGCGGCAATGGCGTCAACCTGATCATCGGCGGTTTCGGCAACGACTTCATCGTCACCGGTGAAGACGCCTCCGAAGCCATCGGCGGCCAGGGCAACGACTTTATCCTGGGCAGCAAGGCCAACGAGCAGGACATGGGTAACGAAGGCGACGACTGGATCGAGAAGGGCACCTCGGACGGTGCGCCTGGCGATAACTTCGACCCGTTGGGCAACGACCCGATCATCGGCAACGACGTGTTCATCGGCGGTAACGAGAACGACAAGTTCAACGGTGAAGGCGGCGATGACATCATGGTCGGCAGTTTGGGCTTCGGCGACCGCTATATCGGCGGCTCGGGCTACGACTGGGCCACCTTCAAGGGCCTGGCCCAGGGCGTGACCATCGACTACAGCGACCGCTTCTTCGATGTGCCGCCAGTACCGGGTTCGGGCGCTTCGGCGCTGGTGCGCTTCGACATCATGGAGGGCCTGTCGGGTTCGGCCCATGGCGACTTCCTGCGCGGTGACAACGAAGATGCCGCCAGCTTGCCGACCAATGGCGCCACGGGCAGCGTGCTGACCAACATCAGCCTGATCAACGGCCTGTCCAGCCTGCTGGCGGCGGGTGCGACATTCTACGATGGCGGCAACATCATCCTCGGTGGCAGCGGCAGCGACCTGATCGAAGGCCGTGGCGGCGATGACATCCTCGACGGCGACAAATGGCTGAACGTACGCATCAGCGTACGCGCCAATCACGATGGCACGGGCCCTGAAATCGCCAGCTTCGACAGCATGGAACCGATGGTGCCGTTCATGCTCAATGGCACCTACAATCCCGGCCAGCTAGTGATCGTACGGGAGATCCTCAACGGCACCGACAACTATGACACGGCGGTGTTTTCGGGGGTTGCCACCGATTACAGCGTGGTGGTCGATGGCAACGCGGTGATCGTCACCGACCTGGTGGCCGGGCGCGATGGTGTCGACCACCTGACCGGTATCGAGCGGCTGCAGTTCTCTGACCGCTCGCAGGCCTCCGGCGTGGGTACCGCCGTGAACGCCGGCCCGACGGGGCACCTGGTGATTCTTGACGATGCTACCGGGGTGCGTGACGACACACCGGTCACTGGCCAACTGCTGCGGGTAACACCGCTGGCGGTGCATGATGCCGACAACGTGAGCGCGGCCAACCTGAACGGCGCAGTCAACGGCCCTGTGGCGTATTACTGGCAAGTCGAGAACCTGCCAGGCTCGGGGGTGTATGAAGACATCACCTTTGTTGCCGCTGGCGAAGTTTCGCGGGCCATTGGCACGACCTACCGGGTCACGGACGATGTGGCGGGCCTGAGCATCCGTGTACGTGCGGTGTACCAGGACGCCAAGGGCACACTGGAAATCGTCGATTCGTCGCCCAACAGCGCGCCAAGCGCCGGGCCAGCCGTGACCGGGCTGCTGGTGCAGAACCAGACGCTCACCGCCAACCCGGCGACCATCGTCGATGCCGATGGCCTGAGCAACCCACAGTTCACCTTCCAGTGGCAGGCCAACCGGGGTGTGGGCTGGGTCAACATTGCCGGTGCCATCAGCAGCACCTTTGTCCTGACCCAGGCGCAAGTGGGGCAGAACATGCGGGTGGTGGTCAGCTACGTGGATGACTTCGGCGTGCACGAAAGTGTCGCCTCCGACATCCTCGACCCGGTGGCCAACGTCAACGATGCACCGACCGGTGCCGTGCTGATCAGCGACACCACGCCAGACCAGGGCCAGACACTTACCGCGCTCACGGGCGGTATCGCCGACCTCGATGGTTTAGGTGCCTTCAGCTTCCAGTGGCAGCAAGGCACGGGCGGCACCTTCGCCAACATTGCCGGCGCCACTGCGGCCACCTTTACGCCGGGCTTCGCCCAGGGAAACCAGCAGTTGCGGGTGATCGTGCGTTACACCGATGGCTTTGGCACCCTGGAGTCGCTGACCTCGGCGGCCACCGCAGCAGTGACCGTGCCGCCAGGCGTGGTGCTGACGGGTACCAACGCTGCCAACACCCTGACCGGTGGTGCGGGCAACGACGTGATTTCGGGCCTGGGCGGCAATGACATCCTCAATGGCCTGGCCGGTGCCGACCAGCTGTTCGGGGGTGTCGGCAATGACACCCTCAACGGGGGGACGACGCCGACCTGCTCAACGGTGAAGATGGCAACGACATCCTCAACGGCGGGCTGGGTGCGGATGTGATGAACGGCGGTGCTGGTAACGATACCTTCGTGGTCGATAACGTCGGTGACACGGTAACCGAAGCACTGAACGGTGGTACCGACCTGGTTCAGACCAGCCTGGCCAGCTACACCTTGGGCGCCAACGTCGAAAACCTGACCTACACCGGCAGCAGTGCCTTCACCGGTACCGGGAACGCGCTGGCAAACACCATCACCGGTGGCGCCGGCAACGACCTGCTCAACGGCGGTGCGGGTGCCGACCGCCTGGTGGGTGGCGTGGGCAACGACACCTATGTGGTGGATGATGCCGGCGACGTCGTGGTCGAAGCCACTGGGGCAGGGACTGACCTGGTGCGTACCACGTTGGCCAGCTACACCATGGCCGCCAACGTCGAGAACCTCACCTACACCGGGGTGGGTAACTTCAGCGGCACTGGTAACGGCCTGGCCAACATCATCAACGGCGCGGCGGGCAATGACACGCTCGCCGGCGACGGTGGCAACGACATCCTCAACGGCAACGCTGGCAACGACACCCTCAACGGCGACGCCGGCAACGATCAGCTGTTCGGCGGCCTGGGTGCCGACCGCCTGAACGGTGGTGGTGGTGATGACAGCCTCGATGGTGGCGATGGCAATGACACGCTGCTGGGGGATGCGGGCAACGACACGTTGCTGGGTGGTGCTGGCGATGACAGCCTGGACGGTGGCAATGGCAACGACTCGTTGCAGGGCGGCGATGGCAACGACACGCTGTTCGGTGATGTCGGCACCGACACCTTGATCGGGGGGGCCGGTAACGACTTCCTCAACGGTGCAGGCGGTAACGATACGGTGGTGGGTGGTGCCGGCAACGACACCATGATGGCAACCGACGGCAACGACGTGTTCCAGTTCGCGGCCGGCTTCGGCAACGACCTGATCATCAACTTCGATGCCATTGCGGCGGGTGGCCAGGATCGGCTGGACATCACCGCCCTCAACATCACCGCGGCTACCTTTGCCGCCAGCGTTACCATCGCCGATGTGGGTGCCGATACGCTGGTCAGCATCGGCGCTGCCGACTCCATCCGCCTGGTGGGGGTGGCGGATGCGACCACGGTGACTGCTGCGGACTTCATCCTGGCGGGTTGAGGGCCTGAAGGCAAAGCTGTTGGTGTCAAATGCCGGGGGCCGCACAGCGGCCCCCGGCTCATTGCCCCACCAGTTCTCCCAGCAACCGCTGCTTGTACCCCTGCAACACCTGGCTATCGCGCTGGCGCGGGTGCGGCAGGTCGATACGCAGGTCCTCGCGAATGCGCCCTGGGTGTGCATCCATGACGATCACCCGGTCGCCCAGGTACAACGCTTCTTCGATGTCATGGGTCACCATGATCACCGTGCAGCGCTCCTGTACCCAAATGCGCTGCAACTCCTGTTGCAAGCGCACTCGGGTCAGTGCATCCAGGGCGCCAAGCGGTTCGTCCAGCAACAGCACCTTGGGCTTGTTCACCAGGGCACGGGCAATCGCCGCGCGTTGGGCCATGCCGCCGGACAACTGGTGCGGGTAGGCCTGCTCGTAACCACTCAGGCCCACCAGGTCGATGTGCTCGGCCACCAGGCGGTTCTTCTCCAGCGCCGGTAGCGCATGGTTTTTCAAGGCCAGGGCAATGTTTTGCTGCAGGGTCATCCAAGGGAACAGGCGGTGGTCCTGGAACACGATGCCGCGCTCCAGGCCTGGCCCGCGCACGGGTTGCTGGTCCAGCAGGATCTGCCCCTGGTAGTCCTGATCGAGCCCGACAATCAGCCGCAGCAGGGTGGATTTGCCACAGCCACTGGCGCCGAGGATGCTGACGAATTCGCCAGGGCGAATGGCCAGGTCGATGCCTTCGAGCACCGGTACCGGCTTGCCTTTGAGCGGGTACGCTTTGTTCAGGCCGCGAATGGTCAGCGCGCCAGTGCTGGCGGTGGTGGGTAAAGCGTGGGCGATGGCGTTCATGGTTGGGCCTTTCAATGGTTGGTGCGCCAGCGCAGCAGGCGGCGGGTGAGCAGGGTGCACAGCCAGGACATCAGGTAGCCACTCAGGCCGATGCACAGCACGCAGACCACGATGATCTCCATGCGTGCGGTGGCTTCGGCATTCATCATCAGGCTGCCAAGGCCGGCGCCAGCGGACAGGAACAGTTCGCTGCCCACCGAAGTTACCCAGGCGAAGGCCAAGGCCTGCAGCACCCCGGCGGCAATGCCAGGCAGAGCCGCCGGCAGCAGGATCAACCACAGTTGCTGCCAACGGCTGAGCATCAGTACCTGCGCGGCTTCTCGGTGCTGGGCAGTGACCTGGCGCAGGCTTTCGAAGGTGTTCAGCACCATGGGGTACAACGCCGCCAGGCTGACGATCAACAGCTTGGCGCCTTCTCCATTACCGAGCCACAAGGCAATCAGCGGGATCCAGCCCAGCATCGGTACCTGGCGCAGGGCATGGAACAGCGGCGCGATCAGGCGGTTGGCCGGTGCGGACAGGGCCATCAGTGCCCCCAGGCCGACACCGCCGACAATGCCGATGGCCAGGCCGCTGCAGGTGCGCAGCAGGCTCGCCCACAGGTTGACCAGCAATTCACCGCTGCCCAGCAGCTCGGTCAGTGCCGTGCCCACTTGGGCCAGTGGCACGAAGGCATAGGCACCGGCCGCCCCCTGGCGCGAGGCATATTCCCATGCACCGAGCAGCAACAGCGGTAACACCAGGCCACGTATGTTCTGCAGTTTCATCTCATCCTCCTCAGCGGTTTTGCCAGGCAGAAAGGCGCCGTTCCACACGGCGCAAGGTGAAATCCAGGGCAAAGCCGATCAGCCCGGTCAGTACCACGCCGACCATCACCACATCGATGCGTAGCATCTGCCGGCCCATCTCGATCATCTGCCCAGGCCGCTGTCGGCCGCCAGCAGTTCGCAGGCCACCAGCACCACCCAGGCGCGGGTCAGGGCCACGCGAATACCGGTGACGATGGCCGGCACAGCAGCGGGCAGGGCAATCCGACCTACCAGCGTGGGCCAGCGCAAGCGGTACACCGCTGCCACTTCGAAATGACTGCGCGGGATCGCGCGGATGCCTTCGCAGGTGGCCAGTGCCACAGGGAAGAACGCAGTCTTGGCGACGATGACCACCTTGAAGGTTTCGTCGACGCCGAACAGCAGCACGAACATCGGGATCAGCGCGATGCTGGGCACCTGGCGCAAGGTATGGAACAGTGGGGCGCAGTAGGCCTCCACGGTTTTCGACAGGGCCAGCGCCGCGCCAAAGGCAAGGCCTGCCAGGGCACCACCGGTAAAGCCCAGGGCCAGCCGCGACAGGCTGCCGGCCAGGTGTTCCTGAAGCTCGCCGGTGGCCAGCAGGTCGGTGAGGCTGTGCCATACCTCCAGTGGCGGGATCAGCAGGTTGGCCGGAAACAGCCCAGCGTTGGCCACCGCCGCCCAGAGGGTGAGCAGGGCCAGGGGTGAGATGAACCAGGAAAGGGACGAGAGCACGCGCATGGCTGGCCTTGGATAAACAGGGGATACCGGGGTATCGCAAGAGCTGTGCCAGGCGGAGAAAGCCCCGGATTGCGAGGCTGAAGGTCGAGTGTGGTGCTTGAGCAGCAGCGATATGCTGCTTGAGCAGCAGTCATTCAGCAGTATCGGTGCTGGCTTCTTCGCGGGCTTGCCGGCGAAGAAGCCAGCGCGGTATCAGATCAGAAATCGTAACTCACACTGGTGTAGTAGAACGCCCCCTGCGCCCCCTCCGGGCTGGTGATGGAGTATTTCGGTACGCCATACAGCTGTGCGCCCTTGAGCTTGTCCGGGTGGCTGTCGAACAGGTTGATCGCACCCGCCGACAAGGTCAGGCCCAGGTCGAAACGGTATGACACGTCAAGGTCGGTCACCCACTGCGGGCTGAAGGTCTGGTCCAGCGTCGGGTTGGCAGCGTTGCGGTTTTTCCACTCGCCATAGCGGCGCTGGGCCACGGTGACGCTCCAGCCGTCATACAGCCAGTTGGCGCTGAGGGTCAGCTTGTCCTTGGGCGTACCGTCCTCGATCAGGCCCTGGGTGTTGCGGCCGATGATCTGGTTGCCGGGGATGCCGCCCACGTCGTCCAGGCCGGTGATGCGGGTATTGTTGCGCGCGTAGCCGCCGTTTAAGTCCAACCGGCCCCAGCCGGTCAGGTCCAGTTGGTAGTGGCCGGCCAGCTCGAAGCCATCGGTGCGGGTGTCGGCGATGTTGCTGTAGAACGCCGCGCTCTGGATGTTTGCGTAGGGCGTACCGGCGAAGATCGGGCCGACCACCGACGCCGGCAACTGGTCGGACAAGGTAATGCGGTTGTCGATGTCGATGCGGTAGGCATCGAGTGTGACCGACGCGTTTGGCAGTGGCCGCCAGACCAGGCCCACGGAGAAGTTGGTCGACTCTTCCGGCTTCAGCGCCTTGCCGCCAAGCAAGGCGGCCTCGGGGCTGTCGGCGCGCAGGGTGCGTTGCTGCACCTCGACCCAGTTGCCGCTGCCCGGCGGTTGTTCCACCACCTGCACGCTGAACGACGACAGCCCGCTTTGCACCAGTGAAGGCGCGCGGTAGCCGGTGCTGGCGCTGGCCCGCGCGGCAATCTGCGGGGTGAAGTCGTAACGCAGCGACAACTTGCCGTTGGTGGTGTCGCCAAAGTCCGAATAGTGCTCGCTGCGCACCGCCACACCGGCCTGGAATTTCTCGGTGACCTGGGCTTCGACATCGAAGTAGGCGCCGATCACCCGGCGGTCCAGCGACACCGCATCGACCTGGGTGATGCCCGAGTAGTAGCCGGGGATACGCCGGCCGGTGACAGGGTCGATCGTGTTGAACAGTGGCCCGTTGGACCAGCCGGCGGCGTCGCCCTCGCTGAGGTCGTAGTTTTCCTGGCGCCAGGCCAGCCCGGCGGACACGGTCAGCGGCTTGAACAGCCAGGCGTTGGCGAAGTCGCGGGTCCAGTCCAGGGTCAGGTTGGTCTGGTCGGCTTCGCGGCGGCCGGTGTAGATGGTCGACGGACTGGCGGTGCCCCAGCTGGGGTTGATGGCGTCGTGGTCGGTGGAATCGACGCGGTTGTCGCCGTAGTTCAGCGCCAGGTCGAAGTTGCCCAGGGTTTCGTTTTCAAAACGCAGGCCGCCAGTGACGGCAAAGTCTTCCAGGCCGTAGCGGGTGACTGGCAGGCGGCCGTCCGGGTAGCGCGCCAGGGCTACGCTGCCGTAGTTGTTGCGCAACGTGGTCGGCGGGTCGAAGAAGTTCTCGGCGTCGGTGTTCTTGTGCGCATAGGTGGCGAAGCCATAGGCACTCAAGCCTTCGCTCAAACCCATTTCAGCGTTGGCGGTAAAGTTGTACTGGTCCGAGACATTGCCCGAGCCCCAGCGCCAGTTGCGGTAGCGGTTGTTCTGCTCGCGCGGGGTGTCGATGCTGGTGGAGCCTGGGTAGAACAGGCGGTTGTCGTCGCGGGTGTCGCTGGCCGGGTCCTGGCTGCCCGCGTCGAATGCCAGGGTCAGGAAACCGTCGTTGGGCAGGGCAAAGCCCTTCCAACCGCTGAGTTTTCGCTGCAGACCGTCGCCTTTCTTGTAGCCACCGAAGCGGTAGCCGGCGTTGCCGCCTTCGTCGCGCTCCTTGAGCACGATGTTGATCACCCCGGCGATGGCGTCCGAACCGTATTGCGCAGCGGCGCCGTCGCGCAGGATTTCCACCCGTTCGATGGCCGACAGCGGGATCAGGCTGAGGTCCACTGCTGCCGCACCACGGGCGTTGACCAGGCCCTGGCGGGTGACGTTGGCGCTGGTATGGCGGCGCTTGCCGTTGACCAGTACCAGTACCTGGTCCGAGGCCAGGCCGCGCAGCGAGGCGCCTTGGGCAATGGAACCAGCAAAGGCGCCTTGGGGCGACTGCGGGAAACTGAACGAGGGTGACAGCGCGGTAAGCGCTGCGGACAGGTCGCTGGCGCCGGTTTCCTGAAGTTTTTCACCGCTCAGCACATCGACTGGCGCGGCGCTTTGCAGGGCGGTGACGTCGCTGCGATGGGTGCCGACCACGACCACGGTGTCGAGGCGGTCGTTGGGTTCGGCGGCGAATGCGGGCATGGCGAGGCCGGCGATGGCCAGGGCGATGGCGCTGGCCAGGGGGGTGTGGTGGGGCATGGGTAATCCTTCTATACGGCGTGATGCCTTGGGGCTGCTGCGCAGCCCATCGCGACGCGAGGCCGCTCCTACAGAGGGAGCGCGGGCTCCTTGTGGCAGCAGCCCAATGGTTTTCAATCAGAAGCGGCTGGTAACGCTGAGCCCGACGGTGCGTGGGTCGCCGTAGGTGATCACGTACTGCCCGGCAGTGCCGTTGGGCCGGCCATGCACCTGGTAGCGGCGGTCGGTGAGGTTGTTGACGAAGCCCGTCACGCTCAGCTTGTCGTCATGGCTGAACCAGCTCAGCCGCGCGTTGGCCAGGGTGTAGTGGGGCTGGCTGAGGGTTTCGTCGGCGCTGCTCTGGCGGTCGGCCAGGAAATACTCTTTGTCGCGGAAACTCACGTCGCCACCGGCCACCAGCTTGCCGCCGACCTCCAGCGGGATGGTGTAGTCGGCACCCAGCGACACCACGTTGCGTGGCGAGCGCACGAAGCTGTTGCCGCTGTAGTCGCCGGTTACCGCGCCGGTGGTGGGGTTGGTGTTCTTGAAATCGGTGTACTCGGTGTCCAGGAACGACACCGCCGCGCGCAGGTGCAGGCGCTCGGTCGGCTGGCCCTCGACCTCCAGCTCCGCGCCCTTGACCTTGCCTTTGGCGCCGTTGGTCAATGCGGTGGTGAGTACGCCGCTGTTCACTGTCAGCAGGTTCACCTGGATGTCGGAGTAGTCGTAGTAGAAGAGGTTGGCGTTGACGGTCAGGCGACGGTCGAACCACTCCGACTTCAGCCCCAGTTCGTAGGCATCCAGTTCTTCCGGGTCGACCGTGGTCAATTGCGCCAGGCTGGTCGACAGCCCGGTGTTGAAGCCACCCGAACGGAAGCCGTGGGCGTAGCGGAAGAACACCCGCAGGTTGTCGTTGATGCGGTACTCGGGGGTCAGGTCGTAGGTCCAGGCTTCCCAGGTCTTGTCTTCCTGACGGTTGCCGTTGGTGCCTACGCCGCCCAGTGGAATCAGCGGGCCGTTGGCCGTGGCGCGGGTCAACTGCACCAGGTCCAGGTCGATGTCCTTTTTCTCCTGGGTCCAGCGCAGGCCGCCGGTCACGCTGAAGTCATCGGTGAAGTCATAGGTCAAGTTGCCGAACAGCGCGTAGCTGTCGGTGCGGTGATCGTAGCCCAGGTCGCGGAACGCGGTAGTGCCCACCTGGTTCGAGCCGGTACCGTTGGGCGTGGGGCCGGGGGTGACGATGCGCTGGGCAGAACTGTCCAGGTCTTCATGGAAGTAGTGGGCGCCCACCAACCAGTGCAGTGGGCGGTCTTCCGGCGAGGCCAGGCGCAGCTCCTGCGACCACTGGCGGTAGCTGTTGTCGGTGATGGCCGCGCCGTTGACCTCGTAGGGGGTGTAGTCGGCATCGCTGGTGGAGCGGTTGCGGATGTAGTCGTAGGCGCTGATCGAGGTCAGCGTGTAGTCGCCCAGGTACCAGTTGAAGGTCAGCGAGGCGCCGTCGTGGTCCAGGCGGTAGTCTTCGTTGACGTTCAGCGAAATGTCGCGACCCTGCGGGCGTTCGTAACCGACGTTGTAGTAGCGGCCCACCGGCAGCGAACCATTGCTGCCGTCGCCTTTGAACTGGCGGCTGTGCAGCTTGAGCAGGGCGTCCAGGTCGGGGTTGAGCTGGGCCAGGAACTGCAGGCGGATGGCCTTTTTGTTCACGTCGCCATAAGTGTTGCCGTCGAAGTCGTTGTTCTGGAAACCGTCGCGTTCTTCGGAATACAGCGCTACTCGCCCGGCCAGTTTTTCATCCACCAGCGCACCACCAATGGCACCGGTGACGATGCGCTCGTTCTTGCTGCCAAAGCCGACCGTGCCATAGCCATCGGTGTCGAACGTCGGCTTTTTCGAGATCACGTTCACTGCACCGGCAGTGGTGTTCTTGCCATACAGGGTGCCTTGCGGCCCACGCAGGATCTCGATGCGTTCCAGGTCGAACAACGGCCCGCCACCGGCGATGGGGGCGTTGAGGTACACGTCATCGGCGTAGATGCCCACTGGGTAGACCGTTGCCGCACCGGTGTCGCCGGTGCCCAGGCCACGGATGTACCAGCGCGGGCGGCCGTCGCCGTCGGGGTTCTTGGCCGAGGCGTTGGGCACGAAGGTGGTGATGTCGCCCATCGAGCGCACACCGTCGGCAGTGATGCTGGTGCCTTTGATGGCCGATACGGCGACCGGGACTTCCTGCAAGGTCTGTTCGCGATGCTGGGCGGTGACGGTGACAGTTTCCAGGGCTGGTTCGTTTTTATTGTTTTCGTCGGCGGCGATAGCCTGGCTGCCGGTGCCGGCCAACAGCAGCGCGAGGCTGATCTGGCGGGCCAGTGGATGACGTTGGTGCATGGTGAATCTCCCCGTATGTAAAGCGTTGTTGGGGAGAGCTAGAGCAGGGACTGTGCCATGTTGTTAAGTTATTGATGTATAAAGATTTTATTTGAACTATTGGGCTGTGTTGCAGATTGGGCAGCAGTGGGGTGCTGGGCGAGTGCTGCTGGGGCAGCAGTGGTGGGGCTCAGATTGTCGGGGCCGCTTAGCGGCCCCAAAATCTCAAACTGCCAACCGCGACGTCGAACCGATCACACTCTCCAGCACGCGAAAATCAATCCACTCCCGCACATCGAAGCGCCGGGGTATGAACCCCCACCTGAACAGAAACTCGGTAAAGTCCTGCAACGCCCCGATCGAGCGGCTGTCCAGCGTTGTGCGCAAGCGCCGATGCGCATCGTCGCCATAGGCCGCCGCCACCCAGTACTCGCTGGTGTTCAGCTCACGCGCCAGAAAGCGCCGGGTCTCCTCCGGGTTGGCCCAGGCCCATTGCTCGGTGCGCAGCACCGTGTCGACCAGCGTGCGGCTGGCATCGAAGTGGTTCTCCAGCAAGTGCCGGTCCACGGTCAGCGTTCGCGGGGTGCCGTTGTTGCTGCGGATCAGCGGGTCGGGGTGGCTGCCGGTATCCACTACCACGCGCAGCCCAAACTCATGGGCCAGGTGCACGGCATGCGCGCCCTTGAGGAAGATGGCGTCGATATCGCCCCGTAGCAGGCCGATCAGCTCGTTGTTGCGGCGGCTGAAGCGGCTGGTGTCAAGGCTCACTTCGGCGCCATACAGGTGCTGCTTGGCGTCGTCGCTGTAGGTGCCACCGTAGGGGTAGTCGACCAATTCGACATCGGCAACGGCCAGGCCTTCGAGCTTCAGGGCGTTTTCCAGCCCGCGCAGGGCCTGGGCACGGGTGAAATCGATCTGCACGTTGGCCCACTTGGGTATGCCGAAGCGACGGTTTTTCAGGTCGCGGATGCTGCGTACGCCGCTTTCTTCGGTGGTGAGGATCAGCTGCACCTCATCACTCCACGACAGCCCCAGCACGCGGGTATCGACGCCGCTGGCATAGGCCCAGATCGCCGGGATGTTGCCGCCGTGGCGCACCGAGTTCTGCAGGTGGTGGTCGTAATGGGCCTCGCGCACCTCGCGTTCGCTGGATTCGCGCAGCGACTGGATGTTGGTGCCGAACGGCGCAAAGGCCTCAGCCAGGCGCCCCGACTGCACGGCAATGCCGAGGCCGGTGGGCACCGGGCTGTGGGTGTACCAGAGGGTTTCCAGGGGCTTGGTCATGGGGTAACGGGTTTCCTTTCCATGGAGGTGGGGGCCAGCAGCTGGTCCAGTGGTTGCTGGGCGATCCAGTCGCGCACCTCGAAGCGCGCCGGGATGAAGCGCCAGCGTTCGAGGAACTCGACAAAGTCCTGCAAGGCGGTAATGGCCTGATCGTCCAGGCGGGTGCTCAGGCGCAGGTGGGCGTCAATGCCGTAGGCCACTTGCACCCAGTACTCGCTGCTGTTGGTTTCCCGCGCCAGGTAGCGGCGGGTTTCATCCGGGTGCTGATGGGCCCAGCGCTCGGCGCGCAGCACCGAGCCAAGAAGCGTGTGCACCACCTGCGGGTGCTGCGCCAGCAGGTGGCTGTCCACCGCCAGGGTGCGCGGTGTGCCATTGTTGCTGCGGATCAGCGGGTCGGGGTGGCTGCCGGTGTCGATCACCGTGCGCAGGGCAAAGGCGTGGGCCAGTTGCACGGCGCTGGCACCTTTGAGGAAGATCGCGTCCACCTCGCCGCGCAGCAGGCCGGCCAGCTCCAGGTTACGGCCTTCGCTCTGGGTGCTGGATACCGGAGTGCCGGCCACGTTGCGCACTGGGCGGTCGCTGAAGGTGCCGTCGTAGCGGTAGTTGACCAACGCTACGTCGCCCACTTGCAGCCCTTCGAGTTTCAAGGCGTTTTCCAGGCCGCGCAGGGCCTGGGCACGGGTGAAGTCGATTTGCGCCGCAGCCCAGTCGGGCAGGCCGAAGCGCCTGCCCTTGAGGTCTTTGACGGTGTGGATGCCGCTGTGTGGTCGGGTCAGGATCAACTGCGCCTCATCGGCCCACGACAGGCCGATCACGCGGGTATCGCGGCCCTGGGCGCGGGCCCAGATGGCCGGGATGCTGCCGCCATGACGTACCGAGTTCAGCAGGCTGTGGTCAAAGTGCGATTCACGCACGGCCTGCTGCTCGGCTTCGCGTAGCGACTGCACCTGGGTGCCAAGGCTGGCCAGGTCCTCCTGCAGCCAGCCTTGCTGCACGGCAATGCCAAGGCCCGTGGGCACCGGACAACGGGTGTACCACAAGGTATCGAGGGGTTGGCTCATGTTCGGGCTCCGGTCGGGGTCAGGCGCTGGCCTGCAAAAGGGTAGGGGTGGCCTGTTGCACCAGCGGCAGCACTTCCTGGCCGATGCGCAGGGCTTCTTCCAGGTGCGGGTTGGCGGCGAGGATGAAGGTGCTGAAACCGGCATCGCGGTATTCGGCCAGGCGCTCGGCGATGTTCTGGTGGCTGCCCACCAGGCCCACGGTTGGGCCAGGCTTGGCCTTGGCGAAGCCGGCCCACAGGTTGCGTGCCAGGATTAGTTCGTCGAAACCCTGCAAGCCCTGGTGATACGCGGCCTGGCGCGCGCCGCCGACCGAGTCGGAGCCGGTGATGAAGTTTTTCGCCGTGCTGCTGGCCTTGCCTTCCAGGCGCTCGAACTGCTGGCGCAGCTCGCGCCAGGCCTGCTCTTCGGTTTCGCGGGCGAACAGGTCGACGCGCAGGCCGAAGCGCACCGTGCGACCCTGTTTGTCGGCCAGCTCGCGTACCCGTTCGATATGCGGCTTGAGCTTGTCGATCGGTTCAGCCCAGTTCAGGTACACGTCGGCATGGCGCGCGGCCACGTTCAACGCGGCATCGGAAAAGCCGGAGAAGTACACGCCTGGTTTGCGTTCGTGTTGCAGGCCTGGCGGCAGGCTGCCGTTTTCCAGGCGGTAGATGTCGCCATCGTAGGAGAACGAGTCTTGCGTCCACAGGCCTTGGATCACGTCGAGAAATTCGCCCGTGCGCTTGTAGCGCAGGTCGTGTTCGAGGAAGTCGCCATTGGCGCGTTGGCTGGCCGGGTTGCCGCCGGTGATGATGTTCCAGTCCAGCCGCCCTCCGCTGAGGTTTTGCAGAATGGCCGCCTGCTGGGCGGCATAGGCGGGCAGGGTCCAGGTGGCCTGAAAGGCGATCAAAAAGCGGATACGGCGGGTTTCGCGGGCCAGCGCGGCGGCGGCAATCCACGGCTCCGGGCCGGTGGGCAGCAGCGCCCCCTCGAAGCCGGCCAGCTCGGCGGCCTTGGCCACCTGGGCGATGTAGTCGATGTAGGTAAAGCAGTCGGCCTGGCCATCGGGCAGGCGACCGGGGGCGATGTTGCCGGGGCGGTGTACAGGGTTGCCACGGTTGTGGCGGTCGGTGGACAGCTGCGGGCCGTCGGTGCCCAAGGGCAGGCGCCAGAAGAATTCGGTGGTCATGGGGGCTCCTGAAGGGGGAGAGTGTGCGGATGGAGAGGGTGGTGCAACGGCTGTGCCATGCGTGGCGCATGGCCTGTGGGGCGGGGGATTGAGGCGCTAGCGGGGAGAGGGGTGCTGCTGTGGCAGCAGTGCGCCAGCAATGGATGCTGGGGTAGCAGCACGAGTGCAAATCAACCTGTAGGAGCGGCCTTGTGTCGCGATTGGGCGCGCAGCGGCCCCAGATCTCCAGCTTTGCCGCGAAGATTGCCGGGGCCGCTTTGCGGCCCATCGCGACACAAGGCCGCTCCTACAGGGATAGCGTTAATGCGCAGCTTCGGTTGCAACCTCCCCGGCGCTGCGCAGATAGGCTTCGTACAGCGCTGCATAAGCACCGCTACGCCCGATCAGATCGGCATGCGCCCCTTGCTCCACCACCCGCCCATGCTTCACCACGGCAATCCGGTCGGCATCGCGGATGGTCGCCAGGCGATGGGCGATGATGATTGCGGTACGCCCTTGGCACAGTCGACGCAGGGCGCGCTGGATACGCCGCTCGGTGTGCACGTCCACCGCCGAGGTGGCTTCGTCGAGCACCAGCACCGCCGGGTCGGCCAAGTACGCCCGCACCAGGCACACCAACTGCCGCTGGCCATGGCTCAGGTGCGCGCCCAGTGGGCCGACTTCGGTGTGGTAGCGCTGCGGCAGGCGTTCCAGCACTTCGTCGGCACCCAGCTCGCGGGCGGCGGCCACCAACTGCGCGTCGTCGGCGTCGGGCGCGGCCAGGCGCAGGTTGTCGAGGATGCTGCCACTGAACAGCACGTTGTCCTGCAACACCACGCCCACGTTGCGCCGCAGATCGTGCTGGGCCAGTGCGCGCAGGTCGATGCCATCGAGCCTGATGGCGCCTTGCTGCACTTCGTAGAAGCGTGTCAGCAGCTGCACCAGCGTGCTCTTGCCATGCCCGGAGGGGCCGACGATGGCCAGCACCTCACCGGCGCGGATATGCAGGTCGAGCCCATCGATCACAGGCCGGGGGCTGTTGGGTGCGTAAGCAAAACCGACGCTGTCGAAGTCCACCTGGCCGCGCGCACGGGCCAGCGCCTGCTGTACCGGAGGGTCGAGCACCTGCGGGCGGGTGTCGAGCAGCAGGAAGATGCGCTGGGCCGAGGCACTGCCGGTGGCATAGCGCTCGAACAGGTCCGACAGCTCCTGCAATGGCCCAAGGAACAGGAACACGTAGAACAGGCTTTCGGCCACCTGGCCCACACTCACCTTGCCCTCGGCCAGGCCATGGGCGCCGACCAGCAGCAGTACCGCCATGCCGGTGGTGCTCAGCAATGCGGTGAACGGGGCGAACCAGCCGGCGCGCAGGCTGCCGCGAATCAGCGCTTGGTTGAAGTCCTCCAGCAGGCGCCGGTAACGCGCCTGGTTGCGCTGCTCTTGCCCGCACTGCTGGATCAGCCGCACCCCGCTGACGCTTTCTACCAGGTGCGCGGTGAAGCGGCTGCGTTGTTCGGCCACCTTGGCCCAGTTGCGTTGCGACACGCGCTTGAAACGCCAGGTGGCCACGGCCAGCAGCGGCACTGTGGCGGCCAGGCTGTAGAAGAAACTGGGCTCGATGCGCCACAGCATCACCGCCGCCAGGCCGCAGCGCAGCAAGGCACCCAGCAGCTCCGGCGGACCTTGCACCAGCAGCGGCTCCAGCGCATCCACGTCACGGTCGGCGCGGGAAATGATGCGCCCGGCGCGGGTCTGGTCGAAATAGCTCACCGACAGCGCCTGCACATGGGCAAACACCTTCACCCGCAGCGCGTTCAGCACGCCGATGGCAGCGCGTCCGGCAACGAACTGCGACACCCCGGCCAGCAGAAAACGCCCCAGCCAGCTCGCCGCCAGCCCCAGGCCCAACCACAGCACCAGGCGCTCATCCAGCAGCCAGTGGTCGGCGCTGGGCACCAGGCCATTGTCCAGCAGTTCGCGCACGAACCACGGGCGCAGGAACACGGTGAACACCAGCAGCAGTTCGATGCCGATCACTGCCAGGATCTGCCCGCGAACAGGCCGTAGCAGCGGCAGCAGGCGGTGGAACATGCCACGGTCCAGCGCCTGCCGGGCCAGGCGTTGCTCGGTGTCGATATCGCTGGCAGGGGTGTGCTGCACATCAGTCATGGTCGATCCCCAGCAGGTCGCGGTAATGGGCGTTGTGCGTGCTCAGTTCGGCATGGCTACCGGAGGCACCGATGCGGCCGTTTTCCAGCATCAGCACGCGGTCGGCCAGCAGCAGGGTGGACAGGCGGCTGGTGATCAGCAGCAAGGTCGGGCCTTGGCCACTTGTGCTGTGCAGGCGGCGGATGTTGTGCAGTACCTGGCGTTCGCCCAGTGCATCCAAGGCGCTGGTGGCGTCGTCCAGGCAGAGGATATCGGGTGCCCCAAGCAGCGCGCGGGCCAGGCACAGGCGTTGGCGCTGGCCGCCGGACAGGGTCACGCCACGGTCGCCCAGCGGGGTGTCCAGGCCGTGTGGCAGGCGCTCCAGCACATCCTCGGCGGCGGCCAGGCGCAAGGCTTCACGCAACTGCGCGTCGCTGGCCTGCGGTGCGGCCATGCGCAAGTTGGCGGCCAGGCTGTCAGAGAACAGAAAGCTCTCCTGCGGCAGTACCTGCACGCGGCGGCGCAGGTCGGCCAGGTCGAGGTCGCGCAGGTCATGCCAACCGGTACTGTCACTACCGACCTGCACGCTACCGCTTTGCACATCGGCCAGGCGTGGCAGCAGGCTGGCCAGCAGGCTTTTGCCGGTGCCGGTGGCGCCGACCAGCGCCACCACTTCGCCGGGTCGCAGGGTCAGCGAGCAGTCGTGCAGGATGTGCCGGCCCGCTTCTGCAGCACTGACGTGTACCTGGTTGAGCTTCAGCCCCAACGGCCCGGCGGGCAGGGCGGCATGGCCGCCAATGATGGCCGGGCGCTCGTCCAGCAACTGCCAGATGCGTTCGGCGCTGGCGCGGGCATCGGCAAACGTCTGCATCACCCGGCCAATGCCTTCGATACGGAACACCAGCGTGGTCGCCACCAGCAGCGAGGTGACCAGCTCGCCGATGCCCAGCGCGCCGGCTGCCACGCGCTGGGCACCATAGACCAGGATCCACACATGCCCCAGCGCCACCACCGCCTGCGGCAGCGGAATGCGCGAGCTGGCGTAGGCGAGGGCGGTGCGAGCATGGCCGGTGAACACCTCGACCTGGCTGGCAAAACGGGCGATGCGCTGCTTTTCCAGGCCGAAGGCCTTGATTACCCGCACCCCACCAATGCCTTCGGCCAGGTCCTGGCTGACTTGGTCGTAGGCGGCGCCCACGGCACGGTCGAGGGTGACCAGGCGGTCGGTCTGTACCACGAACAGCCACAGCCCGGCACCGGTCAGCAACAAGGGCACCAGGCCCAACAGCGGGTCGTACCAGCTCAACAGGCCAACGGCGGCGATCACCACCAGCGGCGTTTCGATGATCTGCCGCCAGAAGGTGATCAGCGCGTCGCGCACCTTGTCGGCATCGCGGGTGGTGCGGGTAACCAGTTCACCCATGCCGTGGCGCCAGTGGTAGCCCAGGTGCAGGTACTGCACCTGGCTGAGGATGCGCTCACGCAGGCGCGTGAGCAGGGCTTGGCTGAGTACCAGTGACAACACGGCGGCGGCGTATTGCAACAGGCCGCGCCCCAGGGCAATGGCCAGCAGCAGCCACAGCCAGTGCCAGGCTATGCTGGCGTCCAGGCTGCCATCGGCCAGGCGCTGTACGGCGCGGCCGCTGCTGACATCGTCGACCGCGTGGCCGATCAGCCACTGTTGCCAGGCCAAGCCGAGGTTGCCGGCAATGTACAAGGCTGTGACCAAGGCGAAGCGCCAAGGCATTTCGCGATAGATGGCCAAGGCCCGAAGAAGAGGGTGGTTCATGTAAATGCTCGATCAGAATGCGACGCCGCCCCTTGTAGGAGCGGCCTTGTGTCGCGATAGGGGCGCAAAGCGCCCCCGCCCAAACCCCATTTCAGCGGCGTGTAGCGCCCTGGTTCTCCTTGGCATTGAGCACAGCCGTGTACTCCCCGGGATCCGCCCCGTTCAGGTAGTAGTTGCCGACGTTGTGCAGGCGCCAGCGGATCGGGTCGTGGGTGGTGTGCACCCGGGCATTGCGCCAGAAGCGGTCGAGGTTCCACTTGCTGAGCGAAGCGCTGGCCCCCAGCAGCGAGAACAGGTCGCTGGAAATTTTCAGCGACGCCGCATCGGAATGCGCACGGGCGGTAGCCACCGACAAGATCAGCTCATCCTGCAACGCCTTGTTCTGCGGATCGCGCTCGTGTTCGTCGAACACCCGCGCCGCTTCGCGCAGCACCGACTCGGCGCCGCGTAGCGCCACGGCATACTCGCCGACCTGGCGAATCACATGCGGCTCGTCACTGGCGCGCTCGACGCCGCTTTCCACCCAGGCGCGGGCATGTTCGCGCAGGTACTCGACCGCCGCCTGCAATGCGCCTGCGGCGATGCCGGTGTCGATGGCCGCGTGGAGGATCTGCGGGAAGGTCAGACCGGTGCGTTTCATCGGCCCGCTGCGGCGGGTCAGGTAGCGTTCGTCGAGCACGATATCGTCGAACTTCACCGTGCCGCTCACCGAGTTTTGCTGCCCGAAGGCCTGCCAGTCATCGACCAGGGTCAAGCCGGGGGTGTCGCGGTGCAGCAGCACACCGACGCCGCCGTCTTCGCTGGCGGCAGTCAGCGAGATCCACTCGGCCAGGTAGGAGCCGGTGGAGTAGAACTTGCTGCCGTTGAGTACCCACTGGCCGTCGGCGCGGCGCTCGACGCGGGTCTTGAGGGCGAACTTGTTCTTGCCGCCGATTTCGGCCAGGGCATTGCCGAAGCGCTTGCCAGCCAGCACGTCGGCAATCAGCCGGTCGCGTACTTCATCCGGGTAGCCGGTGAAGATGCCGCGCAGCATCACGTTGTGAATCTGCAGCAGTTGGCCGACGCCGCCGTCGGCGGTGGAAACCAGGCGCACGGTTTCGACCACGGTCTGCACCGAGGCACCCAGGCCGCCGAATTCGGCCGGCACGGCGATGGCGGTCAGGCCGCTGCTGGATAACAGCTCGGCTTGGCGGTGGGGGAGCTGGCCGTTGTTGCGCGGGTCGGCGGCCAGCTCGGCGATTTGTGCAGCAACCTGGCGGGCGGCTTCGATGGCTTGAGCTTCGCTGGTGAGGCGGCGGGCGGGGGAGGGTTCTATGGCGCTCATGAAGAGGTCTCGGGTAGGTCTGAAGGGGCCAGTGCGCCTTGGCGCGGTCCCAAGCCCTTGAGCAATATCTTTGCCACCCCCTCTTCAAGCCCCATCCTGCGCGGTCTCTACAACTTTTTGCTGCCCCAGCAGCAGCCGCCTTGCTGATCTGGCAGCACCCCACCCGCAATCTTGCTCCCAATCCAGCACCATGCGCCCTGTCACAACAGCCAACCCCACGTAAATCAAGGCTTCTAGCGGTTGGCACGCACACTGCAATGGTGCTTGCACGACGCCCAAGGAGCCTCCCCATGACCCTCGCAACCCCCACCGCAAAACGCCTGGCGGACGACCCGTCCGCCCTGGAGCGCATCTGGTTCACCCGCTGCCCCGTGCCTACCGCCTCTGGCATCGCCTACAAGCTCGGCTGGCTGGAACAAGAGTTCGCCCCCGACGGCCTGCCGGTCTCGACCTTGCAGGAGGCCCGCCAGCTGGGCCATCACCATTACGATCACCAGCTGCCTGGGCTGCTGCGCGAAGGCGGCAACGTACCGGCGTTGGCGGCGCGCGCTGCAGGCTCGCCCAGCCGGCTGATCGGCCTGACCTGGATCGAGGAATGGCAAACCATTCTGGTCCGCCCAGACTCCGGTATTCGCAGCGCCGCCGACCTGCGCGGCAAACGCCTGGCCCTGCCGGCCTGGGGCGACAGCCGCCCCGGCAGCATCGCTCGGGCCATGAGCCTGCACGGCTACAAAGGCGCCCTGGCTTCGGCTGGCCTGCACCTGGATGACGTGCAGTTGGTGGAAGTGGCTCTGCTTGACCAGGCCGACGCCGCCACCCCGCAGTTGGGCCTGCAACGGCTGTGGTCGGGGCTGGAGTACCTGGCGCGCGGTGACGTCGATGCGGTGTACGTGAAGGGCGCGGCAGCGGCTGATGCGGCACGCCGGTTGGGCCTGGTGGTCGGCGTCGACCTCGACCTGCTGCCCGACCCACGCCACCGCATCAACAACGGTACACCGCGCCCGATCACCGTGCACCAGCGCCTGCTCGACAACCATTTTGACCTGGTGGTGCGCTTCCTTGCTCAGACCTTGCGTGCTGCCGAATGGGCAGCCGGCAACCGTGCCGCGCTCAATCGCATCCTCGAAGAAGAAACCCGCGCTGGCAGCCAAGGCGTGGCTGACGCCTACCGTGGCGATTTCCACACCACCCTGGCGCCAGACCTGTCCGAGCAGCGCCTGGCCTTCCTTGGCACACAAAAAGATTTCCTCTACCTGCACGGCTTCCTCGAAGCCGACTTCGCCATCGCCGACTGGGTCGACCCGCGGCCCCTGCAAGCTGCCCATGAACTGCTGGCCCAGCGCCGCGCCTGACCTGACCGGAGATTGAACATGACCGTACTGATCAACGAACGCCCCATCACTGCCGAACTGCAAACCTTCATCGACCAGGTGGTGGCCGAAGCGCAAGCGGCCTTCAGCGTCTTTCGCGAAACCAACACCATCACAGCCAATGGCACGGTCGGCTTTATCGAGCGGGTGCCCGGTGAAGAACTGCTGGTAGCGGTCAACTACGGCGGCCCGTGGAACCACCACAAGCCACTGCAGGCCACGGTGACCGACTTTTCCGGCAACGTCATCGTCGGCAAGGGCAAAGGTGGCCTGGGCCGTTACACCAAGCTGTTCCAGACCCACGCCGACATCACCACCGTGTCACACGTGCACAGCCCGTACCTCGGCGCCTGGGCCCAGACCCACCGTACCTTGCCGTTCCACTATGTGCCGGTGCAGCGCTACCAACTGGCCCGCGAGCTGCCGGTGTACATCGACCGGCGCCAGGCCGAGGTGGACTTCATTCTCGACAAGATCGTCGAGAACCCGTTCAACCTGGCGATCCTGGAAGCCAACGGCGGCGCCACGGTGTGGGGCAAGCAGGGGTTGCGGGCCACGGCGGAGTTCATCCTGTTGCTGGAGGAGGGCGCGCAGATTCAGCTGTTGGCGGACGCCTTGGGTGGGTCGCGGCCTTATGGGCCGGGGGTGCTGACCCAGCAGTGGAAGATGAGCGGGTTGTATGAGCGCGCTACCGAGCTGGGCTTGGTGCCTGGCATCGATCGACGTAGCTGAGCAGATCGCTGGGGGCGCTGCGCGCCCCTGTCGCGACACAAGGCCGCTCTTACCTGAAACAAGGACTCACCCCATGGCAGTAAAGATCCTCTGGTACCTCACCACCCCCGACGGCCCCTATCCCTGGGAGCCCGAAGGCCGCTGGCACACCGATTTCGAGCACCTCAAGCAGTTGGCCATCGCCGCTGACCGCCTGGGCTACTATGGCTCGCTGCTCGGCTCCAGCCCCAACGAAAGCCTGGCTGTGTCGGCAGCGCTGATCGACGCCACCCAGCGCCTGCGCTTCCTGGTCGCCCAGCACCCCGGCGAGCTGTCGCCAGCAGTGTTGGCCAAATGGGCACTCACCTTCGACCAGTTTTCCAACGGCCGTCTGCTGTTCAACGTGGTCAACGGCAACGACGCTGGCCTGGCCACCTTGGGCGTGCATTATCCGCACGATGAGCGCTACGACTTCAGTCTGGAGTATTGGCGCGCCTTCCAACGTTTCTACGCCGGAGACACCGCGGGTTACGACGGCCGTTACGTCAAGCTTTCACCCCGTTCGCCAGCTGCCGCCCATCACCCGCTGGGCGGCTGGCACCCACCGAAGCAAACGCCTGGCATCCCGCTGTGGGGCGCTGGTACGTCGGCGCCGGGCGTGGCCCATTCGGTGCAACTGCTCGATGTCTACCTGAGCTTCGCCGACACCCCGCAAAAGCTCGGCGACAAGTTTCGCCGGGTGGCGGCCGAGGCGGCGAAGATCGGCCGTGAGCTGACCTACGGCACCCGCCTGCAGGTGATCGTGCGCGAGACCGAAGAAGAAGCCTGGGCCCACGCCGAGCGCCTGTTGCAGCGCACCTCGCTGGCCACCGCGCGTGCTGCCATCGAGCGCCAGCTGCCGCCGGGGCAAACCTTCGACAGCTACGTCAGCGACGACCCGCGCATTCAGCGCAACCTCGACAGCATCCGCGCCGGGCGCCTGCCCACGGCCCGCGAACTGGAGATCTACCCCAATGTCTGGCTAGGCCCCAGCCTGTTTGGCTTCAACATCCTCGGCCCGGCTGCCGGCACCTACCTGGTTGGCAGCGCCGAGCAGGTCGCCGAGCGCATTCGTGAGTACGAGGCCCAGGGCACGTCGGCATTCATCCTCTCGGGTTTCCCGCTGATCGATGAAGCGCACCGGGTGGCTGACCTGCTGTTCCCGCTGCTGGACCTGGACCATGGCTTCGAGGTGCCGCGCCTGGCTGCGGCCGGCAAGCCGCCCGTGGCACAACCGGCGTAAGGAGAGGGTGATGAGCGAGCTGTTTTCGCGCCGGGTGTTTCTCGGCAACAGCCTGGCCGTTGGCGGCAGCCTGCTGCTTGGCGGCGGGTTGCTCAGCGGCTGCGACAGCGGCGCCCCAGCAACCGCCAGCGCGGTGCCGACGGGCACGCCGGTGCGTGGCGGGCGACTGCGGGTGGGCATTATCGACGGTGACCAGGCCGGTAACCTCGATGCGCACAAACCGGTGGGTGGCGGCATCATCCGCGGCTGGGCGTTGTACGCCAAGTGCTGGGAATGGAATGCTGATGTCAGCACGCGCCTGGCACTGGCCGAGTTCGCCGAGCCGAACGCCGATGCCAGTGCCTGGACCATCCGGCTGAAGCCTGGGCTGGAATTTCACCACGGCAAAAGTATCACCGCCGATGACATGCTGTTCTCGATCCTGCGCCTGACCGACCCGCAACTGGCCTCGCCATTTGCCGGGCTGGTCGGCGCCATCGATCGGCAGGCTTTGCGCAAGCTGGACGCGCGCACCCTCGAAATTCGCTTCAAGCAGGGGCAAAGCTTCTACCCCCTGGACGAAACCTTGATCAGCTTCGGCGGCATCGTGCCCACTGACTACCACCCGGTGACCAACCCGGTCGGTGCCGGCCCGTACCGGCTGAAAAGCTTCATCCCCGGCCAGCGCTCGCTCTACACCCGCTTCGAAAACTACTACAAGCCCAACCGTCCCTATGCGGATGAGCTGGAAATCATCGAATTCAAGGACCAGGTCTCGCGGGCCGCAGCGCTGCGTGCCGGGCAGATCGACGTGGCCAGTGGTGTGCAGGCCGAGCACAGTGCGTTGCTCAAGGCCGACCCACGGCTGCGGCTGTATGCCTCGCCGACCACCTCGTTCACCGGCTTCAACCTGAACATGGCCAAGGCGCCGTTTCAGGATGTGCGGGTGCGCCAGGCGTTCCGCCTGCTGGCCGACCGCCAGGAGTTGGTGGCGCGTGGCCTGAATGGTTTTGGGCGGGTGGCCAATGACCTGTATTCGCCCCATGACCCCACCTTCAACCATGCCATCGCCCAGCGCCCCTACGACCTGGACCAGGCCCGTTCGCTGCTGCGTCAGGCCGGGCAGAGCGATTTGCGTGTCGAACTGACAACCACGCCGGGGGCCGGTGTCAACGCCGCGCTGGTGTTCGCTCAGCAGGCTTTGAAAGCCGGGGTGCAGGTGAAGGTCAATCAGGTGGATGGGTCCGTCTTCAATGGCCCGCAGCGTGAGCAATGGCAGCTGTCGCCGGGCTCGACTCCGGCGCGCGGCTTTCTCGCCTCGGCGTTGCACAACGATGCACCGCAGGCCATCTACAACCGCAGCAATTTCCACGACCCGCGCTTTACCAACCTGTTCCAGCAAGCCCTGGCCCAGCCTGACTTGGCATTGCGCAAGGCCTTGGTGCATGAAGCCCAAACCATCCAGCACGAACGTGGTGGGTTGCTGGTCTGGGGCTTTTCCGACGTGCTCGATGCCGCGTCGGCCAAGGTGGGCGGGCTCACCCCGGAACAGACCACCTTCGCCTCCTGGCGTTTTGACGAACTCTGGTTGAACCCCAATGCCTGATACACGACACACGCCCCGCACACCGGCATGGCTGGCCTGGTTCATCGGCCGACTGGGCTATGGCCTGCTCACCGCGTGGGTGATCACCCTGGTGGTGTTCGTCGCCACCCAGGCGCTGCCCTCGGACCCGGCGCGGGTGATTCTTGGCCCGGATGCGCCGCTGGACAGTATCCTCACCCTGCAACGCCAACTGGGCCTCGACCAGCCGATCCTGGTGCAATACCTGCGCTGGCTGGGCGCCGCATTGGGCGGCGATCTGGGCATTTCGCTGGACTCCCAGGTACCCGTGGCGCAGCTGCTGTTTGGCCGGTTGGGCCATACCCTGGCCTTGTTGGCCGGGGTGCTGGCGCTGGTGGTGCCGATGGCGCTGCTGCTGGGCGTGAGCCTGGCCCTGCGCCGCGATAGCCGGCTGGACCGCTGGGGGTTGTCGGCGTTGATTCTGCTCAAGGCCACGCCGGGCTTTTTGCTGGCCATCGGCCTGGTGCTGGTGTTTTCCATGCCGGGCATGGGCTGGCTGCCGGCGGTGTCGATCCTTGACCCGCAGTTGCCGTTGTGGCGGCAATGGCAATCGTTGGTGCTGCCGGTAGTGGCCCTGAGCTTGTCGGCACTGCCGTACCTGACGCGCATGGTGCGTGCCTCGATGATCGAGGCGCTGGAGTCCGAGTACGTGATCGCCGCCCGTCTGCGCGGCATCCCCGAGCGGCGCATCGTCTGGCGGCACACGTTGCCCAATGCCCTGACCCCGGCGATCCAGGGCGTGGCGCTGACCCTGCGCACGCTGGTCGGCGGCGCCCTGCTGGCAGAGGTGATCTTCAGTTACCCAGGTATAGGTACGGCGTTGAACGCAGCGATCCAGATGCGCGACCTGCCGATGATCCAGGGCGTGGTGCTGGTCATCACCCTGGCGGTGGTGCTGATCAACCTGCTGGCTGATCTGTTGACCGTATTGCTTACCCCCAAGCTGCGTACCGCGCGCCGGGTGCGGATGATCCGCCGTATCCGCCGCGGTATCCGCCCGTGGTGGCGACGCGCGCGCAGCACCCCTGCCCAGGAGGCGACCCATGACTGAATCCCGTTGGCTGGCCGACCCGCAGGTACGGCGTGGCGCCGTGATCACCTTGTTGGTGGCGCTGTTGGCCGCGTTCGGCCCCTGGCTGGCGCCGCATGCTCCCACGGCGATGGTGGGGCCGGTGTACGGCCCGCCGGCCGCCGGAGCGCCGCTGGGGCATGATTTTCTTGGCCATGACCTGTTATCGAGGCTGCTCAGTGGCGGGTTATCGGTACTGTGGATGTCGGTTGCCGCAGCCACCTTGGCATTGCTGGTCGGTGGCAGCCTGGGCTTGCTGGCCGGGTTCTCGCGCCGGCGCCTGGACCAGGCGATCAGTTGGGCGGCGGATGTGTCGCTGGCGTTTCCCGACCTGATCCTGGTGCTGCTGATCGTGTCCATGCTCGGCAGGGCGCCGTGGCTGATCGTGTTGACCGTAGCCATTGCCTTCACCCCAGGCGTCATCCGCCTGGCGCGCGGCAGCGCGGTGGCGGTAGCCGGGCAGGAGTTTGTCGAGGCTGCGCAGATGATGGGTTACCCGCGTTGGCGCATCCTCTTTCAGGAAATCCTGCCGAATATTCTTACGCCCCTGCTGGTGCACTTCGGCAACATGCTGACCTGGGCGGTGGGCATGCTGTCGGGCTTGAGTTTTCTGGGCTACGGGGTGGCACCGCCTGCTGCCGACTGGGGGCTGATGATCAATGAAAACCAGGCCGGCTTGCTGGTGCAGCCGTGGGCCGTGCTGGCTCCGGCGTTACTGATCGGCGTGTTTGCCTATGGCACCAATATCCTCGCCGAGGGCATTGGCCGGGTCAGCGCACGGGTCGGGGAGAAACAGTCATGAATGCGCCTTTGAAGGTCGACAGCGACGTGTTGCAAGTCAGCGAGCTGCGGGTGGAACTGGCTGGGCAGGTCGAGGTGTTGGCCGAGGTTTCCTTCAGCCTGGCGGCAGGGGAGATTGTCGGCCTGGTCGGCGAGTCCGGCTCAGGCAAGACCACCTTGGCCACGGCATTGTTGCAGCATGCCCGGCAGGGCGCGCGCATTGTTGGCGGGCAGGTGGTGGTGGCAGGGCAGTCGGTGCTGGCACTCGAAGGCGAAGCCTTGCGCCTGGCCCGTGGCGGGCTGGTCGGCTACGTGGCCCAGGACCCAGCCACGGCGCTGAACCCGGCGTTGCGCCTGGGGGCCTTGCTGCGTGAAACGCTGCTGGCGCACCAGCCCAAGCTGTCGCGCGACGCTGTGCGTCAGCGCATCGGCGAAACCCTGGTGGAGGTGGGCCTGCCCGATGACGACGCCTTCCTGCGGCGCTTCCCGCACCAACTGTCTGGCGGGCAGCAACAGCGGGTGATGCTGGCGCTGGCGTTCGTCCTGCGGCCCCGGTTGATCGTGCTCGACGAGCCTACTACCGCACTGGACGTCACCACCCAGGCCCATGTGTTGCAGACCCTCAAGCGCCTGTGCCGTGAACACGGTGTGGCGGCGCTTTACGTCACCCACGACCTGGCCGTGGTGCGTGAGCTGGTGGACCGGGTCATGGTGATGTACGCCGGGCGGCTGGTGGAGGTGGCCGGGCGCGAGGCGCTGTTCTGCAACCCTGCGCACCCTTACACCCGTGCCTTGCTCGCGGCTATCCCCGACGTTGCCCGGCGTCAGCCGCTGCAGGCGATTGCCGGGCATGCGCCGGCACCCGGGCAGCGCCCGCATGGCTGTGCGTTTGCGCCGCGCTGCGACCGGCATCGGGCCGAGTGTTCGGTGATCGAACCGTCGTTGCTGACGCTCGACGGCAAGCATCAGGTCGCCTGCCTGGTGCCGCACCAAGAACCGCTGCCCCTTGCGGGGGCGGCTGTCGAGGTTGAATCGGTGCCGAACGAAGCCGTGTTGCTAGAGGTTCGGGAGCTGGATGTCGCTTACGATCGCCAGGTGCTGTTCGATGTTTCATTGCGTGTGGGGCAAGGGGAGTGCCTGGCGCTGGTGGGCGAATCGGGTTCGGGCAAGACCAGCCTGGCCAGGGCCATTGCCGGGCTGGGCGAGAACGTTCAGGGGCAAATGCGTTACGCCGGCGAGCCTTTGGCGTTTGCCGCACGCGAGCGTGATGCCCGTTTGCGTCACCAGATTCAGTATGTGTTCCAGAACCCTTATCGGGCCTTGAACCCAAGGCAGACGGTCGGGCAAACGCTCAGCGCGCCGTTGGCGCACTTTTTCGGTGTGCGTGGTGGTGAGGCGCGGCGTCGGGTCGAGGCGGTGTTGGAACGGGTGTCGTTGCCGGCTCGGGTGGCGGATTTGTACCCGCATAGCTTGTCTGGTGGTGAACGGCAACGTGTGGCGATTGCCCGAGCGTTGATCTGCGAGCCAAGGCTGCTGGTTTGTGACGAGATTACCTCGGCGCTGGATGTGTCGGTGCAGGCGTCGATTCTGGCCTTGCTACAGCGTTTGCAGGGGGAGGGGCTGACCTTGTTGTTCGTCACCCATGACCTTGGGGTGGTGCGGGCGATTGCCGACCGGGTGCTGGTGTTGCGACAGGGGCGGGTGGTGGAGCAGGGGAGTGCCGAGCAGGTGCTTGGGAGGCCGGTTGATGCGTATACCCGGACGCTGGTGGAGCATTCGCCTCGGTTGCGTGTTGGCTTCTAGGTTCATGGCTTGGGGTGTTTGGTGCCTGTGAGATCGAGCGCCGCGCGGGCGGCGCTCGATCTCACAGGTGCTGCATACCCCAAGCCATGAACCCAGAAGCCGACACGCAACCCCAACCCATACACCCCATCCTCACCCCACAAACTGCGCCTGCCGCCGCCGCACTTCCTCGCGCACCGCCGGAATCACCCAGCGCCCGTAATCCACCGTGTCATACAGCGGGTCATAACCGCGGTTGAGAAAAGTGGTCACCCCTAGGTCGACATAATCGAGCAACGCCTGGGCCACCGTTTCCGGCGTGCCCACCAGCGCAGTGGTATCGCCATAGGCACCCACTGCGGTCGCCGTCGGCATCCACAACGCCCGATCATGCCGGTCGGCGCGGGCGGCGGCAGCGAGCAGGCGCTCGGAACCGGTGCCTTTGATACGCTTCTGCCACGGGCTGTCTGCCGCAAACTGCGGGTTGGCTTTGATCTGCGCGAGGATCTGTTCGGCGCGCTGCCAGGCCTGTTCTTCGGTGGCAGCCAAAATCAGCCGCACCGACAGACTAATCCTGGGTGCGGCTACGCCTGCGGCGGCCGCGGCCGCCTTGAGTTTGCCGATCTGCTCGGCAACACCGCTCAGCGGCTCACCCCACAGGGCATACAAATCCGCATGCTTGACGGCGATCTGGTAGGCGATATCGGACGAGCCACCGAAGGAAATCGGGATATGCGGCTGCTGCAACGGTTTGACCGGTGAAAAAGCACCTTTGATGTTGAAGTAGCGGCCCTCGAAGTCGAACGGTTCCTCGGCGGTCCAGGTGCGGCGGACAATCTCGAGGTACTCGTCGGCACGCCGGTAGCGCTCGGTCTTGTCCAGCAGGGTGTCACCTTCTTGCGGCTCGGCGGTAATACCGGTAATTGCGTGCAAGCGGATGCGCCCGCCGCCGGTGGTATGGTCGAGGGTGGCGAATGCCCGTGCGGCCACCGTTGGCGCTGTCAGGGCCGGGCGGTGGGCGATCATGAAACCCAGGCGTTCGGTGTGCGCGGCCGCATAGGCGGCAATCTGCAGGCTGTCGGCGCTGCCTGGGCCGCTGGCGATCAGCACCCGGTCGAACCCGGCATGCTCATGGGCGCGGGCGTGGTGACGAATGAACGGCAGGTCGAAGTCCGCTGTGCGCACGCCACGGGTCTCGGACCACTGGCGGGGGAAGATCATGCCGACGAATTCAATGGACATGGCTGAGGCCTTTCAGGTTGAGGGTGATCAGAACTGGTAATCGACCTGGGCCAGCAGCGTGCGGCCCGGCATCGGTTGCAGGAAAGTGTTGGTGGAACCTGCCAGGCCACTGACGAAATTCAGCTCGTCGGTGACGTTGAGCATGCGCACCGTTACGCCCCACTGGGGCTGGCGGTAGTACACGGCAAGGTCGAGGTTGTATTCGTCCGGCACTTTCACCGTCTTGCTCAGGTTCAGGTACCAACTGCTGGTCCACCAGCCAGAAAGCTCGACGCCAAACCCCGAATCGAAGCGGTAGTCGACATAGCCGCCGGCGTTGTATTCGGGGATCTGCACGGCATCGAACTTGCCGGACGGGCGCTGGTTGAGGCTGTTGTTGTCGCCGAATACGGTGCCGTTGTCGGGGATGAACCCCGCCGAGGCAAACCCCGCTTGGCTGGTGAACTCGTTGTAGGCACTGATGCGGCTGAGGTTGAGGCCGCCGCGCAGGTGCTGGTCCTGGTAGCGCAGGGTTGCTTCCCAGCCTTTGACGATCAGCCGGGCAATGTTGTTGTTGCTGTCCGGCGACTGGTCGCGGGCTTGCCGGTAGGCCGCCAGGGTCAGGAACAGCTGGTCGGGCACTGCCTCCACCTTCAAGCCCACCTCATGCAACACGCTCAGGCTCTCGAAGGCCAGCGGGTTGAGCTGGTTGGCCCCGCTGCCACTGCCCCAGCCCAGGCCGTTGGTGAAGAAGCCGGTGTTCACCGCCAGCGAGCGATCGAAGGTGTAATACAGTGTGCTGTTGTCCGTGGGTTTGAAATAGGGGCTGACCTGCACCGAAAACAACCGGTAGTTGTTCGCGTCCTTGCGCGGGTTGCCGCCGGGCAGCACGAATGGGTTTTCGATGCGTGCGTCTATCCAGCTGCGGCTGGCGCCGACGTTCAGGCCTACACGCTCGCCCAGGCGCAGGTTGTGCTGGCTGAACAGGGTCTTGGTGGTCCAGGTGCTGTCTGCGGTGTACGGCGCCACCGATTCGGCATACAGGCCGTGCCCTGCCGGGTACATGGCGGGCAGGTTGAGCCAGCCGTAATAGCTGGAGAATTGCGGCACACCGGGTTGGCCGATCCAGGCAGCGTTGCCGCCAGCTGGGTTGCGGCCGCTCAGGCCGAGCAGGTCGCCGGGGTTCTTCAAGGTGGGGGCGAGGGTCAGGTCATACGCGTTGATGGTACTGCCGAAGCTGTTGTTGGCGGCGATTGACTCGTTGCGCTCGCGGCGGTAGATAAGCCCGGTATTGCTGTCGTCGATCAGGGTCAGGTCGCCCAACTGCCACTGGCCGCGCGCGCGGAACTCGAAGCGGTTGTCGAAGATGTCGTCCTTGCCCTGCACCTGGAACGCGCCCACGGCGTCGGTGGTGTCGGTGGAGTGTTGGTAGAAGGTGCTGTTGGCCAGGGTGATCGACGAGGTCAGGTCGCCTTCGACGCGCAGTTGCGTGGTGAAGCGCCGCGAGCGGTTTTCGTCTTGCGCGCGCTGGCCGGTCTGCGATGACAGCGAAGTCAGGCCGTTACCTGCAAGCGAGGGGTCGTCAGACCCAACCACGCAGGCTGCCGGGGTTGGCCTGGGTGTTGGGCGAGGCGCCCTGGAAACTGCCGTTGACCACCGCGTACTGGCCCTGGGCATTGCGCTGGCGTTGTACCCAACCGAGGACTTGGGCATCGGCGGCGCCAGAGGACAGCACCGGCGACCACAAGGTATTGCCATTCTGAATGATCGGCGTGGCGCGGCCGGCGTAGTACTTGCCGTGGTCGACCAGGCCCTGGCTGGCGCGGTTCCAGCCGTGGGTGATGTTGTAGTCGTAGTAGTCGTCGTAGGCGGCGTTCCAGTCCACCCGCAGGTTGTCATTGCGCCAGGCGAGGGCGCCGTAGAAAGCGTCGAAGTTGTTCTCGACGTTGTCGTAGAAGTCTTCCTGACGCTGGCGGGTAATGCTTACCCGGTAGGCCAGGTTGTCGCTCAGCGGGCCGGTGTTGTCGATGCTGAACTTGGTGGCATCGCGGGACTCGCCATCGGGGATCCAGCTGCCGATCTCACCGCTGAGCTTGGTACGAAAGCGGTTGAAATCGGGCTTCTTGCTCAGGTAATTGACGTAGCCGCCACTGCCGCTGACCGAGCCGTAGGTGACCGACGATGGGCCGGCGACGATGTCGGCGCCTTCGTAGGCGTTGAAATTGGCCGGGTGACGTACACCGTAGGCGCGCTGGCCGTCCTGGAACACCTCGGTGTTCTGCCCGCGCATCTGCGGGGCGATACCGGCGTTCTGGCCACCGCCGCGGGTGATGCCGGGGGCGTATTTGACCAGGTCGTCGGAGCTGCGGATCGGGTCGTTGGCCAGTTGTTCGGCGTTGATCTGGGTGACTGAGCGCGGGGTGTCCAGCACCTTGGCTTCCAGGCCGCCATAGATCGAAGCGGGCGGACGGGTGGGCAGGGCGTCGTCGTCGGTTTGTTCGGCCTGCACGGTGACGGTTTGCAGTTGGGTGTCTTCGGCGAAGGCCATGGGTGTGCTGGTGGCCAGGATGGCCAGCGCCAGGGCGCTAGGCTGGAATTTTGGGTGCAGCAAGGTAACGCGGGGCATTGGCTGGGCCTCGTTCAAGAGTAGGAATGTGGGAGAAACGAGGGCGCAGCCGCGCCTGCGGTTGGTATTGGGTACACGCGGTCCCTGTACGAGCGGCCTTGTGTCGCGATAGGGCCGCAAAGCGGCCCCGGCAATCTATGTATCGACGCTGAAATCCTGGGGCCGCCTTGCGGCCCTATCGCGACACAAGGCCGCTCCTACAAAAGGCAGACCGCGTAGTAACAGGGTCAGGTTTTCAGCCACAGGCTCTCGAACCGCCAGGTACTGAACAGCGACTGCTCTGCCTGCGCGCCACCCACGCGGGTGCTGACACTGTCGAGCAGGTCGGCAAAGCCCCAGATCAACATGCCGCCGCGTTCGTATTGAATGCGTTGCGCCTGGTGCACCAGGTTCTTGCGCTTCTCCAGGTCTGGCTGGGCCATGGCGGCGAGAAAGGCCTGACTGAATTCGGGGTCGTTGAAGTGGGTCTTGTTGGCCACGGCGAATGGCGCATCGGTGTGAATCGCGCTGGCCAGGAACGGCGCACCGATGCTGCCACCGGTACTCAAGGTCCAGTCATCGCGCTGCGGCCCTTGGAAGGTGGCCAGGTCGACCTGGCGCACATTGAGGGTCACACCGATACGCCGGGCCTGCTCGGCCAGCACCAGGGCCGAAGCCAGCCCTGGCCCTGGCGTGGTCACCAACTCCACCTGCAACTGTTCATGGCCGGCTTCGCGCAGCAACTGGGCTGCGCGCTGCGGGTCATGAGGGCGTGGGCCGATGCTGTGGTCGAAGGTGGGGTCGAACGGTGCATACAGGTCGTTGGCCACCCGGCCTTGGCCATTGAGCGCACGGCGCACCAGCTCGTCACGGTCGGCCAGCAGGCGGAATGCCTCGCGCACGCGCGGGTCGTCGAACGGCGCCTTGGCGGTGTTCATGTCGAACGACAGCCAGTTGCCGCTCACCGACTTCAGCAGGCGCAGCCGTGGGTCGGCTTGCAGCACCTGCAGGTGTTCGGTGGACATGACGTTGGCCATGTCGATCTGCCCGGCCCGCAATGCCGCCAGGCGGCCGGTCTGGTCCTTGAAGTCGATGATCTCCAGTTCATCGGCATAAGGCTTGCCGGGTTTGTAGTAGTTGTCGAAGCGGGTGAACAGTGAGCGCTGACCTGGGGTGAAGCTTTTCAGTTTGTAAGGCCCGGCGCCGACCGGGTTGGTGACTGGGTGGTAGTCCACCGGCACGATGCCGCCGAAGTTGACCCAGGTCTCCGGCAGCGGCAGGTAGCTGCGCCCTTCGCGAAAGCCCAGGCGTACGGTACGGTCGTCCAGCTTGACCAGGTTGTCGCGGTCCACCCAGTGCAGCAGCGCCGCGTAGGGCGAGGCCAGCTGCGGGTCGGTGAGGCGGCGGATGGAGAAGATCAGGTCGTCGGCGTCGATGGTCTTGCCGTGGTGGAACTCCAGCCCCGGCTTCAGGCGCAAGGTCCAGCTGCTGGCATCGGCATTGGGCTCGGCGAACTCGGCCAGGGCCAGGCGCGGCTGCATCTGCTCGTCCCATTCCCACAGCTTGCTGTACAGGGCAAAGCCACGCACGATGCCGCTGCCGATGGGCTTGTGGGCGTCGAGGTTGCCGCTCTGGTTGCCGTCGATGATGCCCAGGCGCAGGCGCCCGCCATGGCGTGGCTGGTCGGCCACGGCATGGGTTGGGCCGTCGGCGGGGCCGCAGCCGGCCAGCAACCCGCCGGCCAGCACGCCGGCGTGGCCAAGGAAACTGCGCCGGCTCAGTGGGTAACCGTCCCTGGCCATGGCGTCAGGCTCCGTTGCTGGCGTGCAGTTGCACGGGTTCGGCTACAGGGCGGGCAAGGGCTGCGCGCTGGTCACGAAAGTGCGGCAGGATGTGCTCGCCGATGCGGTAGGCTTCTTCCAGGTGCGGGTAGCCGGCCAGGAAGAACAGATCGATGCCTATGCCGTGGTACTCGCGGATGCGCGCCACTACGTTGGCGTAGCTGCCTACCAGCGCGCAGCCGGGCGGGATGCCGATGTAGCCGAAGCCGGTCCACACATTGGGGTGGATGAAGAAGTCGTCGAAGGCCTGTTGCTCGTCCTTGTCGTTGTAGTCGTGCTCATAGCTCAGTTTGCGTGCCGTGCGCAGGCCCGCATGGGCAGCGCGAGCCTTGACCGTGCCCTTGGCCACGCCTTCGTCGAAGAAGCGCTTGGCCTCGGCCAGTGCCGCCTCTTCGGTATCGCGAGCGATCACGTCGATGGACAGGCCAAAGCGAATATCGGTGCGGCCCCACTTCAGCGCGCGGGCGCGGATATCGGCGATCAGCGCGGCAATCTCGTCCGGGTGCTCGGCGCGCATCAGGTAGAAGTCGGCGTGCTTGGCCGCGAATTCGCGCGCTGCCACCGACGAACCTGCCGTGCAGATCAGCGGCAGCTCGGCTTTTTTCAGCGGGCCGCGCAGGCCACCGCCCTCGGCGCGGTAGTAGGTGCCTTGGTAGTGGAACTGCTCGTTGTGCCAATAGCCGCGCACCACGTCCATGAACTCGGTGGCGCGGGCGTAGCGCTGGTCATGGTCTTCGAAGTCACCGACCTGGCGCTGGATGGCATCCGAACCGCCATTGATGATGTTCCATACCAGGCGATTGCCAGTGGCGCGTTGGTAGGTCGCGGCCTGCTGTACGGCCACCCATGGGGTGTAGTGATAGGGCTGGAAGGCGGTGACGAATTTCAGCGTGCGGGTTTCACGGGCCAGCAGCGAGCACACCGTCCACGGCTCTTCGCCGGTGGGGGCATTGACCATCAGCGCGCCGCCAAAACCGTTTATTTCAGCGGCGCGGGCGATTTGGCCGAGGTAGTCGATGTAGGTGAAGTGATCACCCACGGCAAACCCCGACACTGCACCGGTGCTGGGCCCGCCCGCATGCCAGTCGCCGCGGTTGCGCGGGTCGCCGGGAAGGAACTGGGTTTCGCCATGCAGGGGCAGGCGGGTGAAGAATTCGATGCTCATGGGCTGGCCTCCTTACTGGACGCTTGGGCTGCAATTAGGGGTGACCGGTTGGCCGCTGATGACCTGGCGGGCGAAGGGGATGGAGTCCTTCAACGAGGCATTCACCGTTTCACTGTGGCCCAGGCCTTTGTACAGGTGGCCCTGCACCACCGAGCCTGCCTTGCAGGCGTCCTGCATCAGCGCTACCTGGGTGGCGGCGGCGGGGGTCTTGTCCTCGGCGCCGGTGCCGATGAAGATCGGCTGGGCCAGCTTCAAGGTCGGGTACGACACCTGCGCCAGCCAGGGCTTGAGCTTGTCGCCCTGGTAGTCCTTCTTGGCATTGGCCGGGGTCAGGCCGGTGCCGACCACGTCGCTGACCAGTGCTGACAGGCAACTGGTGCGCGCCTGCTCGAACAGTGGCAGGGCCTTGTCGGTGTAGAAGTCGCGCGGGTCGATGCTCGGGTCATACTGCTGCGCGGCAAGCAGCGTGTAGAAGCCGTAGGCCAGGGCCGGGTCGACCTTGTTCTGGTCCTGTTCGCCGACATTTTTCGAACCCACGGTGTAGATCACCCCTGTGCCGATACTGCCCTTGACGCCCAGCTTGGGCGCAGAGGTTGCCGCATAGGCCCCGGCGGCAAAGGCCCCGGCCCCCCCTTGCGACTGGCCAATGATCAACACCTTGTCGGCCAGCCCCGGTACGCCGGCGACCACGGCCTTGGCCGCATCGAGAATGCCGTAAGCGGCCATGCGGTTGTTCAGCAATGGGTGGCCGCCCGGTACACCCAGGCCCTGGTAGTCGGTGGCGACGATGGCATAGCCTTCATCCAGCCAGCGGTTGAGGTATTGCACGTCGCGGTAGCTGCGCCCGGCCCAGGACGGCGCGCAGATATCCGCCACGCCAACGGTGCCATGGCCCCAGCTGGCGACCGGCCAACCGCCCGCGGGTGCCTTGCCTTTGGGGATGAACAGCGCACCAGAAACCACGATTGGCGTCTTGCCGTCGATACCGTCCAGCGAGGTGTACAGGATGCGTTGTGCGCTGGCCGCATTGGGCAGGCTCAGCGCCTGCTCGAGCGGTTCGCTGCGCAGCAGTTTGCCGGGCGTGGCGGGGATGGCCTTGGTCCAGGTGTAGAAGGCCGACACGCGGCCATCGCCCTGTTGCGGGTCAGGTTTTGGCGCGTAGGTTTCGGCGGCCATGGCGCCGATGGACAGGGCCAGGGCGCTGAGGCCGAAGACGAGCGAAGCAGGCAGTTTCATGGGAAAGGCTCTCAAGGTTGTTGGCTGATCTGGGCGTCGAGGGACGGCCAGTAATGGGTCAGTTGCAAGTCGATCAAGGCCTGGCGGGTAAAGCCCGTGGCCAGGTCGCTGGTAATGTCGTAGGGCGTGCGAATCAGCCGGTTGGCCAGTGCGTACTGGCCCAGGGCGTCGTAATGGGTTTTAAGCTGCGCATCGCTTTTTGGCGCCCAGCGCGCTTGCCAGGCCACGGGGTCGTCCTGGTCGTCACGGCGTAGCACGCTTTCACTGACCCCCGCGCGCGATGACAGCGCGTAGTAGGCGTCGCGGTTCTGTTCCTGGGAAATCCACCAGGCCGCGCGCACCCAGGCGGTGGCCACCAGTTGCGTCAGGTCGGCGTGCTGCTGCACGAAGCGGTCGGTGCCCCACAGGTCCGAGACCAGCCGCCAATCATTGGCGCCTTGCTTGGTCGACCAGAGAATGCGCGCCACGCCTTTGTCTTCCAGGGCATAGGCTTCGTTGAGCAACACGGCGGCATCGACCTTGCCGGCGGAAACCGCAGCGGCGCCCACTTGCGGGTTGAGGTTGGCGATCTTGAAATCACTCAGTTTCAGGCCTTGGCTTTCGAGGAAGTTGCTGAAGGCGAACTCCCACGGGCGACCACGGTGCAGGGCCAGGCGTTTGCCCTTGAGGTCCTGGATGCTGCGCACAGTGGAATTGCTCGGCACCACCAGGTAGATGTTGTTGCCGCTACCGCCCGGCACCACCAGCTTGCCCGGCACCTGGCCAGCCCCGGCGATGACCGAAGGCAGGTCGCCACGCACGGCAAAGTCCAGGCTGTCGTTGCTGAAGCCTTCGTTGATCTGTGGCCCGGCGCCGGCATGGGGCAGGGCGGTCCATTGCAGTTTCACGCCGCGGGCGGCCAGTTGCTGTTCCAGCCAGCCTTCCTCGATCACCCGGCCGGGGATGCCGCCGAACACCGGCGCCCCGCCCTGGGTGAAGGCGACGATGGCAATGCGCACCGCCGCCGGTGGCTCGGCTGCCAGCGCAGCCAGGCTGAGGAACAGGCCGCCCAACAGAGCAAGGGCATGACGCCAGGGATTGTTCATGTGCAGCTCCAGGCAAAGGTTCTACAGGCCAGGAGCGAAATGCATGCCAGCCCTTCGAAAATTGGCTGCAGACCATGCGTGGTGGGGCTTTCAGCCAGGGTTAGGCTGCGTGCGGCGGGCCGGGCCTGCTGGCCGGCGGGCAGGCGAGTGCTGGCGGGTTGCTGCTGTGGCAGCAATGGGCTGCTGAAAAATCGAATATTTCCAATTCGAATATATAAATATTAATTAATAATTTTTTGATCTAATTTGTTTCATGCACTATTGGCCTGCGCGTCAACTGCCAGGAATGCCCCTATGTCGCTGATCACCCACCCCAATGCCCGCGAGCTGACCAAGTCGGTACGTGCCACCGTGCTCGTGTTCAAGGACCCGCGCTCCCAGGAGCTGCTCAGCCGCATCGAGCGCCTGGCGCCCAGCGAGGCCAACACCCTGATCATCGGCGAAACCGGCACCGGCAAAGAGCTGGTCGCCCGTCACATCCACCACCTAAGCCGCCGCGGGCGTGAGCCATTCGTGGCGGTTAACTGCGGTGCCTTTGCCGAAACCCTGGTGGAAAGCGAGCTGTTCGGCCACGAAAAAGGCGCGTTCACCGGCGCCACCAGCAACAAGGCCGGCTGGTTCGAAGCAGCCAACGGCGGCACGCTGTTCCTCGATGAAATTGGCGACTTGCCGCTGAACATGCAGGTGAAGTTGTTGCGGGTGCTGCAGGAGCGTGAAGTGGTGCGCCTGGGCTCACGCACGCCGATCCCGATCAACGTGCGGCTGGTGGCAGCGACCAACGTGAACCTGGCTGATGCAGTGGTGGCGGGGCATTTTCGTGAAGACCTGTTCTACCGCCTGCATGTCGCCACGATTCGCTTGCCGCCGCTGCGAGAGCGACCGGGGACATCCTGCCGCTCGCGGAATTCTTCATCGAGGAGCATTGCCGACGCCTGGGGTACGAGCGTGCCTCGTTGAGCCCGGATGCCGAACGCAAATTGCTGGCGCATAGCTGGCCGGGCAACATCCGCGAGCTGGAAAACGCCATTCACCATGCGTTGCTGGTGTGCCGGTATCAGGTGGTGGCACCGGCGGACCTGCACCTGGTCGATATGCGGCCACAGGTAGCGGCGCCGGTTGCACATGCCTACTTGCCGACAGCCAGCGCGGCACCACCTGACCTGGAAAGTGCGTTGCTGGCGTTGTTCGAGCAGAATGTGCCGAACCTGTATGAGCATATCGAGGAGACAGTGTTCAGGGCGGCGTATCGATACTGCCACGGCAACCAGTTGCAGACGGGGCGCTTGCTGAACATCAGCCGTAACATTGTGCGGGCGCGGCTGGAAAAGATTGGCGAACTGTCGAAGGCATGAGGTGCCTGTGTTGGGGCTGCCGCGCACTTCTCGCGGGCAAGCCCGCTCCCGCAAGTTCGGCGGCGTACCCAGCTACCAGCGATAGGTCAGGTCGGCGGTTACGGTGCGCCCCGTTCCCAACAGGCAGGCTACGGTGGCGAAGCAGCCGGCCACGTAGTACTTGTCGGTCAGGTTTTTCACATTGAGCTGCGCCGACAAGCCCTGCAGGCCGTTGTTGGCCTTGCCGAAGTCGTAAGACAGCATGGCATCGACCAAGGTGTAGCCAGGCACTTCGAAAGTGTTCTGCGCATCGCCAGAGGTGGCGCCGGTGTAGCGCACGCCAAGGCCGCCGCCAAGCCCGGCCAATGGCCCGCCCAGCAGGGTGTAGTCGACCCACAGCGAGGCCAGATGACGTGGGACCCGCACCGGTGCATTTCCCTTGTTGCTGACGCCCAGCGCGTTCGGGTTGTCCTTGGTTACCTCGACATCGTTGTAGGTATACGCGGTGATCAGGTTCAGCCCCGGCAGCGGTTTGGCTACGCCTTCCAGCTCCACCCCGCGCGAGGTCACTTCCCCCTGCTGCACGCTGAAGCCCGGGTGCTCGACATCGGTCGTGGCCACGTTCTGCCGGCGCAGGTCGAAGGCTGCCACGGTGATGTAGTTTTCGCTGCCTGGCGGTTGGTACTTAATGCCCACTTCGTATTGCTTGGCTGTTTCCGGTTCGAACGGGGAACCGTCGAAACTGTTGCCACTGGCCAGTTTGAACGACTCGCTGTAGCTCACGTAGGGGAACAGGCCCATGTCGAAGCTGTAGCCGAACGACGCGCGGGCAGTGGTGGCCTCGTCGGTGATCACCTGGTGGCTGCCATTGATGCGATTGGTGCTGTCCTGGCGCGCCCAGTCGTGACGCATGCCAAGGGTGGCGACCCAGTTGTCGAGGTGCAATTGGTCCTGCAGGTACAGCCCGACCTGGCGGTCGTCGCGGGCGGTGGACAACAGTGAGGTGTAGCGGGAAGTGTCGATCGTTACACCGCGCACCGGGTTGTAGATGTTGATCGATGGCGCGTCGCCGTGCTGCACGTCCTGGCTGCGGTGGCCGCGCAGGTAGTCGGCACCCAGCAACAGGTCATGGCGCAATGGGCCGGTGTTGAAATTGGCCAGCAGCTGGTTGTCCAGGGTGTAGTTGTCGCTGTTGTAATCGCGCAGCTCGTAATAGCGGGCCAGGGTGTTGCCATTGATCACACCGCTGTTGCGAAACAGTTGATCCTGATAGCCGTGCATGTGGCTGTAGCGCAAGTTCTGGCGGAAGCTGAAGGTGTCGTTGATGCGATGGCTCAGCTCATAGCCCAGGTTGTTCATCTCTGACTGCTCGCGGTCGAAGCCCGGCTCGTTCAGCGAGCGGTGGCGGGGTACGCGGCCGTTGGGGTTGGAGCCGTCGAACAGGGAGTAGGCCATGTTCGAGGTGAACAGGTTGGTGTTTTTCTGGTACGACGCCAGCAGGGTCAGGCTGGTGTCTTCATTCGGTGCCCAGGTCAGGCTGGGCGCGACGTACTGGCGGTCGTCCTTGATACCGTCGATCTCGTTGTCGGCATCACGGCCGAGCATCACCAGGCGGTAGGCCAGGGTGCCCTGGCTGTCGAGCAGGTCGCCGACATCCAGGCTCAGTTGCTGGCGGTCGTGATTGCCGAGCGACAGACCGACTTCACGGTGGGCGGCAAACAATGGTTTTTTCGAGACCAGGTTGATCATGCCGCCAGGCTCGCCCTGGCCGTAGATAACCGACGCCGGCCCTTTGAGTACCTCGATGCGCTCCAGGCCAAACGGCTCCGGCGCGTAATAGCCAATGTTGTTGTTGCGCAGGCCGTCGGTGTAGGCATCGCTGTTGATCTGTTGGAAACCACGCACCATCAAGGTGTTGTCGGTGGGGTTGTTGCCAGCGACGTTGGCGTGCACGCCAGCGGTGTAGCTCAAGGCTTCGGTAACGGTCTGTGCACCTTGGGCCTTGATCCGGTCACGGGTCACCACCGACACCGAGGCGGGGGTTTCCAGCAGCGCGCTGTCGGTCTTGCTGGCGCTGCTGGCGCGGGTGGCCAGGTAGCCGTTCACGGCACCGTAGGCGCTGTCGCGATAGGCATCGACGCTGGTGGGCGCCAGTTGCAGGCCCGCACCTTGTGCCGCAGGTTGCAGCCGATACTGGCGTTCGCCGCTGGGCACGGCGATCAGGCCACTGCCCAGCAACATGCGTTCCAGGGCCTGTTCGGGGGTGAATTCGCCTTGCAGCGGTGCGCTGGCCTTGCCTTGGCTGAGCACGCCATCGCCGACAATGTAGATACCGGCCGCACTGGCCAGGCGGTTGAGCTGCTGGGCCAGCGGGCCGGATGGCAGGTCGTAGCGGCGCGGGCTGTCGTCGGCCATCACCGGGGTGGCGATCAGCAACGGCAGAGCCAGCAGCAGAGGGCGCAAGGTAAACGGGAGCAGGGGCATGGGTGTTCCTTGTGGGGGCAGATGAAGCTGGGTGTTCATCTGCTAATCCGAACGAGCCGGGTAAAACCGGAACACCCCTGCGCAAAAAAACGGTGGGTTCAGCGTGGCTCGATGCTGTACCACCAAGGCAAGGTCTTGCGCACCTTGATCGGCAGGGCGCTTTCGAGCATGGCCAGGGTGCGTTCCGGGTCATTGGCTGGGAAGTTGCCCATCACCCGCAGCGCCTGCACTTGTGGAGCAACACCGAGATGACCGGGCAGGTAGGCACGCAGTTGTTCGCTGAACTCGCCAAGGCTGATGTCGTTGGCCAACAGACGGCCATCGCGCCAGGCCTGGCGCGACTCGTCCACCGCACGGGGCGGTTGTGCGCCATGGCGGTCGAAATCCGCTTGCCATCCTGCCGCAACCACCAGGCTGCCTGCGCCATCTGCGGGGTGAAGGCGCACGGCACCGTCGAACACGCTCAGGCGTGCGGCCTGGTCGCGTTGCCAGACGCTGAAGCGGGTGCCCAACGCTTGCAGGCGGCCGTAACGGGTGTCGATCACGAATGGCCGGCTGTCATGGGCGGTTTCTACCAGTACTTCACCGGCCAGCAGCTCCAGGCGGCGCAGGTTGGCGCGGTAGTCGATGTTCAATGCGGTGGCACTGTTCAGCCACAGTTGGCCGCCGTCCGGCAGGCGCAGGCTGCGCACTTCGCCGGTGCCGGTGCGCTGGTCGGCGCTGAGTGCCTGCAGCTGTCGCCTGGCGGCAGGTAGGCGCCAGCCGGCCAAGGCCAGCAGGCTGCCGCCGCACAGCAAACCGAGCAGTCCAACTGCGCGACGGCGGTCGAGGTCGGTGCGGCGCACGCTGCCCAGTGCCTGCAGTGAGGCGTCGGCCTGTAGTTTCAGCGGTGAGAAACGCTGACTGATGCGTTGCACATGGTCCCATGCCACCTGGTTGGCGTGTGCAGTCCCGAGCCATTTCTGCCAGCGCAACTGCAATTGCAGGTCTTGCGGGGCTGCAAGCAACTGCGCATACCAGTTGGCGGCTGCCTGCAAGGTGGCGTGGTCCGGGCGCTCGCTGGCGTTCATGGCAGGTCCAGTTCCAGCAGCAGGCACTGGTACATCGCCTGGGCCATGTACTTGGTCACGCTGCGTTCGGAAACCTGCAGCTGCCTGGCGATTTCCCGGTAGCCCAGGCCCTGTACGTGGGCCAGCAGAAAGGCCTGGCAGACCTTGTCCGGCAATCGCGCGAGCATTCGCTGCACCTGCTCGAGTGCCTCGAACACCAGTGCACGCTCTTCCTCGCTGGGTGCCAAGGGTTCGGGCAGGGCGGCCAAGGCCTCCAGCCAAGCCTGCTGCAGGTGCTGACGGCGCCAGAAATCGATGCACAGATGGCGGGTGACGGTGCTCAGGTAGGCGCGCGCGTGCTGCTCGGTCTGGAATTGCTGCGGCTTGCTCAGCAGGCGCACGAACACGTCATGGGCCAGGTCGGCGGCATCACTGGCATTGCCCAGGCGCTTGTGCAGCCAACCGCGAATCCAGCCGTGGTGGTTGGTGTAATATGTGTGAATCTGCTGGCTGTAAGCGGGGTCGAGACGCGACATCGGGGCATCCTTACGCTATGCGACAAGGTCTCATATGAGAATTTTTCGCAATGGTAGGCCAGGGCTGATGAACACGGCAACACTATCTGATGGCGAGATACGATTGCTAAGCCCTGCAAGACTCGGGTTAAATGAGAGTCATTATTAAAGACGTTCTGATCGGTTCAACCCATGCCCTGCGCTGACCCTTCCCTGCAAAAAGCCGTGCACACACTTTACGAGGACCATCATTCCTGGCTGTGCGGGTGGCTGCGCGGCAAGCTCGGTTGTGTGGAGCATGCCGCCGACCTGGCCCAGGACACTTTCATCCGGGTGCTGACCCTGCGCAAGGCCGCTGAGCTGCGACAGCCACGGGCCTATTTGAGCAGCGTGGCCCGCAGCCTGATGATTGACATGTTCCGGCGACGGGCACTGGAGCAGGCTTACCTGGAAACCCTGGCGACACGGCCCGAGCTGGTAGAGGTTTCGCCCGAGGCGCGCCTGCTGATCATCGAGACCTTGATGGAGATCGATCGCCTGCTCGACGGCCTGGGCACACGCACTCGCGAAATCTTCCTGATGGCCCAGCTCGATGGCTTGAGCTATGTGGAAATCGCAAGGCGCCTGAATGTGTCGCTTACCACCGTCAAAAAGCATGCAGTGCGGGCGCTGACCCATTGCCTGCTGCTGGCTGAGGCGTGACCGGTGACAGGTGCAGACCCCTTGGATCGCAACACGCTGGAGGCTGCCGCACGCTGGTACGTCGAGCTGCGCTGCGAGGCTGACGAGGCCACGCGAGCGGCACATCGGCGCTGGCTGCTGAGTGACCCGCGGCACCAGCAGGCCTGGGAGCGCCTGGGGCGTTTGCAGGGCACGCTGCAGCAGGTTGCGCCGGGTATCGCGCGGCCCATGTTGAACAGTGCCAGGGCCAAACGGCGTGAGGTGCTCAAAGTACTGTCGGTGCTGCTGATGGCGGGCGCGGCAGGTGGGCTGGCATTGCGCGAAGGTGGCGTTGCCAGCTTGATGGCTGACTTGAGCACTGGCGTTGGCAAGCGCCGTTCATTGCAACTGGACGACGGCAGCCAACTGCAGTTGAACACCGACACGGCTGTCAACGTTCGCTATACCGCCGACATTCGCGCACTTGAATTGCTCAAGGGTGAAATCCTGGTGCAAACCGTGCCGGATGCATTGTCTCGCCCGTTCATCGTGCACACCAGGCAGGGCAGTGTCCGCGCGCTAGGAACACGCTTTACGGTGCGCTGCGACAGCGAGACCAGCCGGGTTTGCGTGCTGGAACATGCCGTGGAAGTTCGCAGCGCACGTGGCGCGGCGGTGGTGCGGGTAGGCGCAGGCCAGCAATTGGCATTTCGCCTGGAAGAGATCGGTGCCCTGACACCGGCTGCGGCCATGGCAGACGCCTGGGCCCGTGAAATGTTGGTCGTGGATGACTGGCGCCTTGCCGATGTTGTCAGCGAGCTGCAGCGGTATCGCCCTGGGTACCTGGGCTGTGATGCGGCCGTCAATGATTTGCGGTTGTCCGGGGCGTTTCATTTGAGCGATATCGACAGTGTCCTGGAAAACCTCACCACCACGTTACCTGTGCGTATTCGTCGCTTCAGCCGCTACTGGACGCGTGTCGAGGCGGCCTGAAGCCTGTCCTTGTTTTTTTGTCAGCAGGGTTATCGATTTTCGTTCTCGTTCGACTTGTAGGTAGACGCGCACCAAGCGCACTGAAAAAACTGCCGCAGGGCGAAAGGAAACCGCATGCTCGCTGTCAACGATTGCAACCGTACTCTCCCGATCAACTCGACCCAAGCCAGCCTGGCGCGGGCCGTGCATCGCGCGCTGTTCAGCGTGGCGTTGGCGACACCGCTGGCAGCGGCGATGATCGCCCAACCTGCCGTTGCCCAAACCCAGGCTGAAGCGCTCTTCGACATACCCGCTGGCGCACTTGGCACGGCACTGACGCAATTTGCCTCGGCGGCCGGTGTGACGGTGTCGTTCGAGCCGTCATCGGTACAGGGGCTGCAGTCGCCCGGCCTGCATGGCCGCTACAGCGCCGACGCCGGCCTGCGCCAGGTGCTGGCCGGCAGCCGGTTGCAGGTGCTGAAGCAGGGCAGTGGCAGCTACTCGCTGCTGCCCATGGTGGGTGATGATTCCACCTTGCAGCTCGATACCACCAGCGTTACCGGCACGGCCGTTGAGTCCGCCTATGGGCCGGTAAGCGGCTACGTCGCCAGCCGCAGCGCGACCGGCACCAAGACCGACACGCCGATTCTGGAAATCCCCAGGCCATCAACGTGATCACCGCCGACCAGGTGCAGGCGCAAGGGGCGCGCAACCTGACCCAGGCGCTGCGCTATACCCGGGCCTGGCCACCGGCGGCTTCACCGACCGCAACAGCATTGCCGACGAAATCACCAGCCGTGGCTTTGCCCCGACCCCGTTGTATCTGGACGGCGCCTACTTGCCGTACGCCGGCAGCCTGGGCGGTGCCCCCCAGATCGACCCCTACACGCTGGAGCGTATCGAGGTGCTCAAAGGCCCATCGTCGGTGCTGTACGGGCAAAACCAGCCGGGCGGGCTGATCAACATGGTCTCCAAGCGCCCGACCCGCGAGCAACGTAGCCAGGTAAAGCTGGGCGCCGGTAGCTACAACCGGGTCAACGGTGCCTTCGATACCAGCGGCCCGCTGGACGAGCAGAAGGTCTTCACCTATCGCCTGGTCGGCGTTGCCGACAAAGGCAACGAATTGGTCGCCCATGCCCACAGCGAGCGCTTGCTACTGGCACCCAGCCTGACCTGGGCGCCGAATGAAGACACCTCGCTGACGTTGCTCGCTCAGGTTCAGCGTGACGATGGCTTGCCCGACTACCAGACGCTGCCGATGATCGGTTCGCTCAAGCGTGGCCCGACAGGCCAGCATATCGACCGGGACTTCTTCTCGGGCGACTCGCATTACAACGATTACAAACGCAACCAGTACATTTTCGGCTACGACTTCAACCACCGCTTCAGTGACGAGCTGGCATTTCGCTCTACCGCGCGCTACACCGATGTCCGTGACCGCTACAAAGGCTTTTACCTGCGCAGTTTCGTGACAGAGGGCGATGGGGTGGACTACACCCGCGCCAACCGGGTGAAGCTCGACTGGCGCCAGCACAATATTTCGTACACCGTCGATAACAACCTGGAATACAAGTTCAATACAGGCGCCTTGCAGCACACCGCGCTGGCAGGCGTGGACTACCGTCACTTCACGCGCAAGTACGATGGCTATAACGCCTACAACGTGCTGCCCGTCGATCTCTATGGCAAGAACAACTTCGACACCAGCAGCATCACCCCGGTACTGGATACCCGTTGGGACAATACCGTGCGCCAGACCGGGGTTTACCTGCAGGACCAGATCAAGCTGGACAACTGGATCCTGACCGTAGGCGGGCGCCAGGACTGGGCCGAAATCGACAACAAAGACTTGTTGGCGCACAGCATTGCTTCCCAGCGTGACAGCAAGTTCACCGGGCGCATCGGCCTCACCTATGTCACCGAGTTTGGCCTGGCACCCTATGTCAGCTATTCCCAGTCGTTCTTGCCAACCTTGGGCACGGCGGCCCCAGAGCGTGGCGGCAAGGCGTTCGAGCCCACTGAGGGCGAGCAATACGAAGTGGGGCTGAAGTATCAGCCGTTCGAGGGCACCTTGTTCACGGCCTCGGTGTTTCAGGTGAAGCAGAAAAACGTGCTGACCGGCGATACCGAGTACCCGCAGTACGAGTCGCAAAATGGCGAGGTGCGTTCGCGTGGGGTGGAGCTGGAGCTCAAATCCAGCATCGAGAACGTTGATGTCCTGGCCGCTGCCACCTACATCGACTCGTTCTATACCAAGAGTACCTATGGCGACCAGGGCAACCGCAACGAGTCGCAGGCCCCGGTGTCTGCCTCGCTGTGGGTGGACTATCACTTCACCCAGGCCATGCTCAATGGCCTGACCTTTGGCGCCGGTGCCCGTTACACCGGCCGCAAGCCGGGCAACTCGGCCAATACCTTCGATGTGCCGGCTTATGCCGTGTATGACGCTACCGTCAGCTACGACCTGGGCAAACTCGACCCAAGCCTGCGTGGCCTGCAGGCCAGCGTGAATGTGCAGAACATCTTCGACCGCGAGTACGTATCGGACTGCAACTACGCATTTGGCTGCTACTACGGGCAGGAGCGGGTAGCTTCGGTAGAGATGACCTACGACTGGTGATCAAGCCCCGGCGCCACGCGTTATACTCCGCGCCATTTGCCTATGGCCGGAGTACGCTATGCGCCAGGTTTTGCTCATCGTCGATGTCCAATCCACCTTCAGCCCACCCGAGTGGCTGGTCGATGGCCTGCGGCGTTTGTCGGCCAACATCCCCACCATTGCCTCGGTCGAGTTGCATGATGAACAGGTCACGCCGTTCGAGCGCCAGCTCGGCTGGCACCCGGCCGCCGAGGACGAAAGCCTGGTCGAGGCCGACCAGGTATTCGTCAAGCATGGCTACGGGCAACGTGCCGAGGCGATTGAGTACATTCGGCAATTGGGTGTGGAACGGGTGCTGGTGTGTGGGTTGCAGACCGAAACCTGTGTGCTGGCCGCAGGCTTCGCCCTGTTCGACGCAGGGTTGATGCCAACGCTGGTGACAGACATGACGGTAGGGTCTTCGCTGGACCGCTCGGGCAAGCTCGGTATCGACCTGTGGAAGCACCATTTTCGGCAGGTCACCACCTCATCCGAAGTACTGGCCGAACTGGCCATGCAAGGGTAGTGCATGTAGTCACTTTGCCATCATGCGGTGACAATGCGTATCATTGTCGATTGTAAACCGCTGATCGAGAAGGATCTCCATGCTGAAAATGCTCCGTCTGGCAGCTGTTCTGCTGCCTGTAACCCTGGCCTGGTGTAGCCATGCCCACGCCTTCACCGACGGCACCGACCGTTCCGTCACCCTGGAGAAGATCGCGCAGAAATTCGTGGTACAGAAAGACGGCAGCTTCCGTCTGGATGTCGACAGCGTCATGCTGATCAACGAAGACCGCGCCATCAAGACCAATGCCCAGCACCCGTTGAGCTACAACCGGTCACTGGAAACGCTGGAAGTGGTCGAGGCTTATACGCAAAAGCCCGACGGGCGCAAAGTGCAGGTGGATGCCGCGCACATCAAGGAGCAGCAAGAGCAGGCGTCTGCCCAGGCACCGATGTTCCAGGACTCGGTCAACAAGGTGGTCATCTTCCCCGAGGTTGCGGTGGGTGACCGGCTGGTGCTGCGTTATCAACGTAACCGCTCTACGCCATTGTTCCCTGGGCAGTTCGAAGACATCACCGTGCCGCAGTTCTACCCGGTCGGGCAGTTTTCGCTGACCTACGAGATGCCCCAGGGCATGCCGCTGCAGGCCGATGCCCGTGGTTTCAAGGCGTCGCCGCCTGCCACGAGTGATGGCCGTACAGTGTATCGCTGGGACTATGTACCGGGGGCGCGGGCGCGGATCGAGACGGGGGCGGTGTCGTACCTGGATTACGGCCACTACCTGGCAGTGTCGACGTTCTTAGGGTTCAAGGACTTCGCCCAGGCCTATCAGACCAGGGCCACGGTCGAGGTCACCCCTCAGATCAGCGAGCTGGCGAAGCGCCTGACCGCCGGTGTGCCCACAGCCCGGGAAAAGGCCCTGACCCTCAGTGATTGGGTGCGCCAGAATATCCGCTATGTGGCGGTGTATGTCGGTGCTGGCGGGGTGGTGCCGCATGCCGCGCAAACCGTGCTGGACAACCGCTACGGCGACTGCAAGGACCATGTTGCGCTGCTGGAGGCGCTGCTGAGCGCGGCAGGTATCAGGAGCACACCGGCGCTGGTGAACCAGGGCAACGCCTATGTGTTCCCCAAAGTGCCGACCTTGGGTGTACTGAACCATGTGATCACCTATGTGCCGAGCCTGGACTTGTACCTGGACTCGACCGACCCGTCGATCGCGGCGGGTTACCTGCCGTTGACCGTGCTGAACAAGCGCGTGCTGCTGACGGCCACCGGCGAGTTCGGCAAAACCCCGGCCATGCAGCTGAACCAGGTTTCCAGTGATTTGCTGTTCAAGGTCAAGGCCGATGGTGCCGCCGACTTCACCAACGTTTCCACGGTGAAGGGCTGGGCCAGCGAGATGAGCCGCTTTGGCTTGCAACTGATGAAACCGGCAGACCGCGACATGCTGGTGGAAAAAGTGCTGGCCGCCTACGGCCAGCGCGGCAGTGGTTCGTTCAAGGTCGCGCCGCCCGTGGGCAATGGCGATTTTGTCAGCACCGTCGACGGGCGCACGGAAAACCTGGTCAACCTGCCAGGGCCGGTGGGCGTGGCGACCCTGACCAGCCTGGCGGGCGGTATCTCGCAGAATGTGTACAGCTTCACCCTGGAAAAGGACCGCAGCCAGAGCTTTGTGTGCATTTCCAACGACACGGTGGAAACGTCGCGCTTCGAGTTCCCGGCCCAGGTCAACGTGCTGGCGATCCCCAAGCCTGTGAAGGTGCACGATGGCAATGTCGACTACAGCGCGCGTTACACCCAGGATGGCAATGCGGTGGTGGTGGAGCGGCATTTCAAGTTCAGCCGACCGGATGTGGTTTGCACGCCAGAAGACTTCACGGCCATGAAACCGGCCCTGGAGGCGATGATCCGCGACCTGCAGAGCCAGATCATCGTGCAGGCGGGGTAAATGGAAGAGGTGCAATTCGCCCTCACCATTTGCCCAGTGCCTGGTCTGTGACCCAGTCTATGAACGCCCGCACCTGCGGGCGTTTCAGTGCTTGCTGGTGGGCCACGGCATAGTCGGCGAACCGCGCCGGCCATGGCCTGTCCACCGCTACCACCAGCCTGCCGCTGCGCAGGTCTTCTTGCGCGTGGTGGTCCTGCACCAGCGCAATACCTTGCCCAGCCAGCGCCGCACGCAACAGCAGCAGGTCTTCATCGAAGCTCGGGCCGCGGCTGCAGCGGCCATCCACGGTGCAACCATGCGCCTGCAGCCACAAGGGCCAGTCGGCACGTTCGCCATCTTGCAGCAACGGATAATACAGGCAGTCCGCGGGGGCTTCGATCGCTGGCCCGCTGGCCAGCAGCGCAGGGCTTGCCACCGGCAACAGCACAGGTGCCATCAGGGCGATGCTCTGCAGCCCAGGGTAATGCCCAGGCCATGACGCAGCGCCACATCGACGCGGTCGCGTTGCAAGTCCACCAGCTTCGCTGACGCCTCTACCCGCACCTCGATGCCCGGGTGGCGGGCATTGAAATCGCCCAGGCGCGGTACCAGCCAGGTCGCGGCGAAGGCAGGCACGGTGCTGACGGTCAGGGTGGGCGTGCGGGCCACGGTTTGCAGTTCGGCCAAGGCGCTTTCGATCTGCCCGAAGCCGCGTGACAAGCCCGGATACAGCGTGGTGCCGGCGTCGGTCAGTTGCACGCCCTGTCGGGTGCGTACCAGCAGCGTGACGCCCAGGCGCTCCTCGAGCAGGCGTATCTGCTGGCTAATCGCGCCCGGCGTCACCCCCATATGCTCGGCGGCGGCTTTCAAGGTGCCAAGACGTGCTGTTTCGGTGAACGCGCGCAAGGCAAGCAAGGGCAAGACGGCGCCCATGGGCTGCTCCTGTGTTTAGAAAATCTAAAGTTACATGGCAGAACATATCGTTTCTTATTCAAACCAGTGGTGAATAGGATAACGCTCGGATCAACTGCCAAACATTAGTTTTTCTGAGGGATTGATAGAATGTCCGTTTACGATCCGACGTTGTCGGCTGTTACTCGCGGCGCCGATGCCAACGCGTTTGCCAACCACCCCGGTTACTGCCGTATGTTCGCCCCCCAGCGGCTGACGCTGGGCGTGTTCCTGCCATTGCGCGCCTACCAGGGCGACATGCGTGTATTGCTGGGCCAGGCTGAACAGGTGCGGGCCATTGACCGGCTGGGCTTCGCTGCCGTGTGTGCGCGACGTGCCATTGTTCGACCCATCGTTCGGTGATGCTGGGCAGGTGTTCGACCCATTCGCCTACCTGGCCTTCCTGGCCGCTCAGACCCAACGCGTAGCACTGGCCACCGGTAGTGCCATTTTCACCTTGCGTCACCCCATCGACCTGGCAAAAGCAGCGGCGACACTGGACTGCCTGTCGGGCGGGCGGCTGGTGCTGGGTATTGCCTCGGGTGACCGCGCCGTTGAGTTCCCCGCTTATGGCCTGGCCCATGAAGCGCGCGGCGAGCGTTTTGCCCTGGCGGTGGACTATGTGCGCCGATTGCTGGCGGGGCACACGTCGATCGACTCGCCTCTGGGGTTGGTGCGCGATGCCCAGCTGTTGCCCAGGCCGCTGAGTGGGCGTATTCCGTTGGTGGTTACCGGCCGTTCGCAACAAAGCCTGGAGTGGCTGGGCGAGTATGCCGACGGCTGGCTGAGCTACCCGGACGCCACCCACGATGCCATGGGGCGCACGCGCCTGGCCGAGAAGGTCCGCGCCTGGCGTGCCGCAATCCCTGGCGGCGGCTTCCGCCCGCACATGACCAACGAGTGGATTGACCTGGTCGATGACCCGCATTTTCCACGCACACCCGTGCAGGGTGGCTACGTGTTGAAAACCGGGCGTCAGGGGCTGATCGACTTGCTAGGCGAGTGGCAGGCGGCAGGGGTCAACCATGCCGCGCTGGGCATTCACAAGGCGCAACGGCCTGTGGCAGATATCCTCCAGGAGCTGGCGCAAGAGGTGCTACCGCTATTCCCCAGCCTGCCGGGGCCGCAGCCAATGTGTCAGGACTGGTAGATGCCCGGCGGGCTGGGCGCTGAGTCGCAGACCGGTCAGAAATCCCAGCGGGTGGTGACCATCAGGTTGCGTGGTTCGCCATAGTAGGTCGTATCGAAGTTGCCCAGCCCGGTCAGGTAGACCTTGTCGAACACGTTGTTGGCGTTGACCGTAACACTCAGGTGCTCGTTGTACTGGTAGCGGGCCATCAAGTCGACCAGGGTGTAGCCGCCTTGCTTGATGCGGGTGTAGTCATTGGCGACCGGGCTGTAGATGTTGCCATAGAAGCCGCTTTGCCACCTCAGCCCGCCGCCTACGGTCACCGGATCGAGTACACCAGGCAGGCGGTAGGTATTGAACAGCCGCACTACGTGTTCAGGCTTGGTGGTTGCCAACGGGAAACCGAATATCCGCTGGTCGTCGGCATCGCGGGTACGGGCATAGGTATAGCCGGCGGTGATGTTCCAGCCGGGCGCCAGTTCGCCGGCCAGTTCCAGTTCGACACCTTTGGTGGTTGCACCGTCGATAGCTTTGTAGATGCCTTCATTGGTTACCGGGTTGGTGCCGACGTTGGAGGCGACGTTGTCTTGCTCGATGCGGAAGAACGCCAGGGTGCCGTTCAGCCGGCCATCGAACCAGGCGGCCTTGAAACCTGCTTCGTAACCATCGCCTTCCACCGGTGCCAAGGTCGCGCCGTTGATGTCCTTGTACACTTGCGGCTGGTAAATGGAGGTGTAGCTGGCATAGGCCGAGTAGGTGTCGTCCAGGTCGTAGACCACGCCCGCGTAGGGGGTGACCACACCGTGTTCCTTGTAGCTCGCGTGGGTGTCGCTCAGCGAAGACGTTGGGTAATAGTCTTCATCATCGTTGTACTTGAAGGTGCTGACGCGGGTGCCAAGGATGACCGAAAGCTTGTCGGTCGGCCGCAGGCGGGTGGCCACATAGGCGCCGTTCTGGCTTTGCGTGGTGGTGTAGTCGCCGTTTTTCGGGAAGTGCTGCTCGGGCAGTTTGCCGTTCCAGTCGAAGATGGAGCCGGGCACCCTCTCGAATGCGCTGCCGTCGTAGGTATCACCGGTCTGCCGCGAATGCGAGGTCATGAAGCCTGCCACCAGGTCATGCTCGCGGCCGAACAGGGTGAACGGCCCGGATACATTCAAGTCTGCGGTGTTTTGCACGCGGTGGCCTTCCCAGCGCCCCCAATACAGGAACATCCCTTCGCCGGTGACCGGGTCCGGGTTGCCGCCGCTGGCAGAAGCCAGGCGTGTGTCGTGATCGCTGATCATGTGGTTGAGGCTGAATTTGACCTTCCAGTCATTGACCAGGGCCTGCTCCAGCGAGCTGAAGTAGGTGGTGGACTGGAAGTCGCGACGGCTCCAGTCGGCTGCCGGGTTGTGTGCGCGCGAAAAGTCGGTGCGGCTGCCGTCGGAGAAGTACGTCGGGTTGCCGGTCCAGGACGACCCGCGCGGGGTAGTGGCCTGGTTGTCGATGCCGAATGTCAGCAGCGTGTCGGGTGTCAGGTCGGCTTCGACAATGCCGTAGTAGACGTCCTTTTTCTGCTTGTAGTGGTCCAGGTACGACTTGCGGTCCTGGTAGGCACCTACCAGGCGGCCGCGCACGCTACCGCTGTCGTTGAGCGAACCGGAAATGTCACCTTCGGTGCGGTAGTTGTCCCAGGAGCCGGCGCTGGCGGTGATCGACGCCTTGAAGTCGTGAGTGGGCTTCTTGCGCACCAGGTTGACCGTGGCAGATGGGTCGCCAGAGCCGGTCATCAGGCCGGTCGCGCCCTTGATGACTTCGATACGGTCATAGGCGGCCATGTCGACATGGGTTACGCCCTCGTCGTAGACCCCGTCATAGATGGTGTTGATGCCATCGTACTGGTAATTGGTGATGGCAAAGCCGCGTGCGGAGTACTCCATGCGTTCGCTGTCATAAGCCTGGACTGACACCCCAGGCGTGTTGCGCAGCACGTCGCCGATGTCTTGCGAGCCGTGGTCGTCCATGACCTGGCGAGTGATCACGCTGACCGACTGCGGTGTCTCACGCAGGGTCAGTGGCAGCTTGGTTGCAGTGGTAGAACCACCGGTGGTGTACGCACCGGTACCCTCGGTGACGTTACCCAGCCCCAGGGCATCGACGCGGCTGGGTGCCAACTCCACCACATCGCCCTCGCCGGTGTTCAACAGCAGCGAATAGCGCCCGTCACTTTCCTGTATGGCTTGCAACCCGGTACCGCCCAGCAGCATTCGCAAGGCCTGCTCTACGCCATAGCGCCCGTCGAGTGCCGGCGAACGTTTACCGCGCGTCAAGTGCGTGTCGAACGACAGCACGATGCCGGACTGCGCAGCGAACTGAGTCAGTGTTTCGCCTAAGTCACCCTGCGGCAGGTGGTAATCATGGGCTTGGCTGGCACAGGCGGCGCCGGGCCCACCGAGCAGGGCAGCCAGCATCAGGCAGGTGCGCAGGCCTGGCGCAGTGAAAGGCCTGGGGTTGAAGCGGCGGGTCATGTTTGCGTTTCTCATGTAGGTAAGTGTCGGGTTACCTATGAGTCGGATAAGCCGCAGCAAAGTGATCAGGTAGGGCGAGTTTATTTACACCGCCGTGACCGTTACCCAGTAGCGTGTGCGCGCTTGCACCTGCACCGGCAGGGACGTGGCCAGTGCCCGCAGAATCTGGTCGGTATCACTCAGCTTGTAGGTGCCGCTGATGCGTAGGCCTGCCACCGACTGCGCGCAGCGCAGCCAGCCCGGGCGGTAGCGTGAAAGGTTGGCGATGAACGTGTCCAGGCGCTGATCGTTGGCAATCAGCAAACCCTGGCCCCAGGCATCAGCTGCCAGCGCGACAGCTTCCACCGAGGAGAAGCCCTGTTCGTTGAACTGGCAACGCTGGCCGCTCGCTAGCTGAAGGGTTTGGCCCGAAGCCAGCTTCACCTGTGCCTGCTGGGCGAACACCTCAAGGCTGCTGCTGTCTTCGAACAGCCGCACGGCAAAGCGGCTTTCGCCGGCCTCGATGGTGCCGTTACGGGTAACGACTTTACAGGTCTGGCGTGCCGGCACCGTTACCATCAACTCACCTTGGCGCAGGCGCAGCCACGGCGCTTCGCGCAGGTCACCTACATCCGTTGCCGAGGCAGTGTTGAGGACCACCGCAGTGCCATTGTTCAGCAGTAGCGAACGCTGTTCGCCTACGCCGGTACGCACGTCTGCCAGCCACGCAGACTGCTTCACCTCCCGGTAGCCACCCAGGCTCAGAGCACCGCCGCCCAGAAGCACCAAGCCGGCCTTGACCACCCGCCGCCGGCTGGCGTGCCGGCCGTGTGCCGCCAGCGCCAGCACGCGTGCCGAAGCGGGTTTTCGCTTGCTGCCATGCGCGTTTGCAGCCGCTCGGCCTGCTGCCAGGCCCAGCTATTGACGGGTGTCGCATTCAGCCACAGCTGCCAGGCTGAATAGTCACTGGCCTGCACGTCACCGCTGTTGAGCTGGCTGAACCAGTGCGCAGCCTGGCGCAACGAAGCCCGCTGCTCGGCATCCAGGTGCACGCTCACAGGCCTAGGCCAAGGCTGTAGATCATGCAGTGCTCGGCCGCTTTGGCAACGTAACGGCGCACACTGACTTCGGAAATGCCCAGCTGCGCGGCGATTTGCTTGTAGGGCATGCCATCGATCTGCGAAAGCAGAAATGCCTCGCGCACCTTGGGCCCGAGCGAGGCCAGCATGGCGTCGAGTTCGAACAGGGTTTGCAGCAGGGCCAGGCGTTGCTCGGGGGAGATATCCAGTGCTTCGGGTTGCTCGGCGAGCACCTGCAGCCAGGCCCGTTCCAGGTGCACGCGGCGCAGGTGGTCGATCATCAGACGGCGTGCGATGGTTGCCAGGTAACCTTTGGGTTCGCGCACGGCTTCGAGTTTTACCGCAGCGTCGGCGGCAGACATGACGCGCACGAACACATCCTGAACGAGGTCTGCGGCCAGGTGGCTGCAGTTGACTCGCGGTTTAAGCCAGTTATGCAGCCATTTGCTCTGGGCCCGGTATAGCTGGCTGACTTGAGAAGTGAACGCTACGTCCGGGGTGCTCATCCATGCCGCCTGAAAATGCTTGCAAATGTTAATGGTTCGCATTTTAGGCAGAGTGTTTCAGGCTTTGCAATCACTGCTCCTGTGCCGGCAAGTCAGCTCAGGCTGAGGTGGCGCGCTCGGCAGGGTCTGCTCCGCGTGCCGGGTTGTGCTTGTTTCTGCGGGTAAACAGCAGACGTATCAGGGTATTCCAGCAATAGGCCACCAGCACCCCACCAGCGAGTGCCAGGGCCACCTCGAACAGCGGGTGCCTGGACACATGGTCCGCCACGGACTGGAACTGGAAATGCGTCAGGTAGATAAACAAGGTTGAAGAGGCGATCACGGCGCCTGCCCGGGCAACCAGGGCCGGGACCGGCACCGAGCGAAACCAGATCAGCGCCAGCATCGCCGGCAGGGCGATGTCGACATAGCGCGTGAACGCTTCCCAGCCAACACCGGCCACCGCCATCAGGTCCAGCTCGCCGACCACCAGCACGGCTACTGCGCTGGCCACCCATTTACGTGCGGTGGTGTCGGCGTGGTGCACGGCCATGCCCAGCACCATCACCGCCAGGAAGTGCTGCGGTACCCGGTGGAGCAGGGCACTGGCGTCGAATACGAACTGGTTGATGAGCACATCCAGCGCCACCAGCGCACAGGCCGCGATGATCAGGCAGCGGAACGGGTCGGCCACGACGACCCGGCGCACGCGCCTGATCGACAGCAGCAGGCCAATGATCACGATCATCTGCACCAGCACTTCGATGTACCAGTAGTTGAACAGGCTGACCTCGCTGGCCGGGAACCAGTTGGACACCAGCAGCAGCGATTGCCAGTGCAACCGGTCGAACACCAGCTGGATCAGTGCTGTGTACAACAGCGTCGGCACCACGATGGCTGCCAACGACCTGAGCAGCGTGCGTGCATCACCACGTGCTTCGATGGCCTTGAGCTGAAAGCGTGCCAGGCTGATGCCGGAAACCAGGAACAATACCGAGGTTTCACCGACGATCAGCCAGTGGTCGAATTCGCTCAGGTGGCCAACCACAATCAGGATGATGGCGAGCATGCGCACGAACACCGGCATTTCCATCACCCGCCACGCGCCCTTGGGCGGCGCACTCAGCTCGGCCAGTTGGCACACTGGCAGGGTTTCCCAGCGCTCTGGCAGGTGGCCGATCAGCGCTTCCAACACCCGCGAGGCCTGCACGAAAGATATCGAGTCGCCACCCAGCTCGACAAAGCTCAACCTGGCGTCCAGGCGCGGCACCTGGAGAATGCGTGCCCAGGCCGTGCTGAGCTTTTCGGCCAGCGGGGACAACACTTGGTTGGCACTGTCGTCGAAGGGGGCAGGCAGGGCGCGTTTGTCGACCTTGCCGTTGGGCGTGAGCGGTAGGGCATCCAGGAACACGAACAGCGCCGGCACCATATAGTCCGGCAACTGGCCGGCGAGCGCCTGGCGCAGCTCGTCAGCCCGGGTAGCCTGCTGTGCGACGCAATAGGCAACCAGGCGGGTCGCCCCGCCATCCTGGTTGGCCACCACCACGCATTGCCCGATGTGCGGTTGACGGGTGATGGCGTTCTCGATTTCCGCCAGCTCGATGCGATGGCCGCGGATTTTCACCTGGCTGTCACCGCGCCCCAGAAAACTGGCGCTGCCATCGGCCAGGTAGGTGCCCAGGTCACCGGTGCGATAACAGCGGTCGCTTGCACTGCCGGTGAACGGGTTGGCGATGAACTTGGCCTCGGTCAGTGCCGGGTCGTTCCAGTAGCCCAGCGACAGGTACGGGCTGCGGATCAGGATTTCGCCGGTTTCACCTTCGCTGACCAACTGGTTGGCCGGGTTGACCACCAGCAACTGCGCATCGGCAATGCCTTTGCCCAAGGGTACGCGGGCATCGACCGCCTCCGGTTCGAGGGTATGGAAAGCCATGGCTTGCGGGGTTTCGGTGGTGCCGTAGAAGTTCACATTGACGGCATTCGGTGCGATGGCGCGCACCTGCTGGTACTGCGCCGGGCTGAGCGCATCACCGCCCCAGAACAGGTAGCGCAGCTGGTCGAACACCTGGCTATTCATGTGTGCGCCGGTTTCGATCAGTTTGCCCAGTGGTGGGGTGAGGTGGATCACGCTCACGCCGTGCTGGTGAATCCAGCTGGCCAGCCGTGAGGGGTCGGTCAAGGTCGACTGGGCCGGGCAGGCGAGGGTCGCGCCGATCGACAGTGGTGTGAACACGTCGCGGTACACCGGGTCATGACCCAGGCCGGAAAGCAGCGAGAAGGTGTCAGCTTGGGTGAAGCCATGCTGTTGCACATGCCAGTCGATGAAGTGCACCAACGGCGCGTGGTGGGTGACGATGCCCTTGGGCTCGCCGGTGCTGCCCGAGGTGAAGGTGATGTAGGCCGGTTGCTCGGGGCTGACAGCGGGCAGCGCGACAGGTTGGCGAGGGAAGGCTTGCTGTGCTGCAGTGGGGGCTTCTGGCTCCGCAGCGACAATGAACTGGCCGGCGTCCACGGTTGCCTCGCCGCAGCGCAGGACCACGGCAGGCTTCAGGGTGCTGACGATTTGCTTGATGCGCACGGCGGGGTAGGCGGCGTCGGCCACGGTGAAGGCCAGGCCGGCGCGCAGGCAGCCGAGCATGGCGTACACCAGCGCAGCGCTTCGGCTGGCGACGATGACCACACGATCGGCGCCGCTGGCAGCGTTTTCTACCAAAAATGCGGCAATGCCCTGACTGATCTGCTCCAGTTGGGTGTAGCTGCAGGTGGTGTGCTGGGCAATGATGGCAGTGGCATCCGGGCAGCGGCTGGCTTGCTTGAGAAAAGCCTGATGAATCGGCTGCTCGGCACGGTACTCCAGGCGCAGCGTCGGGTTCGGCGCAGGTCCGGCATGATGGGTGAAGGCTCCGCATGAACGTTGGGGCTGGCTGGTAGCACAACGCTAGTGCAGGGTGGCCGATGGCGCCAATGATTGGAGGCTGCCTTGCGATAGCCGGGTTGGCACGACACTGATTTCGCAGCCAGTCCTAGTGCCCTGTGGGAGCGGGATTACCCGCGAAGAATCCAACGCGGTGCCTGGCACCGGCTGTGCCGGTGTTCGCGGGTAAACCCGCTCCCACAGAGTGGACTGCCCCTGCTAAATCAATCGGTACTTGTTTGCAAAGCCCGAGGCCGCTGGCTGCGCTGTTCATCATCGGCGCTGGCCGCCGCCTGCAGGCAAAAATCGAACACCACCCGCGCCACTCCGTCCGCAAGCTGTTCAACCTCACCCACCAGCCCGTCACGGGTGGCATGGGCAAAGTCATCCCACAAATATTCGTCCCCCGCCAGGTTGATCTGCGTGGTCAGGTGCCGATACCCCGGTGCGCTGATGAAAAAGTGGATATGCGCGGGCCGCTGGCCATGGCGGCCCAACTGGTCCAGGCAGGCTTGGGTCGGCCCGTCGGCCGGGCAGCCATAGCCGCTGGGTACGATGCTGCGGGCGCGATAGCGGCCCTGGGCATCCGTGCGGATACGCCGGCGCAGGTTGTACTCGGCCTGGCTGGTGTCGAAGTAGGAGTACAGCCCCTGGGTATTGGCGTGCCACACATCGACGATGGCCCCGGCCAGCGGTTTGCCGTGCACGTCCAGCACCTGGCCTTCGAGCAGCATTGGCTGGCCCAGGTCGAGGCCATCGTCCAGCCGAGCTTCGCCTTCGCACAGCGGCGCGCCAGCCACGTACAACGGGCCTTCGATGGTGCGCGGTGTACCGCCGGCATAGCCGGCCTGGCTATCGCGGGCATCGCTGAGCAGGTCGAGGAAGTGCTCCAGGCCAAGCCCCGCCATCAGCAGGCCCGCTTCGTTGCGCCCGCCCAGGCGATTGAGGTAGTCCACCGCTAGCCAGAATTCGTCGTCGCTGATCGCCAGGTCTTCGATCAGCCTGGCGCTGTCCTGCAGGATGCGCAGCACGACCTGCTTCAGGCGTGGGTTGCCCTGGTCGTTGCCTATGCCTGCGGCCTTGGCGAAAAAGGCCTGCACGTCGGGGAATGGGATATCGCTACAGTCATGGTTGCCTCACCGGTCGTTGTTGTTATTGCGGTGCAAAGGCTTGAGCAAATGCAATGCCAGGTTGGTAACACGCTGAAATCAGGCAGTTTTGTTGTTCAGGCGGGGGTGAAAGCGGGCGCAGGCTCGATCATTTGATCAACCTGCGCCAGTGTCATTGCGCAAATGCTCAAGGCTTGTCGGGGGCTTTCTTCAGCCGATAGGCAAGGGCAGGGCGGGTTACGCCGAGCAGGCGCGCGGCTTCAGAAACATTCTGCCCGCAGCGCTGCATGGCTTCCTGCATCAGCGCGTCTTCGACGGCATCCAGGCCAGTACCGCTGTCGAGAATCTGCGCCACCCAGCCAGGCGCAGCCTGGTCACTGGCCGCGACCAGCCGGCCATCGCTACCCAGGCCGATGCTGTCGATAGCCGGCGGCTCATGCGGGAACAGCGCGTCCAGGCCGATGCTCTGGTTCTCGTCGGTGATGATCACGCCGCGCTCCATCAGGTTTTCCAATTCGCGGATGTTGCCTGGCCAGTCGTATTGCAAGCACACCTGCAGCGCTCGGTCGCTCAGGCCACGGGTTTTCTTGCCGTAGCTTTGGTGCAGGCGGCCGAGAAAGTGCTCGATCAGCAGCGGGATGTCTTCGCGGCGCTCACGCAGCGCCGGAATGTGCACGGGGAACACGTTAAGCCGGTAGAACAGGTCGGCACGGAAGCGCCCGTCCTTGACCGCCTGTTCGAGGTTCTCGTGGGTGGCAGCGATCACCCGCACGTCCACCGGCCGCGTACGGCTGTCGCCCACCCGCTCCAGTTCGCCCTCCTGCAGCACGCGCAGCAGGCTGGCCTGGGCTCGCGGGGTTAACTCGACGATCTCGTCCAGGAACAGCGTGCCGCCGTTGGCCCGCTCGAAGCGCCCCATGCGAGCCTGCTGGGCGCCGGTGTAGGCGCCTTTCTCGACGCCGAACAGCTCGGCTTCGATCAGGTCTGGCGGGATGGTCGCGCAGTTCAGCGCGACGAATGCCGCGCCGGCACGCTCACTGCGCAGGTGCAGGCTGCGGGCGATCACTTCCTTGCCCACCCCGGTTTCACCCAGCAGCAATACCGAGGCCTTGCCTGGGGCGACCTTGTCGGTGAGCGCGCAGCAGCGCCGGTAAACCGCCGACTGGCCAATGCCGTAGAACTGCCCTGACTCGTATTGCAGGCGCTGGCGCAGGTTGGCTACTTGCACTTGCAGCGATTGCAGCTCGTCGATCACCGGGTCGCTCTGGAAGTAGCGCAAGAAGGTTTCGGCATCGTCCCATTGCTCCACCGGCTTGCCGATGATGCGGCATTCGCTGCCACCGCAACCGCGGCAGCTGACCTCCTTGTACAGCACCTGGCGGCCAAGGAAGAACGAGCTGTAGCTGATGGCATAGCCCAGCAGCATCCAGCACACCGGCTGTTCGGAATGCAGGCCTTCTGACTGGCAGTTTTCCACCTCGAAGGAATCCTGCCACTCGATGTCGGCGTAGAAGTGGCCGTTGTCCAGGTCGATTTCCAGTTGCTGCGGGCGCACCTTGACCATGCCTTTGAGCGAGTGCAGTTGCGGGCCGATGAAGAACATTTCCACCGGGTTGCCGTTGGGCCGCAGCTTGCGGGCAAGCTCGGCGTCCTTCAGGCCTGACTGGTAGCCCAGGCGTAGGAAGAAGCCTTTGGCCCGTTCTTCGCCGAGCATTTCGATCAGCTCGCGACGCATGCTGGCCATGGTCGCAGCTTGCACCAGCAGCATGCGTTGTTCGTCCAGCCAGATCTTGCCTTCGGTGCCTTCGAACCGTACCCGCTCGGTCAGGTCTTTCAGCGCCGGTGCAGGTTCAGGCGCCCTGTACTGGGTAATCATTCGCTTGCGCCCCTTGCTTGTAGTTGTATGGGGATTTGGCGTGCACCCGCTCAGGCTGGGCGGGTTTATCGGTCACGCCGAAACGACCTCGGTGTTGCAGGCAAGGCCCGGGTCGCTCTCTTTTCTAAACCGCCTGAAAGCCGCGCAAAAGTCAATCGCTGGCCGCATTGGCCATTTGCTCCATCCGCCTTGGCCCGATTGAGCAAATGATCAAACGGGCAGGCTTCTGTGTGCGGGCAGGGCCACGTCCGGTTAGCGTCAGTAGAAATTAAAACTCATAAAAAACAATGAGTTGAATGAATTTTTATTTGGTTTGAAAGTGCCTGGCACAGCCGTTGCTCTAGCCCTTGGCACGTCCAGCCGGAGCACCAGCGCATGACCTCAGCCACCCCTTCTTTCGAACAGATGCCGCGCTACGTCCGCGTACGCAGCGAACCGGATGCGGCCTTTGTCGAGTTCGACTTCGCCATCGGTTACCCGGACCTGTTCGTCGAACTGGTCCTGCCGCGCACTGCCTTCGCCAGCTTCTGCGCCAGCAACCGAGTGCGCCACATGGATGCCGCGATGGCCGCTGCCGTCGATGCCGACATGCAGAAGTGGCGCTATGGCGAAAGCCGCGACGCGGACGAGTGAAGCGCCGCTTGCCGGCGCATTGCATCCCCACAACAACAAGTACAGGACGCCTTGCATGAGTATCGAGATCAAGACGGCCACGGTCGAGCCGATCCGCCAGACCTTCAGCCACACCCGCCGCCGTTTCGGTGACAAGCCGGCCAGCCGTTATCAGGAAGCCAGCTTCGACATCGAAGCCGCCAGCAACTTCCACTACCGCCCGCTGTGGCAGCCCGACAAGCTGCTCAACGACCCCAGCCGCACTGCCGTGCAAATGGCCGACTGGTACGCCGTCAGCGACCCGCGCCAGTATTACTACGGCACCTACGTGCAGGCCCGGGCCCGCATGCAGGAAAACGCCGAGCACAGTTTTGCCTTCTGCGAAAAACGCGAACTGCTGACCAGCCTGCCTGCCGAAACCCGCGCCCTGATCGCGCGCCTGTTGCTACCGCTGCGCCATGCCGAACTGGGCGCCAACATGAACAACAGTGGCATTGCCGCCGACGCGTTCGGCACCAGCGTCACCCAGATGCACATGTTCCACGCCATGGACCGCCTGGCCATTGCCCAATATCTGTCGCGCATGGGGCTGTTGCTGGAGGACGACGGCCTGGCACTGCTGGCCGAAGCCAAGCAGCGCTGGCTGGACGAGCCAGCCTGGCAAGGGCTGCGCCGTTACGTGGAGGACAGCCTGGTGCTGCGCGATTGGTTCGAGCTGAGCCTGGCGCAGAACCTGGTCAGCGATGGCCTGCTGTACCCGCTGTTGTTCGAGCACTTCGACGCGCAATTGGTGGCCGCCGGGGCAGGGCAGCTGGGCATGCTCACCGAGTTCATGCGCCTGTGGTTCGCCGAGAGCCAGCGCTGGGTCGATGCCCTGGTCAAGACCGTGGTTGCCGAAAGCCCGCACAACCGTCAGTTGATCGAGGGCTGGGTCAGCCAATGGCGCGGCCGCGCCGTGCAAGCGCTGCTGCCACTGGCCGAGGCCGGCCCCGGCCGCGACGCGCTGGATGCCTGTGACAGTGCCTTCGGCGCACGCCTGAAAAAACTCGGCCTCAGTGGAGATGCCGCATGACTTCCCTCGTTTATATCGCCTTCCAGGACAACGACAGCGCCCGCTACATCGTCGAGGCCATCACCCAGGACAACCCCCATGCCCAGGTGCAGCACCAGCCGGCGATGATCCGCGTGCAGGCCGAAGGGCGCCTGGAAATTCACCGCGCCACGGTGGAAGACAAGCTTGGCCGTGAATGGGACGTGCAGGAAATGCTGATCGACGTGATCACCCTCGGCGGCAACGTCGAGGAAGACGAAGACTGCTTCGCCCTGCACTGGAACTGATCCGCACAACGACAAGAACAAGGGAGACCACCATGGCCGCCAAGCGCCTCAACCAGAAAGACAAGTACCGCTGCCTGACCCGTGACCTGGGCTGGGAGCCGAGCTACCAGAGCAAGGAAGACATCTACCCCTACGAGCGGTTCGAAGGCATCAAGATCACCGACTGGGACAAGTGGGAAGACCCGTTCCGCCTGACCATGGACGCCTACTGGAAGTACCAGGCCGAAAAAGAAAAGAAGCTGTACGCCATCTTCGATGCCTTTGCCCAGAACAACGGCCACCAGAACATTTCCGACGCCCGTTATGTCAACGCCCTGAAGTTGTTCCTGAGTGGCGTCACACCCCTGGAGTACCAGGCCTATCAGGGCTTTGCCCGGGTTGGCCGGCACTTTGGCGGTGCCGGCGCACGGGTGGCCTGCCAGATGCAGGCCATCGACGAGCTGCGCCACGTGCAGACCCAGGTGCACGCCATGAGCCACTACAACAAGCACTTCAACGGCCTGCATGACTTTGCCCACATGCACGACCGGGTGTGGTTCCTGTCGGTGCCCAAGTCGTTCTTCGAGGATGCCCGCACGGCGGGCCCGTTCGAGTTCCTTACCGCTATTTCGTTCTCGTTCGAGTACGTGCTGACCAACCTGCTGTTCGTGCCATTCATGTCGGGTGCGGCATTCAACGGCGACATGGCCACGGTCACCTTCGGTTTCTCGGCGCAGTCCGATGAAGCCCGGCACATGACCCTGGGCCTGGAGGTGATCAAGTTCCTGCTGGAGCAGCACGAGGACAACGTGCCTATCGTGCAACGCTGGATCGACAAGTGGTTCTGGCGCGGCTACCGGCTGCTGACCTTGGTCGGCATGATGATGGACTACATGCTGCCAAACAAAGTGATGTCCTGGGCCGAAGCCTGGGAGGTGTATTTCGAGGAGGCCGGCGGCGCGCTGTTCAAGGACCTGGAACGCTATGGCATTCGCCCGCCGAAATACGTCGAGCAGACCACCATCGGCAAAGAGCACATCAGCCACCAGGCCTGGTCGATCTTCTACCAGTACAGCCAGGCCACCAACTTCCACACCTGGATCCCTACCGACGAAGAACTGGACTGGCTGTCGGCCAAGTACCCGGACACCTTCGACCGCTACTACCGCCCGCGCTACGAGCATTGGCGCGAATTGCAGGCGCGCGGTGAGCGCTTCTACAACCCGACGCTGCCGATGCTGTGCCAGATCTGCCAGATCCCGCTGGCCTTCACCGAGCCGGATGCGCCGACGCAACTGAGCCACCGTAGCCTGGTGCACGAGGGCGAGCGCTACCACTTCTGCTCCGATGGTTGCTGCGACATCTTCGCCTTCGAGCCGGACAAGTACGTGCAGGCCTGGTTGCCGGTGCACCAGATCCTGCAGGGCAACTGCGGGGGCGGCGATGTCGAGTCGGTGGTGCGCGACTACTACAACATCACCCCCGGCCAGGACAACTTCGAGTACCAGGGCTCGCCCGAACAGCAGCGCTGGCAGGCGCTGCAGGGTGCCGAACGCAAGGTTGTCTGAAGTGCCGATCTGCCAGGGCGCGCTTGTTGCGCCCTGGTTTTCACAAGAACAAGAGGACCAACGCCATGCCCGTGACCGCCATCGGCCGCTACACCGCCCAACCCCTGGACTGCCAGGCCAATTTCCACGGCGCCCAGCTGGTGTACCTGTGCTGGGAAAACCACCTGCTGTTCTGCGCACCGTTCACCTTGCCGGTGGACCCGGCGCTGCCTTTTGCCGCCTTCATCGAACAGGTGGTCAAGCCGGCCATTGCCCTGCACCCGGATGCTGCACAGGTCGATTTTGCCGCCGCCCGCTGGCGCCTTGACGAGCAGCCGTTCACGCCTGACCTGGCCCGTGGCCTGGCCGCCAACGGGGTTGCCCACAAGAGCCTGCTGCACCTGCACACCCCCGGCCTCGAAGGCCTGGGCGGCAGCCACAACTGAGGAATGCCGCCATGAGCTATCAAGTCACCATCGAACCTACCGGTGAGCAGATCGAAGTGGAGGAGGGCCAGACCATCCTGGAAGCCGCCCTGCGCCAGGGCGTCTGGCTGCCGTTTGCCTGTGGCCACGGCACTTGTGCCACCTGCAAATGCCAGGTGCTGGAAGGCGAAGTCGACCTCGGCGCTGCATCGTCCTTCGCCCTGATGGACATGGAACGCGACGAGGGCAAGGTGCTGGCCTGCTGCGCGATCCCGCAGAGTGACCTGGTGATCGAGGCCGACATCGATGTCGACCCGGACTTCGCCGGCCTGCCGGTGCAGGACTACCGTGCGGTGGTCACCCAGCTGGTGGAACTGTCGCCGACCATTCGCGGCGTGCACCTCAAGCTCGACCGGCCGATGGCCTTCCAGGCCGGGCAGTACGTGAACTTGCAGCTGCCAGGTATCGAAGGCTCCCGTGCGTTTTCCCTGGCCAACCCGCCCCAGCAGGCCGACGAGGTGGAACTGCACGTGCGTCTGGTAGAAGGCGGCGTGGCCACCGGGTACATCCACCAGCAGCTCAAGGTGGGCGATGCGCTGGCGCTGTCCGGCCCTTACGGGCAGTTCTTCGTGCGCGGCTCACAGCCGGGTGACCTGATTTTCATCGCTGGCGGCTCGGGGCTTTCCAGCCCGCAGTCGATGATTCTCGACTTGCTGGCGCGTGGCGATACCCGGCGCATCACACTGTTCCAGGGCGCCCGTACCCGAGCTGAACTGTACAACCGCGAGTTGTTCGAGGCGCTGGCCGAGCGCCATGCCAACTTCAGCTACGTGCCTGCTCTTAGCCAGGCTGCTGAGGACGAGCAGTGGCAAGGTGTGCGCGGCTATGTGCACGACGCGGCCAGGCAGCATTTCGATGGCCGCTTCAACGGTCACAAGGCCTACCTGTGCGGCCCGCCACCGATGATCGATGCGGCCATCACCTGCCTGATGCAAGGCCGCCTGTTCGAACGCGACATCTTCATGGAGCGCTTCTACAGCGCTGCCGATGGTGCTGCCGAAGGCCAGCGTTCGGCCCTGTTCAAACGCATCTGAACACCTTCAAGCCCGGCGCCCCGAACGCGGGGGGCCGGCGTGCACCCGACCGATAACAACAACAAAGGTTGACCCGATGAACCCGACCCTAGCGAACCTGCTTCGCCTTGCCGTGTGTGCCTCGTTGTTCGGCGCCGCCAACTTGACCCATGCCACCGAAGGGGGTGGCACCTCGTATCCACTGGGGGCCGAGAACTACATGTCCGGCGCCATGCCGCCACCGGGCTTCTATGGCCAGCTGTTCGTCAACCACTATGAAGCAGACAACCTGCGTGGCAACGACGGGCGCAAACTGCCGGTGGACTTTCGCGTGCGGGCCAACGCCATCGTCCCCCGGCTGATCTGGGTGAGTGACTACACCCTGCTGGGCGGTAGCCTGGCGCTGCATGCCATCGTGCCGCTGGTGGACGTCAAGGTCTCGCTCAATGGCCAGTCACAGCACAACAGTGGCCTGGGTGACGTGATCTTCGGCCCGGCACTGGGCTTTCACCACAGCGACAAGTTCCACAGCATCCTGGCCTTCGACATGATTGCCCCCACCGGCCGCTACGACAAAAACGACCTGGCCAACCCAGGGCGCAACTACTGGGTGTTCGAGCCGGTGTATGCGATGAGCTATGTCGACCCGGCGGGGCTCAACCTGGATGCCAAGGTGATGTACGACTTCAACCGGCGCAACCCAGCCACCGATTACCGCTCGGGGCAGGAATTTCATGTGGATTATGCCGTGGGGTGGGGGCTTGGGAATGGTTGGGTGCTGGGGGTAGGGGGGTACTACTACCGGCAGACGACTGACGACAACCTGGATGGCGAGCGCATCGAAGACAACAAAGGCCGCAGCTTTGCCATCGGGCCGTCGATCAAGTACAGCGGCAAGGATGGCTGGTTCGTGACGGCCAAGTGGTCGAAGGAAACCGAAGTGCGCAACCGCGCCCAAGGCGATGCCTACTGGTTGAAGTTGACCTTGCCCTTCTAAGCCTGCGTGGTCCCTGTAGGAGCGGCCTTGTGTCGCGATCGGGCTGCACAGCAGCCCCTCGGTTTCTGCCGCGCTGCAGAGCGTGCTGGGGCTGCTGCGCAGCCCGATCGCGACACAAGGCCGCTCCTACAAACAACGCAGGTCGCTGGGCGTCAGGCCACATCCACCAGCACAATCTCGCTGTCTTCGATAGCGGTCACGCGCAGTACTGCTTCCTGCTCGATTGCCACGCCGTCGCGCGCCTTGGCCCGCAACCCGTTGACCTCGACCAGCCCCTTGGCCGGCACCAGGTAACCCCGGCGTGCGGCATCGAAGCGGTATTCGGCGGTTTCACCCGCACGCAAGGTGGCCGCCACCAACCGTGCATCGGTGCGAATCTGCAGGCTGTCTTCATCACCGGCACGGCCGCTGGCCAGGGTCACGAAGCCTTCGCCACGTTCGCCTTTGGGGAACGGCCGGCTACCCCACTGCGGTGCTTCACCGGTGCGCTCCGGCACGATCCAGATCTGGAAAATGCGCGTATCGACGTCTTCCAGGTTGTACTCGCTGTGCACGATGCCGGTGCCGGCACTCATCACCTGCACATCACCGGCTTCGGTACGGCCCTTGTTGCCCAGGCTGTCCTGGTGGCTGATCGCGCCTTCACGTACATAGGTGATGATTTCCATGTCGCGGTGCGGATGCGGCGGGAAGCCACTGCCGGCTGCAATCAGGTCGTCGTTCCATACCCGCAGGTTGCCCCAGTGCATGCGTGCCGGGTCGTAGTACTCGGCGAAGGAGAAGTGGTGGTGGGCGTCAAGCCAGCCATGGTTGGCGTGGCCGAGGCTTTCGAAGGGTCGCAGTTGCAGCATGATCGTGCTCCTTGAAACAGTGGAATGACGCCATGATGCGCTAAAGAAACATCGAAAATAAGCGTAAATATCGGCTTAAAACAATCTATTTATTGGATTGAATATGCTGCCAAGCGTTATGCGCTTCATCGCCTAATCCACTGATCTGCAAGCATTCGCTGGCGATTTTCCGTCGATGCGGCGAACATGCCCGTTGTTTTGATTTTCAACGGAGTGACCGTGGCCCACGAGCAACCCCAGGCCCTCGCCGACCTTACCCCTCCTGCCCAGTTGCCCTGGTTTCGCCGCCTGGTCGCCCGCCTGCTGGGGCGTGGCCTGACCCGCTTGCAGGCCCAGCACCGTGACTCCTGGTCCCTCGGCCACGCCACTGGCTATGAGGCTGGTCGCCAGGTGTTGGTGATTCGCGATTCGCGCCCCGACACAACCGCTGTGCCTGGCCAGGACGACAACCTGTTCGACGACTGGCGCCTGCCGTTGACAGCCGAGCTGAAGAAGCGCTTCAAGGCGGATGTCGCCCAGCGCCTGCCTACCGAGGCGCAGCCCAGCGCCGCGCAATGGAAGCTGATCTTCAGTGACACCCCTTCCACCTGCGTGGTGGCAGGCGCCGGGGCAGGCAAGTCCACATCGTTGGTGCTGCGCATCCTGCTGTTACGCCATTACCTGGGCTATGAGCTGGATGCAATGACCGTGGTGACCTTCACCCGCGAGTCGCGTAAGGACTTCATCAAGCGCCTGTTGCAGGTCTTCGCCCAGTGGCAGATCAACCTGCAACCGGTGCAGGCCCGCGAGCTGGTGCGCACCTTCCATTCGCGCATCCTGCCGCTGGTGCGCAGCCTGCCGGGCTTCGGCCAGGTGCGAGCATTCGAAACACTGGGCAACGAGATGCCTGCAGGGCGTGAAGCCGAGGCTGACAGCAACCCGTTCGATCTGCGCCTGAACGACGCCCAGCGCCAGCAGCTCAACCAGTGCTACAGCAGCTTGCTGGGCGAGAGCCCGCGTTTTGCCGAGCTGGTAGGCTTGTTGCGCAGCGAAGCGTTGCAGCTCAAACCGCTGGACCCGAACAACCCCGACGTGCAGAAGCGCGCCCAGGTAACCCAATTGGCGGCCCAGCGCGACGATGAACTGTGCGACGTGATCGAGGACCTGTGGTTCGCTGCCGGTGCCTGGCCGATCAAGGGCATCGAACCCTGCCGCGAAACCGTCGATATCCGTGGCAGCCGCTTTCATGTGCATGGCCGTCTGCAAGGCCAGGGGCCGTTGGTGGTGCTGGGCTTCGACCCGGCGGAAAGCGCGCAGTACCAGCGCCCTGGCGCCAAGCTGGCAGTGCGTGCGGAGTGGGCGGTCAAGCGCACGCTGTTGCAGGCTTTCTGCGACAGGCCACTGATCTGGCTGGACAACTACGCCATGGCCCGGCGCCTGGCCGCATCGTTGGCAGGCGATGCGGTGGCTGGCCCCGGCTTCGAGTACAAGGTCAAGGGTGAATTGGCCCCGGCGCCACTGCTGGATGCATTCGTCAGCGCGGCCAACTTCATCGAGAACCTTGGCCTGGACGTTAACAACGCGGTGGCGGCCATGAGCTTCCCGTCCGGCGACAGTGATGCACGGTTCTTCGAAGCCCTGGCGCTGTATTGGAAAGCGCTGGAAATGCACCTGCTGGACCAGTCGCCGCCGGTGATGAGCTACAACCGCATGTTCGCGCTGTTCGGCGAAAACAACCCGGAAAACCTGCAACTGCTGCCCGACCCGTTGCTGCGGCCATTGGCGCACCTGATGATCGACGAGTTCCAGGATGTGTCGCCGCAGATCGTCAGTTGGCTGCGTGCCAGCCTCGCCGAAATCCGCCGACGCGGCTCGGCCATGCATACTGGGCGCCACGCCCAGCATTCGTCGCTGCTGTGCGTGGGTGACGACTGGCAGTCGATCTACGGCTGGCGTGGCAGTTCGCCCAAGTACTTCATGGAGTTCACCAAGGCCTTCCCGTCACCGGCCAATACGCGGGTAATGCTGGTCGACAACTATCGCTGCCAGCAGCAGGTGATCGACGCGGCCGAGCACCTGGTCAAAGGCACCCCGGCGATTGCCGGCAAGAAAGCCCGTGCCAGTGGCCCGGCGGCCGAGCTGCCCGGCTCGCCGGTCAAGGTGTTCGACCGTGACGAGGCCGCCCTGGGCGAAACGCTGATCGAGCATTACCAGCGCGGTGAGACGGTCATGATGCTGTACCGCAAAGGCAGCGACAGGGCCTTGATGGCCGAGCACCTGCAAGGCGTATTGCACGCCGACGCGGCGCTGCCGGCCGAACAGCGTCGGCTGCGCCAACTGACCTACCACAGTGCCAAGGGCCTGCAGGCCGATGCGGTGTTCATGCTGGGTGACTGCCAGTACCTGACCAGCTCGCCGTACAAGAATCAGGTGTATCGCCAAGCCGGCTTGGGCAAGGCTGGTGATGCGCAGCCGTTCGATACGGCGCAGAAGGAAGAGGTGCAACGCCTGGCCTATGTGGCGGTGACCCGCGCGGTGCAGCACTGCTACTGGCATGTGGAGGCCGCCAACGGCGATGCCGCGGTGGCCCCACGGGCGTCGAGCCAAGTGGATGGCAGGCAGGCCTTTTTCGAAGACCTGCGCGGGCAGTAGGGCGCTATCTGTTCGGGTCTTGCAGGCGGGTAAGCGTTTCGAACAACGCTTCGCGCTGCTGCTCACGCCCGGCGTTCAGGCGCCGGCTGGCCAGGTCGTAAGCCTGGCTGCCAAGGTCCATTCTTTGCAATTGACCACTGCCGTCCAACGCTGGCGCGGGCAGCGCCTCGCCGATGGCTTGCAATACCGTACCATCCAGCGAAGTGACGGCTTCGTTTTCAGCGTCCAGGCAATAGTCCAGGTACTGCATGCCTTGGTACCACCGCTCATCCAGCGTGGCGAACTGGCTGGCGAAGTGCTGGGCAAGGTAACGTTGCCAGCTGGGCTGCCGCGCAACCCATGCCCTGCGCTCTGTGGCGGTTTGGTCGAATTGCCGGACGGCGTGTTCGACATTGCTTTCCACCCGTGTCGAAATCATCGCTTCGCGGCGATACAGCATGCCTTGGCTGGTTTCTGGAAAGTCGAGTGGCACTGCCAGTGACTGGCGCAAGGCCAGGCGTATTTCGATCAGGTCCGTCCCGCCAGTGAGCAGGGCGTTGTCACTCAGCTCGTCGAGGCTGTCCAGCGCAGGCACATCAATCCTTGCGGGCTGTGCCTGGGCAGGTAGCCGCTCCAGCTCCAGCAAGCGTGCCTGGCGCGCCAGTCGAGCGAGCTGGATCCGTTCGCCCAGCGCGTTGACCATTTCCCGGCGATAGAGGGTTCTGAAAAAGTTGAACAGGTAGGCGGGGCGCTCTGCTTCCTGGGCCAGTTGGCTGAACACCTGTGCTTCAATTTCGAGGGCGCTGAACGCATCGGTACCGGCGTCGCCACAGGTGGGCGGGTAGTCTTGCGCGACATTGTCCAGATGGGTGCGCAGCGCCTCATCCTGCCCGGCCTGTTCGAGCAACCGCCAGACCTGGTTACTCAGCCCGCGCAAATCCTGCTCGGCTTGCTGCGAGCGAGTCACGCGTTCGATGACATCGCGTAAATGTCGGTTTGCATCGCCCTCGAATAATTCGTTCCAAAGCTGTGTCTGTTCTGGGCTGGCATCCACGAGCCAGAACTCCTCGCTGATATCCGACAGTTGATCGTCGCTGTGCACTTCGACGCCGGCCGCGCGTAGCCGGCGGTTGCTGTTGGCATCCAGGTCGTTTTCGTTGAAGTCCCACAAGGCATCGCGGTTTGCACGCAGGGCATCGGCAAAGGGGCTGGTCAGCAACTGGTTAAGGTCCGGCACCTCGGCGATCGGGTTGTAGCTCAGGCTGAGGTGGCGCAATTGCAGGTCGGCCTGCGCCATCAGTGATGTGAGGCCGCGCGGCCACTCATGCAGGCTGCAGTTGCGCAGTTGCAGGTTGGTCAGGCGGGTCAGACCGGTCAGGTCGGGGGCCTGACCCAGTGGGTTGTTGGTCAAGCGTAGGCCGCGCAATTGGTGCAGGCCGGTGAATCGTGCTGCCAAGGCATCACTCAGCGTAATGTGGTTGTACTCCAGATCAATGTATTCGAGGGGAAGCTGTGCAAGGGTCTGCAGGTCGGCTTCGCTTAGCTGCAGCCTGTTCAGACGCAGGCTCAGCCGGCGCAGGCGGGTAAGGCCGGTCAGGTGTTGGCGCATCCCGTCGGTCAGGCTGCCCAACTGGTTGTTGCCCAGGTCCAGCTCTTCCAGTTGCGGGGTGGACGCCAGTGCACGGAACAGGCCGTCGAAATCGAGCTCTGGGCTTTGCGCCAGGCGCAGGGTGCGCAACGAGGGAAACTCTGGAAGAAGTCTGCAGGTATCTGACGGATGCCGATAGCGCGAATGTTCAGGGTGGTGATGTGATCGAAGCGCGCCGGCAGTGATGGCAGGGCGTCGACTTCCAGGTCTTGCAGTGTCAGGCTGTCGGGGTCGTCACGGCGCCAGGCGGCATTGAACAGGTCGCGTACCTCGTTGCGTGCGTTGCGCTGGTTCTCGTTGCCTTGACTCGCCCAGTCACGCAGCGTGTTGTCGAGGCTGTTGCGCTCGGTTTCCAGCGCCCTGATCTGCGCCGCTACGTCACCGCGCTGGCGCAGTTGGCCGAGCAAGGTATTGCGCTCGCTTGAACTCAGGCTGGGGTACAGTGCCCGCAATCGTCTATTTGCCGTATTGGTCCAAGGCAGCCTTCCACTGAGTGGGTAGCCAAGGCGGCCATCGGCCAGGCGCATCGGCGAACGGTAGCCCGGCCTGATGGGTTGCTGCCCGATCAGCCGTGCCGCATGCGCCCGGTTGGCAATCGCCACCTCATACCGTTGGTGAGGATCAAGCTCAGGGTGTTCGGCCTTGAGTGCGGCATCCAGCACTTCACTGTCGGCAGTGGCCAGGTCAGGGCGATACAGCCCCAGCAAGGCCCTGCTCAAGCGGGCATGTGCCTGAAGCCGCCGGGCCTCTTCGGCGACGCGCAAAGGCACCCTGCCTTGGGCCAGGCGTAGACGCTCACTGGCGCAGGTCCTGGCCATGAGCTGCCGGATGGCGCGCCCCGGCAGCCCCGGAAACTGCCTGGCCAGGGGGTGGGCTCGATCGGCAGGGCTGAGCTGATCCCGTGCGCTAAGGCGGTCGAGTGCATCGGCCAGCAAGGCAGGCGGTTGCTGTGCGGCAACCTGGGTTTGGCGAAGTTCGTCGCCTTGCACACCGGAGCACGCTAGCGCTGCCTTCAGCGCTTCGTCAGTCAGGCCGTCACTGATTGGCCCTAAGCGGCGCAACAGATACAGGTCATCCCATTCCAGCGGCGTTTCATGTTCTGCGCGCCATGCGCCTGCACCGTATTCGCGCACTACCGGCCGATAAGCCTGTGGGGCCAGTGGGTGGGGGATGCGCCACTGGCCCCGCTCATACACCTGTTCGTAGACAACACCATCGATGCGAATGTAGTGGCGCCCGTCTACCGTGTAACGGCCTTGTGCGTCGGGCTCAAGGTGTTCGGCAATCGATACCGGGCTTGCACGGTCCTTCAACGTGGGGTTCCACAGGTAGTCGTTGCCATCCTTGACGATGCTCTGCATGGCATCGACGAATCCTGAGGCCTTCAGCGCTATGGTGGCGCCGCCCATGGCAGCCACTGTGACAATGTTCAGCAACACCGACTCAAGCTGGGCCACAGCCGCTTCATTGTCACCTTCCTCCCACGCTGAAATGCCCTCGAACACGCTGCCCATGATCTGCGCGGCGCCGATGGTCAGCATGATCGGGTTCAGGCAGGGTACGACCATGGCGGCGACATTCAGCACGGTCATGCCCAGGTCCAGCCAGTATTCGATGTTCTGCAAGCGTACCCTGGCGTCAACATCTTCTGTGGGAACCGCCACCTGGCGAGCATCGGCCCGCAGACGTACAAGATGGCGGGATTCCAGCTGTGCCCAAGGGACATCTGGCAAGGTGCTGTCGATGGACTCCAGATGTATCGACTTGCGAGGTTGCCGCTGCGCTCCCTGGTCGGCGTTGCTGTAAAGGGCGCGCTCAAGCTGCTGGTTCAACGCTGCCTGTTGCGATTGCAGCGCCAGGGCGACGAAGCGCTTGCGGTAGTCGTCTTGCAGCAGTTGCTGGCGCAGGTACTTGCGTGCATCGCCCAGCGAGGCAAATTCCCTGAGCGCATCGCCATCTGCCGGGTTGTAGAGAAATACCGGGTCATGGGTGCGGTTTTGCGTGGGCGCGATGAACAGCAGTTCGTGGATCGGGATGCCAAACAATTGCAGCTGCCAGCAACGCAGGGGGCGGCCTTGATAGGTGGGGTCGGCGTTTTCGGCACCGAGGCCATGCAGCGCGAAAGCGCTGGCGTGGCTGAGGTGGCCTTTGTAGGCCGCAATACGGGTTTGCACGCGGAACTCGTCACGCCGTGCGGTGATGGCCAGTGACTGCAGCTCGGCTTTGTTTGCACCGCCGTAGACCTGGTCAAGGTGCTGCTGGTAGCGCTGGCCCAGGTCAAGCGCACGGCACTGGTCGATGAACCCCGCCACTGACATCCCTGCGATTGGCCTGATGTCCTGGCGGCCGTGCTGCAGGCGGCTGAAACGGGTGGTATCGGCAGTTCCTTCGAAATTGTGCAGGGCCGCTTCGAGCAGGCTGCGATACTGCGGGTCACCTTTGGGTACGATCTCGCCCAGCTCACCTGGTACTACAGGGCCACTCGGTATCCCGTCCGGTTGCCTGACGGCGGTGGCTTGATAAACGTATTGCGCCTGAGTGACCGGGGTGTCGATGCCCAGCTGCTTTTGCAGCAGTGGGGCGCAGAACGCAGTGACGCCCTGCAAGTCGCTCAGCGCAGCCTGCAGGGCCCTGCTGCTGGCGTCGCGAGTGGCGATGGCGCGCTGCACGGCCTGACGGGTGAGTGGGTCTGCCTGGCTGTACCAAGGGTAAGCATTGCCTTCGGCATCCTGATAGTCCTTGCGCAAGCGCGCCAGGATGCGACTGGCGTGTTCGCTGTGCAGCGCCTTGCTCCAGCCGGGCAGGGACTGTGTCATTTGCGCGTGGTGGTAAGGGGTGTGGCTCATGTCGTAGCTCCGTGGTCGGTCGCCGCTATGGAGCCGCAGGCGCAGGCGCGAGGTGCGGTAGATAATTGCCTGCCCGAGTCGGTGATGCACATGCAGTTGTCGGCGAGGGGCCAGCAGGTGAGCCGTGGCTGGGCCAAGGTGGTGTGCCGGCCTGACGAGTACGCGCCAGGCACCAGTCAGGGAGAGAGAGCATGCGTTCGCCGTTCAGTCCCAAGGACCATTTACTGGACCTCGACGGTATCGAGATTGCTGTGCGCTGTTGGGGCCCGGAAGAGGGGATACCGGTACTGGCCCTGCATGGCTGGCTGGACAACGCCGCCTCGTTCGAGCGCCTGGCACCGATGCTCGATGGTTGCTTCGTGGTGGCGCCCGACCTGGTCGGCCATGGCCGTTCCGACCATCGTCGTCATGACAGTGGCTATTACCTGTGGGAACACGCCCAGGACATGCTGGCTGTGGTCGACAGCCTGGGCCTGGCGCAGTTTCATGTGCTGGCCCATGGCATGGGCACTGGCGTAGCGTCGCTGCTGGCGGCCATGACCAGTGGCGTTGCCAGCATGACCTTCCTCGACGGCATGGGTGCACCGTTCACGGTGGCCGAGGATGACCGCGTGCAGCACCTGGCACGGGCCTACCGGCTCAAGCGCATGGTACAGCGCAGCCAGTTGCCGGGTTTTGCCGAGCCGGACGCGGGCCGCTTCGACGACCTGGACACCGCCCTGGCGCAACGCCGCGAACGCCTGGACACCGAGCTGTCGGAGGGTGCCGCACGGCTGTTGGCGTTGCGCGACCTGCTGCAACTGGGCGATGGCTATTGCTGGCGCCACGATCCACGGCTGGTGCTGCCCGAACCCATGCCGCTGACCGAGCGCGAAGCCTGCGACCTGCTCAGCCAGATCCGCTGCCCGTTGTACCTGCTGTTTGGCCGCCAGGGCGCATTCACTGGTGAGGCCTTTGTCCGGCGTCAGGCCGCCTTGCCCAGCCAGGCGAAGGTTTCCTGGCACCCGGGCGGGCACCACTTCCACCTGGACGCCCCGGACCGTGCGCTGGTCGACCAACTGCTGCGTATCTTGACGCGCCATGAAGGGGGCGTGCTGCAACGGTTGGTTAACGAGTAGCTGATTCTGGCCACGCCGGGCGAAGCTGGGCTATGGTGGCGACGGTACTCGCACACACGGCATAAGGAGCCCGGCATGCGACCGTTCGCTATCAAGCACATAGACCATCTTGTTCTGCGGGTCCGTGACCTGCCGCGCAGTGTTGCCTTCTACACCGAGCTGCTGGGCTGCAATGTCAGCCGGGTGCGCGAAGACCTGGGCATGGTGCACCTGGCCACGGGCACAGCGATGATCGACCTGGTGACCCTGGACGGCCCGCTGGGCCAGCCAGGCGGGGCGGCACCGGGGGTGGAAGGGCGCAACCTGCATCACTTCTGCCTGCGGATCGAGCCGTTCGACGAGGCCGCACTGACGGCCTACCTGGAGGCCGCCGGGGTAACGGTAGAGCCTGCGGAAAAGCGTTATGGCGCCGAAGGCGAAGGGCTCTCGCTGTACTGCTACGACCCGGATGGCAACCAGGTCGAGTTGAAGGGGCCGGTGGCGGAGGCGGTATGAGCGGCCTGCACATTCGCGAGCACTGGATCGACACCGCGTCAGGCAAGCTGTTCGCCCAGCAGTGGGTGCCGCTGCAGGCACAGGGGGCGCCTATCGTCCTGTTGCACGATTCGCTGGGTTGCGTGGCCTTGTGGCGCGACTTCCCGGCGCAGCTGGCGCAGGCTACCGGGCACCAGGTGATCGCTTACGACCGCTTGGGCTTCGGTCGTTCCGACGCACACCCCGGCAGGTTACGCCTGGGCTTTGTCGAGAACGAGGCGCAGCAGGGCTTCACGGCCCTGCGCGAGTACTTTGACATAGCTGATTTCATTGTCTTCGGTCACAGCGTTGGCGGCGGAATGGCCGTGGCCTGCGCTGCGGCATTCGCCAGCCAGTGCATGGGGTTGATCACCGAGTCGGCGCAGGCCTTTGTCGAAGCCCGCACACTTGAAGGCATTCGGTCAGCGGACCAGCAGTTTGCCGAGCCTGGGCAACTGCAGCGGCTGGAGCGCTACCACGGCAGCAAGGCCCAATGGGTACTGCGCGCCTGGGTGGACAACTGGCTGGCCGAGGATTTTGCCGACTGGAACCTGGATACCGTTTTGGCGCAGGTTCGCTGCCCCTTGTTGAGCCTGCATGGCGATAACGACGAGTTTGGCTCGTCGGCGCACCCCGAACGACTGGTGGCGCTGGCGGGTGGGCCTGGAGTGGCGCGACTGCTGCAAGGCTGTGGGCATGTGCCACACCGGGAGCAGGCAGAGGTGGTGCTGGCGGAGGTCGTGCAGTTCTTGTGGTAACGGTTTTTTCAAGCCAACGCGGGCGATTTGCAGGCGCGGCCATGCATGCGCCGTTCTTTCAAGCGCTCACCTGGGCTGAGGCTCAACACTGGCGGCTCCTGACTACCTGGAGTCGCCCATGCGCACCCTATACGCCCCACTGTTCTTCTTCGGTTTCATTGCCGCCGCCTTGTCATTGGCAGCCCATCCGTTGTGGCTGGTGCCACTGCTGGCCAGCGCAGTGCTGCTGTCATTCGCCTGTGAGCGGCTCATGCCTTACAAGGCTGCCTGGAACCAGGCACAAGGCGATGGCCGTCGCGACCTGTGCCATGCGCTGTTCAACGAGTGCCTGACCCTCGCCAGCGTGGCAGCCATCCCGCTGCTTGCCCACTGGCTCCCGGAAACGGGCCTGTGGCCGGGCCACTGGCCGTTGGCCTTGCAGTTGCTGCTGGCCATTGCCTTGGCCGACCTGGGCATCACGCTGGTGCACTACGCCAGCCATCGCAGCCCGCTGCTGTGGCGGCTGCATGCGGTGCACCACAGTGTCACCCGCTTGTACGGCTTCAACGGTTTGATGAAACACCCTATACACCAGTTGCTCGAAACCTTGGGGGGCACCTTGCCGTTGCTGCTGCTTGGCTTGCCCGTCGAGGTGGCATCGCTGCTGGCGTTCAGTGTGTCTATCCAGCTGTTGCTGCAGCACAGTAACGTGGACATGCATATTGGCGGCTGGCGCCATGTGTTCGCCTGGGCACCGGTGCATCGCTTGCACCACCTGAAGTACGGCACTACCGGCGACGTCAACTTTGCGCTGTTCTTCCCCCTGTGGGACCGCCTGCTTGGCACGCGGCTGTACCTGCCAGGCTATACGCTGGCGGACGACGACATGGGTATCGGTGATCGGCCGGACTATCCGCAGGCGTACCTGGCGCAACTGCGTGAGCCGTGGGCAAGCGCAGATGTTCAGCCACCGGCGGTATTGCCGGCAGGCCTGCGTCAGGCGTTAGCCGAACGTACGTAGGCGCAAGCGGCGCAAAGCGGTACCTGGGCTGAGGCCGAATTGCTGGCGAACGCTGCGGGTGAAATGCGCCGAATCGGCAAACCCCGCCGCCAATGCCGCTTCGGTCAGGCTGGCGCCGCCCAGCGCCTGTTGCAGGGCCATGCGCAAGCGCTGCCACAGCACCAGCCGGCGCACGGACAATTTCAGTGAGCCGCTGAACAGGCGTTCCAGTTGGCTGAGCGACAGCGCAACAGTGCTGGCCAGTTCCTGGGCCGGCAAGGCCTGTTCGTCGAGTGCGCGGATGCGCTCGAGGGCTTTTCTCAGGCGCGGGTCGAGCGGCCGGCGCGGCCAGTGCATGAGGCACTCTGCCAGTTGCTCTGCGCTGTTGCCGGCTTGCTTGCAGGCTAGGGCAAGGTCTGCCAGGTCGAAGGCCAGCGGTTCGGCAAACACGGTTAGGCACGGTACGCCATGGCTGAGGATGGCATGGGGTTGCCGCGACGCGATGAACACCTGTGGGCCGCTGCAAATCCGCTCGCCTAGGCGCACCTCGACATCCGCACCAAGGCCCACAAGCACCTGATGCGCGTAATGCACATGGCTGTCGGTCCTGCCCAGCGTAGACCGCAGCAGGCAGTGATCGTCCGCCAACCAGATATCGCCCTGCCAGCCGGGTATTGCCGTGTCGTCCATGCTGCCCTCTGGTGTATGGCCAGGCGGGTGGATATCCCGGCAATCCCGATTATGCTTCATTTACCTTGCTGCGATCCGAGGCGGCCCGCCTCGTCGTGCTTCGCGCAACCCAAAGCAAGCCCCAGCGCCTGGGTGCGACGGTGAAGTGGTTGTGAGGTGCTCCGGCCTGCATGACGACATGACGGAGGCAACCCATGGCGGTTCTCGACAGCGCATCCACGGGCAGTAGCGCGCCCCAACGCGGTATCACCAAGGAGGAGCGCAAGGTCATCTTCGCCTCGTCCCTGGGCACGGTGTTCGAATGGTACGACTTCTACCTGTACGGTTCTCTCGCCGCGATCATCGCCAAGCACTTCTTTGCCGGGGTCAATGAAACCACCTCGTTCATCTTCGCGCTGCTGGCGTTCGCCGCCGGGTTTGCGGTAAGGCCGTTCGGCGCCATCGTGTTCGGCCGGCTGGGCGACATGATCGGGCGCAAGCATACCTTCCTGATCACCATTGTCATCATGGGCCTGTCGACCGCACTGGTGGGCTTGCTACCCAGCTACAGCGCGATTGGCGTGGCTGCGCCGGTCATCCTGATTACCCTGCGCCTGCTGCAAGGCCTGGCCTTGGGTGGTGAATACGGCGGCGCGGCCACTTATGTGGCCGAACATGCACCCAAGGGCCGACGGGGCTTCTTCACCGCCTGGATCCAGACCACGGCCACGTTGGGGCTGTTCCTGTCGTTGCTGGTGATCATGGCGTGCCGCACCGTCATGGGCACCGAGGTGTTCGAAGCTTGGGGCTGGCGGGTGCCGTTCCTGTTGTCGATCTTGCTGCTGGCGATTTCGGTGTACATCCGCATGCAGCTCAACGAGTCGCCGGTGTTCATGAAGATGAAGGCCGAAGGCAAGGCGTCCAAGGCACCGCTGACCGAGTCGTTCGCCCGCTGGGACAACCTCAAGGTGGTGATCATGTCGCTGCTGGGCGGTACCGCAGGGCAGGCGGTGGTGTGGTACACCGGGCAGTTCTATGCGCTGTTCTTCCTGTTGCAGATGCTCAAGATCGAGCCGCAGACCGCCAACCTGCTGATTGCCGGCTCGCTGCTGATCGGCACGCCGTTCTTCATCTTTTTCGGTAGCTTGTCTGACCGCATTGGCCGCAAGAAGATCATCATGGCCGGCTGCATCATCGCCGCGCTGACCTATTTCCCGATCTTCAAGGCGTTGACCGAGTACGGCAACCCGGATGTGTTCGTTGCCCAGGAGCAGAACCCGGTCGTGGTGGTGGCCGACCCTGGCCAGTGCGCATTCCAGTTCGACCCGGTGGGCAAGGCCAAATTCACCAGCTCCTGCGACATTGCCAAGAGCCTGCTGGCCAAGCGCGCCATTCCCTATACCAACCAGGCGGCCGAGCCTGGCAGTGTGGCGCAGATCCGCATTGGTGAGCGGGTACTGCCCAGCTTTGAAGGCAGCAGCATGGCCGCCGCGGACTTCAAAGTGCAGAGCGAGGCCTTTACCGCCACCTTGAGTGGTGCGTTGAAAGAGGCCGGCTACCCGGAAAAGGCCGACCCGGCGAAGATCCACTACCCGATGGTGCTGTTGCTGCTGACCCTCCTGGTGATCTACGTGACCATGGTCTACGGCCCGATTGCCGCCTGGCTGGTGGAGCTGTTCCCGGCGCGTATCCGCTACACCTCGATGTCGCTGCCTTACCACATCGGTAATGGCTGGTTCGGCGGCTTTCTGCCGACGGTCGCGTTTGCCATGGTGGCGGCGACCGGGGATATCTATTACGGCTTGTGGTACCCGATCGTGATTGCGGTGATGACGGCGGTGCTGGGGATCTTCTTCCTGCCGGAAACCAAGGACCGTGATATCAACCACACCTGATTAATGAAGTTGCCTGTAAGTGTCTCTTCGCGGGTAAACCCGCGAAGAGACCCGCAGAGGCTATCAATCGAAATAGCCACGCAGGCCAAAGGCATATCCTGTATCCACCTCCGTCGCCTCACCCCGGCTCCAGCGCTTCTTCAACACGAACTCGAACGCCGGCTCGTACAAGCCTTCGCGCACCAGCGCCCCGGCCAGCACCTCCACGTCGTACCAGCCATTGTCCAGCTCGATGATCGGCCGTCCCGGTACCTGGTAGCGGGCCATCAGGTCACCCAGAGTCTTGGGTGTGAAGTGCTGCAGGATGCGCCAGGTATAGAGCATCACAGCACCGTGCTCGACGCGCAGCACATAGCCATTGCGCCGATGTTTCAGGCGGCTGCCGGCTTCGCGCAGGGCCGGTGTGTAGCCATCAAGGGTGAACAGGATGCGATAGGGCAGGTTGTCGACCCCGGCCAGCGGCAGCACGATGCCTTCGCGCACCGCTTTGTCGCCGCTGTCGTCGTGAGTGAAGGCGTAGGCCAGGTCGTCCGGTAGCTCGTGCTCCTGCTTGAAGCGCTCTAGCAACTGGATATCGCCAAGCAGGAAGTAATCGACCAGGTCGTTGAGGACTTCGCGGAATTCGTGGCGCATCTGTTTTCCTTATTGGTGCGCTTAGGTTGGGGGCTTTCAGTGTTTCTGGGCGATCTGGATCAAGTTGCCACAGGTGTCATCGAACACGGCCACCGTGACGGGGCCCATGTTGGTGGGTGGTTGGGTAAACTGCACGCCCGCCGCGCACAGCCGGGTGTATTCGGCCTGGATGTCACGTACGCCGAACGAGGTGGCGGGAATACCGTCCTGCTTGAGCGCGGCCTTGTAGGTTTTGGCGGCCGGGTGCGCGTCGGGTTCCAGCAGCAGCTCGACGCCATTGGGGTCATTGGGCGAAGTCAGGGTCAACCAGCGGTGCCGGCCCATGGGGATGTCGTGCCTGGGCTCGAAACCGAGTACGTAGTGGTAGAAGGCCAGAGCCTTGGCCTGGTCGTCGACGAGAATGCTGGTGACCACGATCTTCATAGGCGTACACCGTGTTCCTGATGCCGTTGGGTATCAGTAAAGACGTTTGGGGGTATTTAACCAGTTCGCTGTGGGCCTGCCGTGAGGGTGTTTCCAAATGGGTTGGTGCAGACGCCAGCATTTAAGTTGTTCGGGCAACACAATTCAAACCAGGAGTGAACACCATGCAAGAAGAACCCATGGATCAACTGCCCGATACCTCTGAAGCGTCGCTAGAGGACAATGCTCAACAACCGGAAAGCCTTTCCAGGCGCAAGCGGAGTGTCACCACTTCCGTGGGATTGCAATGCGAGGCAGGCTACAAGATGGTAGGTGACGACTGCGTGATGATAGCGTCGTTCGAGTGAACCGACGTGGAGGGGTGCAGGGCACCCCCCCCCCACAAAAACCTGCTCAAGCCATAGGTAAATCCTTCATCACCCAGCCCCCACTTTGCGTTCGCGAGAGGTAAAGTGTCAGGCATGATCCCAGCGCCGACAGGCGTCAATGAGGTGCCCGTGGCTGCTTATACCCTGCGACAACTCAAGTACTTCGTTACCACCGTGGAGGCTGGCAGCGTTGCCGAGGCCTCGCGCCAGCTGTACATCGCCCAGCCGTCCATTTCCACCGCCATCAAGAGCCTGGAAGAAAGCTTCGGCGTGCAACTGTTCATCCGCCACCACGCCCAAGGCGTGTCGCTGACGCCCAGCGGCAAGCGCTTCTACGCCAAGACCCGAGCGCTGCTACAGATGGCCCACGAGTTCGAGCAGAACGCCCTGGCCGACAACGACACCGTGGCCGGGCAGATCGATATCGGCTGTTTCGAAACCGTGGCACCGTTGTACCTGCCTCGTTTGATCGCCGGCTTTCGTCAACGCTACCCTGGCGTGGATATCCGCCTGCGCGACGGCGAGCAGCAGGACCTGATCCAGGGCCTGACCGCCGGTACCTTCGACCTGGCGTTTCTCTATGACCACGACCTGGATGGCACCATCGAGGCCGAGCCGTTGATGCCACCGCAAAAGCCTTATGTGCTGCTGCCGGAAAACCACCGCTTTGCCGGCCAGGCCCAGGTGTCGCTGCGCGACCTGTGCCCGGAGCCGATGATCTTGCTGGACGTGGCCCCCAGCCGCACCTATTTCGTCAGCCTGTTCAACGAAATGGGGCTGACGCCAAACATCGTCTTCAGCTCGCCGTCAATCGAGATGGTGCGCGGCATGGTCGGGCAGGGCTTTGGTTTTTCGTTGCTGGTCACACGGCCGCACACGGAGTACACCTACGACGGGCAGCGCTTGGCAATGCTGGACATTACCGAGCCAGTGGCGCTTTCTGGGCTGGCTGCGGCGTGGTTGAAGCGCGTGCAGCTGACCAAGCCTGCGCAGTTGTTCGTGGAGTTTTGTCGGGAAGAACTGGCGAAGTTCTGAAGCTGAGCACGCCATGCCTCACCGGCAGGGGCATGGCGTGCCGGTTGCTCAGGGGTTGACCTGATAGCCGCGCCCCTGCAGGCAGCCGCTGTAGGCGCTGGCATGGGCCTGGGTTTTTGCCTGGTCCTGGCTGCGCCTGTCCTGACGCCGGTCCTGACGCTGGCGCATGCCTCCGACCGCGGCACCGGCGGCGGCCACTTCGCCGGCACGGTTCTGCCGGTACTGCTGCTTGGCGTCGTCACCTACCCGGTCATACAGCTCGTCGTGCTGGTTACCGCGTACCTGCGCGCCTACCGCGCCGGCGGCGGCACCCGCGGCCGCACCGCGTACCCGTCCACCGACATGCGGGTCGCTGGACGTCGCCGTGCTGTTCGCGGCATTGCTGGCGACGGTATTGCAATCGTTGATATCCAGTTGCATCTGCTGGCTGCTCTGGCCCTTGAGCGGCACCACCGACTGCGCCTGGGCCGCCGATGCCGCGCACAGCAGTAGCAGCAGGTAACTCCACGTGAACGTACGCATGGCACACCTCCACTGGGCGGAAAGCCCGCTTCACAGAATAGTTCGGCGGTAAGACGGTGATAGGCAAAACGACCGGAAATCGGCTCGGCATGCCAAACGGCTGGCAGTTTTTGCCGTTTCGCCTACACCTGATAGCAAGGAAGAACGGCAAGCGCTCGACAGGAGTCGACACGCGGCACAGCCCGCATACCCCCCTGCGCACACTCCGTTTACACACGCTTTCGATCAACCCTGGCCAAACGGCCTGGGATGTACGCGTTCGCTCGGCAAAAAGCCGGCAGGGAGGTGCGCCACACGCCATTCACTCACCCGTGACAGCCGGCCGCGTTCGGGCGAACTCGGCCCAAAAACAATAAAGGAGTCCCTGCATCCGCCATGGGCACGCGCCCTGTCGATGCCAGGAGTGCAGCCGATCAAGGAGATCATCGATGAACCAGCCCCAAGGAACACTTGCCACACTGGCCATGACGGCCACACTGTACAGCCTCGCCGCACAGGCCGGTACCTATCCGGACTATGGCTACGCGCCACCCGACAGTTACGAAGGGACCAAATTTACCCTCAGCCAAAACTATCCGACGTCACCGCCCAATGGCGTGCCGGCGTTCTTCGGCAAGTTGCCTGCCAAGCGCGACAACAACTTCGAGACATGGCGCCCGTACATGGAGGCTGCGAAGCGCTATTGCCTGGAGGGCAACGTCGAGGCTGACTGGTATGTGCAGCACAACAAGGTTCGGCAGTGGTACCACATGCCGTGGCAGCATTACGGCCCGCTGGGGCGTGAGGGCATACACGGGCTGACCAAGGAGGCGCAGATTCAGGTCAAGCAACTGGCCAGCACGCAGACGGCCACCGGTCAAACCTATGCCGTGGGGATTTATAACGACATTGGCGCCTACACCATTGGGCAAGTCTGGAAGGACCCGAACAACCCAGACCCGAGCCATACCGCCCAACCCAACAGCTTTGCCAACGGCACGGTGGTGTGCAAGGCGCTGTTCGCCGACATCGACCGCAGCACGGTGCCGTTTCTGGCCAACCCGGTGCTGTGGCAGGGCTATATCACAGACACGTTCACCTCGGCCAACCGCAAGCTCAAGGACGTGGCGTTGATCCAGATGGACGTAGCCGTGCGCGACACGCGTATTGCCGAAACCGGGTGGATCTTCGGTACCTTCCAGTACAACGGGGCCATGAGCGGCAAGGCCAGCTGGGACAACCTGGTGCCGGTGGGCGTGATGTGGGGCAACGACCCTCAGGTGACCAGCAATGACTACACTAACCCACAGCCCACCCAGACCCGTATCAACAAGGCACTGCAACAGACCGCCATCAACGCCGATACCCGTGAACTGCCGCCTACCCACCTGGGTTGGAACGGTCGACTCAATGGGCCGGTGGACAACCCCAACAGCTCCTGCCTGAGCTGCCACGCCACCGCCGAGGCGCCGCAGGTGGCGATCATGAACCCATTGTTCCAGAAAAACCCACCGAAACCGGGCTCCGCCGAGTGGATGAAATGGTTCCAGAACATCCCGGCGGGGCACGCCTTCACCCCAGGTACGCAAAGTACCGACTACAGCTTGCAGATGTCGGGTGGCCTGGTGAACTTCTACCAGTGGAAGTGCGACATGAGCGGTATCTATGCGGACGGCAGCAATGCCTGCGCCAAAGTGGCCAGCATGAAGTTGAAGATGTCGGTGCCGGGCAAAGCCGCACAGCAGCCCGTGCAGCGTGTAATGCGTGATCCAAGCCTGGAGCAGTTGCTCGAGTAGCGCTGGGCTAACCTCCGGGCAGCCGTTGCCCGGAGGTTTGCGACGATGGGCACACCCGCTGACGCATTGCGCTTTTCCCGTCTAGGCTTGCTGACGTAGGTGCTGCCTGCAGGTCTATCCGTGGGAACCAACATGACCCAGCCCCAAGATCTGATCATTTGCGAATACTGCGACACGGTGTACCAGCGTGTGCCATTGCTCAAGCACCAGCGTGCCCTGTGCCCGTGCTGTGGCGGCGTGCTGTACCGGCATACGTCGCTCACCATCGAGCAGCGGCTGGCGTTGAGTGTGACCGGTGGCGTCCTGCTGGTATTTGCCAATGCTTACCCGGTCATGACCATCGGGATGCAGGGGCTAACCCATTCGGCGACGTTGTGGGACGCGGTGCAGATCCTCAGCCACGGCAGTATCACCTTCATCGCCTTGGTCATGGCGTTGTCGATCATCTTCGCACCGCTGTTGCAGATTGCCTTGTTGTGCTGGGTGTTGAGTTTTGCCTTGGCCGGCCAGCGTGCCCCCGGTTTTGCCCTGTGCATGCGTGGCCTGGAAAGCCTGCGACCGTGGAGCATGCTGGAGGTGTGCCTGCTGGGGGCGATGGTGGCGGTGATCAAACTGGCGGGGTTGCTCGATGTAATCCCCGGTATCGGCCTGCTGGCGCTGGCCGCGCTGAGCATGCTGATCATCCATATTGCCGGCAAGGACATCCGCGACTTGTGGGAGCAGGTATGACAACCCCGGCCAACGCAGACGACCTTGGCTTGTGCCTGTGTCATGGCTGCGGCCAGGCCTGCGACATGAGTGGCGGTGCGCACACCTGCAACCGTTGCGGCGCGGCCATTCACCGACGCAAGAGCAATGCCATCAGCCGTGGCTGGGCGTTTCTGCTGGCGGCGCTGGTGTTCGATATCCCCGCCAACCTGCTGCCGGTGATGCACACCGAAATGCTCGGCAGTGGCAGCGACAGCACCATTGGCGGTGGTGTGCTGGAATTCTGGGAAGCCGGGGCCTGGGATATTGCGCTGATCATCTTCATTGCCAGCGTGGGTGTGCCCGCGATCAAGTTTTTCTCCCTTGGCCTGCTGCTGTACACCGCCCAGCGTGGTTCCACCTGGGCTTGCCGACAGCGTTCGCAGTTGTACCGCTTCGTCGAGCTGATCGGCTACTGGTCCATGCTCGACGTGATGGTGGTGGCGCTGGTGGCGGCGCTGGTGCAACTGCGCGGGCTGGGCACCATCGAGCCACGGGTGGGTATCCTGTTTTTTGGCATGGTGGTGGTGCTGACCATGTTCTCTGCAATGAGCTTCGACCCACGCCTGATCTGGGATAGCCATGCCAACGAGGGAGGCCGCATTGATGGGGCAACAGACTGACAAGCGCGACGGTACAGGTCAGGTTGACGTGCGCACACGGCGCTGGGGGTGTCGCTGGTCTGGATCGTGCCGATTCTGGCTATCCTGATCGGCGCATCGCTGGTGGTACGCAACTGGATGCAGCAAGGGCCGGTGATCACCATTTCCTTCCACAGCGGGGAGGGGTTGGTGGCGCACAAGACCCAGGTGAAATACCGCAGCGTGGTGATTGGCGAAGTGACCACGGTGGACCTGGCCGAGGACAAGAAGAGCGTGGTGGCCAACGTGCAGCTGTCCAACGATGCCCGCTCTTTTGCCACCCAGGGCGCGCGCTTCTGGGTGGTGCGACCGCGCATCGGCGTAGGCGGGGTTTCCGGGGTGGACACGCTGCTTTCGGGCAGTTTCATCGGGGCTGATTCCGGTGAGTCGAAAGTGCCGGAAAAGTCCTTCGTCGGCCTGGAGCTGCCGCCGCCGATCACCTATGACGAAAAGGGCAAGCGTTTTGTCCTTACCGCCAGCGATCTGGGCTCGCTGGATGTCGGCTCATCGATCTACTACCGCAAGATCCCGGTCGGTGAAGTGGTCTCTTTTGCGCTGCAGGACGATGGCAAGGGCGTGGAGATTGGCGTGTTCGTGCAAGCCCCCTACGACAGCTTCGTCACCGCCGACACGCGCTTCTGGAATGCCAGTGGTGTCGATATGCAGATTGGCGCCAACGGGCTGAAGGTCGATACCGAGTCGTTATCATCGATCCTGGTGGGGGGGCTGGCCTTTGGTTCGCCCGATTTCGCCCCGCAAGCCGAGCCAGCTGCCGACCAGGCCCGCTTCCAGCTATTTGCCGACCGCGACTTGGCGCTGGCCCCTCCCCACGGCCAGGCGCAGTACCTGCAACTGCGCTTCGACCAGGCCATGCGCGGCTTGTCGGTGGGTGCGCCGGTGGAGTTCAAGGGTGTGGAGTTTGGGCGTGTTACCTCTATTCAGCTCGATTACGACGCCGCCAGGCAGACCTTCCCGGTAGTGGTGGATGCAGTAATCTACCCGCAGCGCCTGGGGCCGGTGCACCGCAAGATGCTGGCGGTGTTCAAGCACACCGAAGGCGACATGGATGGTGCGCGGGAGCTGATCGGCACGTTTGTCGAGCATGGCCTGCGGGCCCAGGCGCGCAGCGGCAACCTGATCACTGGGCAGATGTTCATTTCCCTGGATTTCTACCCCGATGCCCCCAAAGTCGCCTTCGACATGGCCGCCAACCCCATCATCATCCCCACGTTGCCGGGTAGCCTGGAGCAGTTGCAGGAGCAGCTGCAGCGGGTCGTGGAACGCATTGCCAAGCTGCCGCTGGAAAGCATCGCCGCAACCTCGACGGCAGCCTGCGTGAGCTGCGCGCCAGCCTCAAGCAATTCAATGGCCAGACACTGCCGGATGTAAAAGTGGCGCTGGACGAAGTGCACAAGACCCTGCGCACCGCCAACTCGGCCATTTCCGAGGACTCGCCGCAGCGCGAGCGAATGGGCGAAACACTGGATGAGCTGGAACGCATGTCACGTTCGCTGCGTGACCTTGCCGATTACCTGGGCCGCCACCCCGAGTCACTGATTCGTGGCCGGCCGAAAGCGGCCGGGCCCGCAGACCTTGAGCCCTGAGGAGACAGCCGATGCAACGACTACGCAATGTTTGTGTGGCTAGCCTGCTGGTATGGCTCGGGGGCTGCAGCAGTACGCCGAACAACTACCACACCTTGGTACCGAGTGAGCCGGCGCGTGACAGTGGCCAGCGCATCCAGGTGGTCAGGGTGGTCGTCCCGCCCCAGGTCGACCGCCCACAGTTGGTGGTACGCGAAGGGCAGAGCGGCCTGGCCATCCTTGAGACGGAATGGTGGGGGCCAACCTGGTGGATGAGTTCCGCAGCGCCCTGCAAGACCAGTTGGGTGGCCCGGCGGGCGGCGGCAAGGCGGCTTTGCGGGTGGATGTGCAGCGCTTCGACACCGTGCCGGGGCGTTACGCCTCGCTGGAGGCCGTTTGGCGCCTGAAGGTGGCGGGGCAGGCTGAGCTGACCTGCCGCACCTCGGTGCAGACTGCGGCTGACAACAGCATCACCAGCCTGGTGAATGCGCATCAGGCCAACCTTCGCAAACTGGCCGAGGCGGTGCGGGGGAGTGCCGGGCGGGGTAGTTGTTCGCCTGTGGCCTGACCCTACATAGAGCCGTTGTGGGAGCGTCTCCTGCGAACCCAGTGCTTTACATTCAGTGCGTATGATAATAGGGTTTTAATCATACGCAATGAATGTAAGTGTGCTTTCGTTCGATAAGGAGAGTCGACCCATGTTCACGACCTACCGCGCGCTGTTCCAGTCACGCGGCACCCTTGGCTTTACCCTGGCTGGTCTGTTGGCCCGCCTGCCGTTGCCCATGACCGGCATCGGTATCATCACCATGCTCGCGCAACTGCACGGCAGCTACGCCCTGGCCGGAGCGGTGGCGGCCACGTTCGTGCTGACCTACGCACTGCTGTCGCCACAGGTTTCCCGTCTGGTCGATCGCCATGGCCAGCGCCGCGTGTTGCCGGCCGCCACCGCGCTGAGCGTGGCCGGTTTGTTGTTGCTGCTGGCGTGCGTCACCTGGCAGGCGCCGGCCTGGTGCCTGTTCCCCGCTGCAGCGCTGGCCGGCTGCATGCCCAGCCTGTCGGCAATGGTACGGGCGCGCTGGACGGCGCTGTACCGCGATACGCCACAGCTGCAGAGTGCCTTTTCGCTGGAAACGGTGCTCGATGAGGTCACGTTCATCGCCGGCCCGCCCCTGTCGGTCGGGCTCAGCGTGGCCTTGCTGCCCCAGGCCGGGCCATTGGCCGCCGCGCTGTTGCTGGCCATCGGGGTATTCGCCTTGGTCGTGCAAACGGGCAGCGAACCCCCGCTGCAGGCTGATGACTCGACCGGCCACCAGCGGGTTGCGGTGATCGCTCAGGCGGACGTGCGCCTGCTGGTCCTGTTGATGGTGGCCATGGGCGTGATCGTGGGCAGCGTCGATATCGTCAGCGTGGCATTCGCTGAACAGGCCGGCATGCCGGCGGCAGCCAGTGTCGTGCTGTCGTGCTATGCCATTGGCTCGTGCGCGGCGGGCCTGCTGTTCGGTGCCGTGAATCTGGCGGCGCCTTTGCACAGGCTGTTGTTGCTCGGCGGCCTGGCGACGGCGGCCAGTACCGTGCCGCTACTGTTGGCAGGCAACCTGTTCGGGTTGGCTGCTGCCGTGTTGCTGGCCGGGCTGTTTTTCGCACCAACCCTGATCGTGGCCATGGCCCTGGTGGAGCGTCTGGTGCCCGCCAGCCAACTGACCGAAGGCATGACCTGGCTGCTGGCCGGCTTGAATGTTGGCGTGGCATTGGGCGCTGTGGCGTCAGGGCAGGTGGTCGACGGGTTGGGCGCCAGCGCCGGTTTCCAGGTGGCGTTGGCGGCCGGGGCGTTGGTGTTGCTGGTTGCCCTGTGGGGCTATCGGCGCTTTGCTCAGGCTCGCCGCAGCGGCACCTCGCGCAGCAACCAGGACAGTGCGAAGGCCACGCTGGTGATCCCCCAGCCAGCATGAACACGCCATGCATCGCCCCGGAAAACGCCAGCAGGTAACTGTGTTGCAGGGCGGCGGGCAGGGCGTGCACGGCGGCTGGTGAAAGGCTCGCCGGGCCACCGGCGCTGGCGGCGAAATCGCTGGCCAGGCCGCCTAGCAGGGCATGCGAGAACAACGCGCCGAACAGCGAAACGCCGATGGCGCCGCCAATCGAGCGGAACAAGGTCGCCCCGGAGGTGGCCACGCCCATATGGCGCGGCTCGACGCTGTTCTGCACCGCCAGGATCAACACCTGCATGACCATGCCCAGGCCGGCGCCCAAAAGGCCCATGTACAGGTTCATCAGCGCCATGGGCGTGTCCAGCTCAAGCCGGCTCAGCAGGCCCAGGGCAACCACTTGCAGCAGGGTGCCAAGGATCGGGAAAACCCGGTAGCGGCCCCAGCGGCTGATCAGTCGCCCGGTAATCGCCGACACCACCAGCAGGCCACCCATCAACGGCAGCATCTGCAGCCCGGCACTGGTCGGCGTGGCGTCTTTCACCACCTGCATGTACAACGGCAGGAAGGTAACCGCGCCGAACAGCGATACCCCGACGATAAAACCGATCAGCCCGGCAAGCACGAAGGTGCGGTGGCGGAACAGGTGCAGCGGCATGATCGGCTCTGCGGCGCGGCGTTGCTCGAGGACGAAACCGACCAGGCCGATCAGGGCGAACAGCGACAGGCACAGCATGTCCAGTGACTGCCACGCCAGCAGGCTGCCGCCCAGGCTGGTGATGAGCACCAGGGCACCCAGTGCCACGGTGAGGAAAAATGCACCGATGTAGTCCACCTCATGCCGCACCAGGGCCACATGCGGGCGAAACACGCTGCCGATCACCAACAGCGCCAACAGGCCCAGCGGCAGGTTGATGTAGAAAATCCAATGCCAGGACAGGTGCTCGACCAGGAAACCGCCGATCAGTGGCCCGACCACAGTGGCGAGGCCGAACACGCCACCGAACAGGCCTTGGTAGCGGCCACGTTCGGCGGGCGGGATGACATCGCCGATCGCGGCCATCGCCACCACCATCAGGCCACCACCGCCCAATCCCTGCAGGGTACGAAAGGCAATCAGCTGGGCCATGGTCTGCGCTGCGCCACACAACGCCGAACCCAGCAGGAACACCACGATGGCGACCTGAAGCACACGCTTGCGGCCGAACTGGTCGCCGAACTTGCCATACAGTGGCACCACCACCGTGGAGGCCAGCAGGTAAGCGGTGACCACCCAGGACAGCCAGCGCAACCCACCCAGGTCGCTGACGATGGTGGGCAGCGCGGTCGATACGATGGTCTGGTCGAGTGCGGCCAGGAACATCACCAGCATCAGGGCTGCCAGCAGCAGTGGGATGGAGGTTTGCGCGTCCGTTGCGGCGGGGGAGGTATCGGTGGATATCGGTTGCACGGGGCTGACCTCAACGGTGTGTGGCGTGGGCCTGGGCATGCTGTTGGCCGGCATCCAGCAGGCCTGCCAGGGCAAAGCGGTACAACTGCGCTGCAACGGCGTCGGCCGGCATTTGCAGAATCTCGTGCAGCGCGCCAGAGCCACCGCGCGGGCCGATCAACAACATTGCCCAGGGCGCCGTGACGCAGAGGATGCAGCGGGTCAGGGCGGGGTCGCTTGCAGGGATACCGCTGATTTCGCTGAACAGAGCCTTGAGCAGCGACAGCCGCAACGGCGCTGCCGCCTGCAGGTGCGCCTGGCCATGGGGGCTGGGGGCGAGGATTTCCGCGGCCAGTACCCGCAGGTGCCAGTTGTCCCGGGCTGAAGTGGCTTTGTGCACCACCAGCTCTACCAGCACGCGCAGCTTGTCCGCGGGTGGTTGGTTGCCTTGGGTGATGCGCTGCAGGTCGCTGAGGTCGAGGAAACGCTGGCGTGCTTCGTCGAGCACGGCCAGGTACAGGCCGTTGCGGCTGCCAAAGTGGTAGTTGATCGAGGCCAAGTCGACCTCGGCCTTGGCGGCAACGGCCTTGTTGCTGGTTTCGGCATAGCCAAGCGCGGCGAACAGTTCGCCAGCGGCTTCAAGGATGCGGGTGCGGGTGACGGCGCCGTCCTTGCGGGTTTCGCGGGGAGCTGTGGACATGGGGCTGCTCTGCGGGCCAAGGGAATGAGCAGAGCGTCGCGCACACGTAATTTAAAATCAATTTAAATTTAATTTATGTGATGTAAGGCTTAAGGCCCTGGGGTTGCTTTGCGGCCCATTGTGACGCAAGGGGCGCAAAGCGCCCCCAACGATCTCAACCAAAAAACATCAGTTCAAGCGCTTGCCGTTCTGCTCTTCGCCATTACTGGCCGCCTGCTGCAAGCCTGCAGCCTTGTCCATCGGCAGGTGGTCGAATTCGCGCAAGCCATCCTTGCGGTACGGGTCACCGATCCAGCGCGGTGCTGCCACGAACTGCGGGCTCACCAGGCTCTTGGCCGGCTCATAGCGGTCATAGCTCAGCCCGGCCAGGTCGGACAGGGTATGGATCAGGTGCGAGCTGCTGTAAGGGCGGCTGGCCATCGCCTGCAAGTCGCGTGGGTGCTCGGCCTGCCAGCTGGGCGAGGTCCATAGCAGGAACGGGATGGTGTACATCGGCCGGGTCGGCGCGCCTTCGTTGCGCCCCAGGCGGTCGTGGTCACCGGAGCTGTACACATCTTCACCGTGGTCGGACAGGTACACCAGGAAGCCATTGGGGTTGCCGGCCGAGTAGCGTTTAATCAGGCTCGACACCACATAGTCGTTGTAGCGCACCGCGTTGTCGTAGAAGTTGTAGGTTTTTACCTGGTCCGCGGTCAGCTGGCCGGGTACACCTGTGTTGTCGGTAAAGTGGGCATAGTCGTCGGGATAGCGGAAGCGATAGTCCATGTGCGTGCCCAGCAGGTGCACGATGATGAACTTGTTCGGCGCAGGGTCTTGCAAGGCCTTCTCGAACGGCGCCAGCACCACATCATCGTACTGGCTGGCATTCTGGTTGCGCTGGTTGTTCAGGTATACCGGCGCATCGGTCTGCTGCGAGAAGGTGGTGAGCATGGTGTTGCGCTTGGTCATGGTCTGCTGGTTGGTGATCCAGAAGGTCTTGTAGCCTGCCTGTTTCATCAGGTTGATCAGCGACGGGTCGGTGAGGAAGCGGTCCGGGTTCTGCTCGTCGCCGAAGGTGAGGATCTGCTGCATCACTTCGATGGTGTACGGGCGTGGCGATACCACGTCGCGGAACACCGTCAGGCCCTTGTCGCTGGCGGCCAGCGCGTCGAGGTTGGGCGTGGTGTCGCGGTTGTAGCCGTACAGGTGCATGTGCTCGCGGGTGGTGGACTCGCCCAGTACCAGCACCAGGGTGCGCGGCGCGGTGCCGCTGCTGTCACGCAGGTTTTGCAGTGGGGGCAATGCGGCGTTCTGGGCCAGCAAGTCCTGCATGTTGTCCAGTTGCTGGCGATACTGACGGTAGCCGACCAACAGTTGCCAAGGCACTGCGGGCTCCATGCGTTGCTGCACTTTTTCAGCGGCATCGGCGAAGTTGCGTTCCTGGGTGACCATCTGCTTGTAGAACGGGTACACCAGGTTGGCCACCAGCAACAGGGCCACCACCGGCAGGCGGCTGCGCAGGGGCAAGCTGACGGGGCGTACACGTTTCCACAGCAGTACTGCAACCAGCGTGTACAGCAGCAGCGCCAGGCCCAGCCACACGCTGAAGTACTGGCTGAAGTATTCGCCGGCCTCGGCGGTGTTGGACTCGAACATCACGAAGATGACGCTTTGCGAGAACTCCTGACGATAGATGCCGAAGTAACTCAGGCCCACCAGCGATGCGGCCCACAATACCAGGCCGATGACAGCCGCCGTGGCGCGGGTGAAGCGGGGCAGCAGCAGCACCGGGGCCAGCCACAGGCTGCTGAGGAAGAACGCATCGCGAAAACCGGCAAAGCCGGTGGTGCCACTGAACAGCAACAACGCCTGGGTGACGCCGGAGAAGTACCAGAAGAACAGCAGAAGCCAGCCCAGGCCGGCCCAGTCCACGCGCTTGTGCGCGGCGGGGATGTAGTGTGTGACACGTATGCCTCGTCGTACCTTGGCGGCCAGCAGATGTGCCTGTGGCCGGAAAAGGCGTGACGCTAATCGGTTGACTGTGAAAATAGCGTCAACACGGTGATGAACATGGCTTGGGCGCTGGCTTCCCAAGGCGAAGGCTTATCAATACAATCGAGACAAATTCTTATTTGCATCACTGCCGGCAGGGAGAAGGCATGTCCACAACGGCCTCTGACGCAGCACCCCACGCGCATCTTCACGCCCTTTACCGTGACCACAACAGCTGGCTGCGCGGTTGGTTGCGCCATCGGCTGAGCAACTCCGCCGATGCAGCGGACCTTGCCCAGGACACGTTCGTCCGTGTGCTTCTGGCACGCTCATCCGGCACCCTGCAGGAACCCCGCAGGTACCTGGCGACCATCGCCCGTGGCCTGGTCATCGACCTGTATCGGCGCCGCAGCCTGGAGCAGGCCTACCTCGATGCACTGATGGCGCGCCCGGAACTGCACGCGCCTTCGGCCGAGACCCGCGCGCTGATCCTCGACAGCCTGCTGGCCATCGACCGCATGCTCGATGGCCTGGGTGCGCGTACCCGGCAGATTTTCCTTGCCGTGCAACTCGATGGGCTCAGCTACGAAAAAGCCGCCGATCGCTGTGGGGTTTCGGTCAGCACGGTGCGCAAGCATCTGGCCAGAGGCCTGATGCACTGCCTGCTGCTGGAAGAAGCATGAAGCGCACCCTGGCCCAGGCAGTGGACTGGTATGTGCGGTTGCATGACAGTGCGGTCAGCGACACTACACGCCGCGAGTGGCAGGCATGGCTGGCGGCGGACCCGCAGCATGCCCAGGCCTGGCAGCGCATCGAGCAACTGCAGCAACGCTTGGGCCAGGCCCCGGCAGGCCTGGCGGGGACAACGCTCGAACAGGCACGGCAACAGCGCCGCGCCGCCGTTAAGATGCTGGCCATGCTGCTGGGTGTGGGGGTCGTCGGCTGGCGGGGCTATCAGGTCTCGCCCTGGGGCGCGGACTACAGCACGCGGGTAGGGCAGCGCCGCCACTTCACCTTGGCCGACGGCAGCCGGCTGGTGCTGGACACCGACTCGCGGGCCGATGTGCAGTTCGATGGCACGCAGCGGCTGATCGTGTTGCACCAAGGCGAAATCCTGGTCGAGACGGCCAAGGATACGCGCCCGCTCAGCGTACTAACAGCCGAAGGCCGTGTGCTGGCCTTGGGCACGCGCTTTACGGTACGCCAGGGGGCGGGCATTTCCCGGGTCACGGTGGAGGCCCATGCTGTCGAGGTTCAGCCACGGCTGGCCATTGGTCAAACCTTGCGCGCCGAGGCAGGCCAGGCAGTGAGTTTTACCGCTGACACTGCGGGGCCGTTGCTGCCGGCCGTGGCGCAGGGTTCGGCGTGGACGCAAGGCATGCTGGTGGTGGTCGATTGGCGGCTGGAAGACGTCGTGGCGGAGCTTTCCCGTTATCGACACGGCTATCTGGGCTGTGCACCGGAGGTCGCTGGGTTGCGACTGTCGGGCACATTCCTGCTGGATGACAGCGAGGGTGTACTGGCCAACCTGGAGGACTCCCTGCCGGTAAGGCTGCGGCGCCTGACGCGCTATTGGGTGCGGGTAGAGGGCAGGGCGGCCTGAAAATATTTCGCGTGGAGGGGTAACAGTTTTTCTTTCCTGTTTCGGCTCTACCTGCACATGCGCATCAGTCGCAGTTATTGCCAACCTTTTCAGGATCCCCTTCATGCTCGTACGTCCCTCACTTCTTGCCCTGAGCCTGACCGGCTCGTTGTTGGTGGTCACGCCCGCCTGGGCCATCGCCTACGACATTCCGGCTGGCAGCCTGGCGGCATCGCTCAGCCAGTTCGCCGCCGCGAGCGGGGTCATGATCACCTTCAGTTCGCAAGACACTGCCGGCCTGCGCTCGCCCGGCCTGCAAGGTGACTATGAGCTGGAGCAGGGCTTTGCCCGCCTGCTCCAAGGTAGCGGCCTGCGCGTCGTGCAGGCCGGGAGAAGCGCTACGTATTGGCCAGGGCCGACAGCAGTGGGGCCATGGAGCTTGGTGCAACCAACATCGACGCGGCGGGCCTGGGGGCTGTCACGGAAGGAACCGGCTCCTACACCACCGGTTCCAGCAACAGTTCGACCAAACTGGCGTTGTCGCTGCGCGAAACCCCGCAGACCGTCAGCGTGATGACGCGCCAGCGCATCGAAGACCAGCAACTGAACACCCTCAGTGACGTGCTCAAGCAAACCCCTGGCCTGAACGTGCAGAACATCGACAGCGAGCGGGTGAACATCTACTCGCGTGGCTATTCGATCGACAACTACCAGTTTGACGGTATCCCCACCACCCTGATCGTGCAGACCAGTGCCAGCCCGCAGAGCATGATCGACACGTCCATCTATGACCGAGTCGAAATCGTTCGCGGTGCCACCGGGCTGATGACCGGGGCCGGCGACCCGTCGGGCAGCGTTAACCTGATCCGCAAGCGTCCGACGGCAAACTTCCAAGGTGCTGTCAGCGCCGGAGCGGGGTCTTGGGACACCTATCGAAGCGAAGTCGATCTATCCGGCCCACTGACCGCCGACGCCCGCCTGCGTGGCCGTGCCGTGGTGGCTTACCAGCAGGGCAACAGCTACATCGACCATTACCAGCAGGAAAAACAGACCTATTACGGCATCCTCGAAGCGGACCTCAGCGACAGCATCCTGCTGACGGTAGGCTTCGACTACCAGAAAAACGACCCGCGTGGGGTTTCGTTCGCCAGCTTCCCGCTGTTCTACGATGACGGCGAGCAGACCGATTTCTCGCGCTCGACCAATGCGGCCTCGCGCTGGAGCTATCGCCAGCAGGACACCCTCAATACCTTCGCCACCCTGGAACAAGACCTGGTCAACGACTGGAAGCTGAAGGTGTCGGTAAACAACATGTACAGCACCCGTGACTACTCGCTGGCGTCCGCCAGTGGCGGTTTCCCCAACAAGCAAACCGGGGAGGGTGCTTACCTGTATGGCGGCGACGGCTATGGCTCGCAACGTCAGTTGGGTATCGATGCCATCGTTCAGGGGCCGTTCCAGTTGCTGGGGCGCCAGCACGAGCTGTTGGCCGGTGTGAGCGGCTCGGCGTTTCACGACTACAGTAACCCGGACGACGATGACCTGGAAATGAAGCCGGTCAATATCTACGACTGGGACAACAACACCGACCGCCCGGTCTCGGTGGGCAAACTGATGAACGATGACACCACCATCCGCCAGGATGCTGCGTACATGGTGGCGCGTTTCAAGCCGACCGACGACCTGTCACTGATCTTGGGCGCCCGTGTCGGCGATTACAGCTACAAGAAAAAGGCCATCTACAACGCGCCCTACACCCGTTCGACCAACCATCAGGCCACCCGCGAATCCGGTTTTGTCACGCCCTACGCGGGTGTGGTCTACGACCTGAATGCACAGCATTCGGTGTATGCCAGCTACACCAAGATCTACAAGCCACAGTCGCTACGCGACAGCAGTGGCGCCACGCTTGAGCCGCGCGAAGGCGACAACTATGAAATCGGCCTGAAAAGCGAGCTGCTGGACGGGCGTGTCAATACAGCCATTGCCCTTTACCAGATCAAGCAGGACAACCTGGGTGTGCTCAGTGGCGGCTTCGTCGAAGGGACCGATCGCGAGCGCGCTTACAAGGCGGTGTCCGGTGCCACCACGCGGGGTATCGACCTGGAAGTCTTCGGCGAGATCACGCCCGGCTGGAACGTCACTGCAAGTTACAGCCACAGCCTGACCAAGGATGCGGACCATGAGCGTATCAACACCATCGCCCCGGCGAACATGGTCAAACTGTGGACCACCTACCGCCTGCCGGGCGAGCTTGATCGCCTGACCGTGGGTGGCGGCATGAACTGGCAAAGCGGCCTGAGCCTGACTGATGCGCCGTGGCAGATTGGCCATACGGTCAAGGCGACCCAGGGCCAATACGCGGTGTTCAACCTGATGGCGCGTTATGACGTCACCCAGCACCTGACGGCGACCGTTAACGTGAACAACCTGTTCGACAAGAAATACCTCAGCGCGCTGGACCCGACCTTTTACACCGGGTTCTATGGCGAGCCGCGCAATGTGATGCTCAGTACCAAGTACAGTTTCTGAGCCTGCGCCTGGCAGGGCTGAGCGCCTGGCCGGCGCAAGTGCCGCCAGGCGTGTTCAGGCAGTAGCCATCTGGCTTTTGCCCAGCGCCGTGTTCACTGCCAGCCAGCCATTCACAGCGTCTTCCCCGGCTTCTGCGAACACCCGCTCCAGCAACTTCACCTGCTCGCGCCGCAGCATCTGCTCCAGGCGCGCGCCTTCCTCGGTCAGGGCCAGCAAGCGCTTGCGTTTGTCGGCCTCGCAGGCCGCACTCTCCACCAGGCGCATTTCCGTCAACTGGCGCATTGGCATGTTCAGCGCTTGCTTGCTGACCCCAAGCAAGGCCAGCAAGTCCTTCACGCTCAGGTTCGGATAGCGCGCGATGAAGAACACGATGCGTTGATGCACCCGGCCCAGGCCACGGCGTTCGAGCATTTCGTCGGCCTTGGCGGTGAACGCCTGGTAGCCGAAGAAAAAGGCCTCCATCGCCTGTTGCTGGGAGGCAGGGTTTTTAAGGTCAATCATATTGACTAATCCACGGGTGGCAGCGTAATTTCGGTCAAATAGTTTGACGTATTTTCCTTCTGCCTTGCTACCGGTGATCCCCATGGCTTTCTCTGAACGTGTCACGCGCCTCAAGAGTTCCCTGATCCGTGAAATCCTCGCCGCTGCCCAGCGCCCTGGGGTGATGTCGTTCGCTGGCGGTTTGCCGGCCGAAGCGATGTTGCCCAAGGTCGACTGGGCCGACATGCCGGTCAACATGGGCCAGTACGGCATGAGCGAGGGCGAGCCGGCCCTGCGCGAAGCACTGGCGGCCGAAGCACGGGCACTGGGGATTGACTGTCAGGCCAGCCAGGTGTTGGTGGTGAGTGGTTCGCAACAGGCCCTGGACCTTGCGGCCAAGCTGTACATCGACCAAGGCACGCAGATCATGCTCGAAGCGCCGACCTACCTGGCGGCGCTGCAGATCTTCCAGCTGTTTGGCGCCGATTGCCTGGCCTTGCCGATGCAGGCCGATGGCCCGGACCTGGCGCAACTGCGCGGGTGCCTGCAGCGCCATCGCCCGGCCTTCATTTACTTGATCCCGACGTTCCAGAACCCCTCGGGCCTGCGCTACAGCGAAGCCAAGCGCGACGCGGTGGCGGCCTTGCTGGATGAGTTCGGGGTGACGTTGGTCGAGGACGAACCCTATCGCGAGCTGAGCTTCGATGGTGGCAGCGCCCAGCCGATCGTCAGCCGCTTGCGTAACGCCAGCTGGATTTACACCGGTACGGTGTCCAAGACCTTGCTCCCCGGCCTGCGGGTGGGCTACCTGATCGCCAGCCCCGACCTGTTCCCGCATTTGTTGCGGCTCAAGCAGGCTGCCGACCTGCACACCAACCGGGTGGGGCAGTGGCAGGTGCTGCAGTGGCTGGGCAGCGACAAGCTGCAGCTGCACCTGAAGACCTTGCGCGACTACTACCGCACGCGCAGGGATGCGTTCCAGTTGGCGCTGGAAGCGCATTTTGCCGACCTGGCCGACTGGCACAAGCCGGATGGCGGGCTGTTCTTCTGGCTGACCCTGAAACAGCCACTGGATACCCGCACCCTATTGGCAGACGCATTGGCGGTGGACGTGGCATTTATGCCGGGTGAGCCATTTTTCCCTGAACCGGACCGGCATCACGGCCATCTGCGCCTGAATTTCAGCCACGTTGCCCCGGACCAGTTGGACGAAGGGCTCAGGCGTTTGGCGCAAGTGCTGCGCAATGCGCAGGCTGCACGGGTATGATGTTGCCAGCAAAACCGCACTGACAGGCCCCGTGGACTATGAACCGTCGTAAGAAGATCAAGCAGCTATTGGAGGCGCATGCCAAAAAGGCCAATGCCAAACTGGCGCCGCGCAAGCCCAAGTACATTTGCAAGGCTGACCGATTGAAAATGGAGGCCGAGGCGGCCGGGGACGTCGCCAAACCGGCTGACTGACGCAGACGGTGCAGGAGCGGCCTTGTGTCGCGATTGGGCCGCTCCTACAGGGGGGCGTCAGTTTCAGCGGCGGTAATAACGGTGTTCGTCGTAATGACGCTGGTGCATGGCCCGCTCATGGCGGCGCTCCCAGTCACGGCGCCGTTCCCAGTCGCGCCGACGCTCCCGATCCCGCCGGGCTTGTTCACGCCGCCACTGTTCGCGGCGCCAGTCGCTTCGGTGGTCGTGCCAGCGGTCGTCATCATGCGCCAGCAGCGTGGCCGGCTGTAGAACGGCCGCATTGGCCACCCTCGACCAGGGGTTGCCGGCTGGCTGCAGGGGCGATTGAACAGCAGGGGCCACGGCCTCGGCTGCTTTCATTTGTGTTGCCGATGCCGTGCCCACCGCCGCGAACGAGAACAGGCCGAGCAGCATCAACCTTGCGACATGCATTTTCATGAGCGAAGCCAACCTCTGATAACAATTGAGCCATCTGGCCAGCAGGTGGTCGGCGAACCTTTTTCGCGTCCCGCTACCTTTCTGTGCCTCCCACATAGACAGGCAATGGAGAAAAAGTTCGCTGCAGCAACAACTTGTAGGACTTTTCCTGCAGCGGGTACTTACACAAACGCCCGCCCGCCACGTCGGCGATCTTCCTTCAACAACCCCTCCACCTTGCGCAAGGCCTGTCCCAGCACTGCTTGGTCTGGCGCTCCACCCAGCGAGAGGCGCACAGCTTCCGGTCCTTGCGGTGCCACGCTGAACGAATCCGCCCCTGCCACGCTCACCCCCACATCATCCAACGCATGGGTGAACCGCTCCTGTTGCCAGTGCGCGGGTAGTGGCAGCCATACGTGCAGCCCGGTGGGGTGCGCCTGGAACTCATGGCTCAGCAGCGTGCGCGCCAGGTGCTGGCGGGCGCGGGCTTCGCGCTGGATTTCCTGTACCAACCCCTTGGCGGTGCCATCGCGAATCCATTGCTCGACCAGCGCCAGCAGCAGGGCGGAACAGCCCATGCTCGATGCACGCAGGCCGTTGAGCAGCCCTTGCCCGTCATCGCCACGCGGTGGCAGCACGAAGGCGGTGCGCAAGCTTGGCCACAGGCACTTGGACAGCGACGCCAGGTAGTACGTGTTGGCCCCCCCGGTCAGGCACGCGATGGGTGCCGGCGCGTCGTCGAGCAGATAGCGGTACGGGTCGTCCTCGATCAGCGTGATGCCGCGCTTGAGCAACACCTCGGCAATCGCCTGGCGCCGGGCTACGGGCATGGTGTGCGCGGTAGGGTTGTGGAAGGTGGGGTTGAGGTACAGCAGGCGCGCACCGCTTTGCTGAAAAGCCTGTTCCAGGTGGTCGGGGCGCATGCCGTCGGCGTCACTGGCTACCTCGACAATGCGCAGCCCCAGTTGCCGGGCGGCCAACAGCAGGCCGGGTAAGTCAGTGGGTCGCAAAGAATGGCGTCACCCGCGCGGGCATGGGCGCTGAGGATGGCGAAGATGGCCGCCTGCGACCCCGAGCACAGCGCCAGGCCGCGCATGTCCAGATCACCCAGTGCCGGTTCCAGCCAGCCCTGTGCGGCCTGCAGCAGCGAGCGGGTGGCCGGTTCGTCCTGGTAAAGCGACAGTGCTTCGATGCGGTTGCGCTGCAGCGCCTGTTCCAGCCCGGCGCTCACCAACTGAGCCATCGAGCCGTTGGCCGGCTGCGGCGGGATGTTCATGGTCAGGTCGATGCCTGCCAGGGTGGTTGTTTGTCGGGCACCCAGGATGAACGACCCGCGGCCACTGTAGGAAGCAATCAGGCCACGGTCGCGCGCTTCGGCGTAGGCGCGGGTCACCGTGGTCAGGTCGACGCCCAGGTGCGCAGCCAGTGCACGTTGCGGCGGAATTTGCTCGCCATCCTGCAAGACTCCAGATTGTATGGATTCTGCAAGCATATCTGCAATCTGTATGTATCTTGGGCCTGACTTCGGCTTGAAAGGCTTTGTCCAGCGCATTTGCGCCGCTTCTTCTGGCGCTCCGGCAACAGGCATAGATCTTCCTCTCGGTTGTAAGTCCATACGCATAGGCATATCATGGCATACAGTTGTTAACAAATCCATACAATATGGAAAGCGTATGGTTTATTTGATGTGCACCGGAACGGCGCGGCAGGGTTGCAACGATAAGCGCTTCCGGGCTGCCAGTCATGGAGATGTTCGATGAATGACTGTCATCTGATCTGCGCCAACCGCCTCGACGATGGGGCTGTGGTCTGGCTTGATGCCGGGCATGAGTGGGTAGAGACACTGCAACAAGCCGGCACCTTCGATGCGCAGGCGCTGGTATCGGCAACCCTCGCTGCCGAGGCTGCCGTGCTGGCCAACCAGGTCGTGGCACCGACGCCTTGTGAGGCCTGGCTGGTCGATGGCCGGCCAGAGCCGAAAAGCCTGCGTGAACGGTTGCGCGCCCGTGGCCCTTCGGTACGCAGCGACCTTGGCAAGCAGGCTGCGGGCACACCGCCAAGCAGCATTGCGCGCATGCGCCCGGTGTTGCCGGTCGAGGCGGGGCAGGCAGGGGTGTATCGCTACGACCGCTTCGAGCGTGAGTTCCTCAAGGACCGCGCCCGCCAGTTCGAGCAGCAGGTTGCCCGTCGCCTGAGTGGCGAGCTGGATGAAGAGGCGTTCAAGGTCTACCGGCTGATGAACGGCCTGTACCTGCAACTGCACGGCTACATGCTGCGTGTGGCGATCCCCTACGGCACCTTGAGCGCGCTGCAACTGCGCCAGCTGGCCTATGTGGCGCACACCTACGACAAGGGCTACGGCCACCTCACCACCCGGCAGAACATCCAGTTCAACTGGCCGCGCCTGGCCGATACGCCGGAGATACTGTCGGTGCTGGCCGATGCCGACCTGCATTGCATCCAGACCAGCGGCAACTGCATCCGCAACGTCACCACCGACCATTTTGCCGGCGCCGCCGAGGATGAAGTGCTCGACCCTCGGGTACATGCCGAGATCCTCCGGCAGTGGTCCACCGAGCATCCGGAATTTACCTACCTGCCACGCAAGTTCAAGATCGCCATCACCGGCAGCCCCAAGGACCGCGCGGCCGTGCGCTTCCATGACATTGGCATCCTGGCGCAACGCAACGCGCAGGGTGAAGTCGGCTTCCAGGTGTATGCCGGCGGTGGCCTTGGGCGTACCCCGATAGTTGGCACCCGCGTGCGCGAATGGTTGCCGGAGCGCGAACTGCTGCGTTACGTCGAGGCCATCTTGCGGGTGTACAACGCCCTGGGACGGCGCGACAACCTGTACAAGGCACGTATCAAGATTCTGGTGCGTGAGCTCAAGCCTGGGCGTTTCATCGAAATGATCGAGGAGGAATTCGCCAGCCTGCCGGCCGACCACCAGTACTTGGAGCCGGCCATCGTTCAGGGCATTCATGCCCGCTTCGTGCAGCCCGCCTTCGAGGCGTTGCCCGGCCTGTGTGACAGCTTTCTGCGCGCACGGGCGGACGACAACGCGTTCGCCAGCTGGGTACGGACCAACACTCACCCGCACAAGAAACGTGGCTACATCAGCGCGGTCATTTCGCTGAAACCACCCGGCGGTATCCCGGCGACATCAGCGCCGAGGAAATGCTCGCCCTGGCCGACCTGGCCGAGGCCTACTCGCTGAACGAGATTCGCGTCTCCCACGAGCAGAACGTGGTGCTGCCGCACATTCGCCTGGTGGATCTGTACAGCGTGTGGCAGGCCTTGCGCCAGGCTGGGCTGGCAACCAGCAACATTGGCTTGTTGTCCGACACCATCGCCTGCCCAGGCATGGACTACTGCAGCCTCGCCACCGCCCGCTCGGTGCCGGTTGCCCAGCGCATCGCGCAGCGTTTCGACGCGGCCCGGCAACAGGACATCGGCGAACTCAAGCTCAACGTCTCCGGCTGCATCAATGCCTGTGCCCACCACCACGTGGCGCACATCGGCATCCTCGGCCTGGACAAGGCCGGCCATGAAAACTACCAGATCACCCTGGGCGGCAGCGCCGAAGAGGACGCGGCGGTCGGGACCATCCTGGGCCGCTCGGTGCCCTTCGAGGAGGTGCCCGACATCGTCGAGGCGATCGTTGCCATCTACCTGCAATTGCGTGAAGACGACGAGCGCTTCCTCGACACCTACCGCCGTGTCGGTATCGAGCCGTTCAAGGAGGTGTTGCGTGATGCTCGTTGACCATGAGGGCCAGGTTCAGACCGATAACTGGCGTTATCCGAGCAGCGACGCGCTGCCGACCTTTGCTGCGCGTACGGTGCTGCAGCCGCAGCAGTGGGACGACTACCACATGCGTTTTGGCCAGCCAGCCGAGGGCCTGTGGCTGGCCGCCGACCAGGACCCGGCGCAGGTGCGGGCACTGCTCGGCCAGCTGACATTGATCGTGATCGAGTTCGCCAAGTCACGCGATGGCCGTGGTTTCACCCTGGCCAGGCTACTGCGCGAGCGGCACGGTTTTACCGGTGACCTGCGCGCCGCCGGGCCATTGCTGCCGGACCAGTTCGCCATGCTGCTGCAGTGCGGTTTCACCAGCGCACTGGTTTCGCCCAGCGTGCCGGCGCAGCGCTGGCACGCTGCCGCAGCCAGCCATCGGCAGGCCCGCCCACGCACTTTGCTGCAACGTCTTTCACAACGGAGCGAGGCATAGCCATGTTCAGCCTTACAGCCTTGGAGCTGGCCCGTATACAGTTTGGTTTCACCATTACCTTCCACATCATTTTCCCGGCCATCACCATTGGCCTGGCAGCATTCCTGGCGGTACTGGAAGGCCTGTGGTTGTGGAAAAAAGATAACGCCTACCTCGACCTGTACCACTTCTGGTCGAAGATCTTCGCCGTCAACTTCGCCATGGGCGTGGTCTCCGGGCTGGTCATGGCCTACCAGTTCGGCACCAACTGGAGCTTCTACTCGCAGTTCGCCGGCAGCATCACCGGCCCCTTGCTGACCTACGAGGTGCTGACGGCCTTCTTCCTTGAAGCGGGTTTCTTGGGGGTGATGCTGTTCGGCTGGCACAAGGTCGGCCGTGGCCTGCACTTTTTCGCCACTGTCATGGTGGCCGTGGGCACGATGATTTCTGCCACCTGGATCCTGGCGTCCAACAGCTGGATGCAAACGCCCCAGGGGCACGAAGTGATCAATGGCGTGGTGGTGCCGGTGGACTGGTTTGCCATCATCTTCAACCCATCGTTCCCGTACCGCCTGGCGCACATGGTGACGGCGGCAATGCTGTCGACCGCGCTGTTTGTCGGCGCCTCGGCGGCCTGGCACCTGTTGCGTGGCAACCGTACCCCGGCGGTGCGGCGGATGTTCTCGATGGCATTGTGGATGCTGCTGTTCACTGCGCCGCTGCAGGTGCTGATCGGTGACATGCACGGCTTGAACACGCTCAAGTACCAGCCGGCGAAGGTCGCTGCGATGGAGGGGCACTGGAGCAATACACCGGGCCAGGGCGTGCCGCTGATCCTGTTCGGCATCCCGGACATGGAGGCTGAAACCACCCGCTACAAGGTTGAAATCCCCAACCTGGCCAGCCTGATCCTGACCCACAGCCTGCACGGGCAGATCCCAGGCTTGAAAGACTTCGCCAAAGAAGACCGGCCCAATTCGACCATTGTGTTCTGGTGCTTCCGGGTCATGGTCGGCCTGGGCATGCTGATGGTTGTGCTGGGCCTGTATGGCGCCTGGCTGCGCTGGCGCGGGCGGCTATACACGTCACGGGGGCTGGCGCGGTTTGCCTTGTGGATGGGGCCTTCGGGCCTGGTGGCCCTGCTGGCCGGCTGGTATGTCACCGAAATTGGCCGCCAGCCGTGGGTGGTGTACGGCCTGATGCGCACCAAGGATGCGGTCTCCGACCATTCGGCGCTGACCTTGTCGGTAGGCCTGGTGGTGCTGGTGGTGATGTACATCGGGGTATTCGGCACAGGTGTCGTCTACATGCTGCGCCTGGTGCGCAAGGGGCCGGAGGTACACGACGACCACCAACAGCCGGTGACCGCCAACCAGCGGCCGGCCCGCCCGTTGTCGGCGGTGGACGAGCCGCTGTATCCGCATTCACCCAACCACATTGACTGACCGGAGACGCTGTCATGGGTATTGATCTTCCGCTGATCTGGTTCCTGATCATCGGCTTTGGCGTGATGATGTACGTCATCATGGACGGTTTCGACCTGGGTATCGGCATCCTGTTCCCGTTCATCACCGACCGCGAGCAGCGCGACACCATGGTCAACACCGTGGCGCCGGTGTGGGACGGCAACGAAACCTGGCTGGTGCTGGGTGGTGCAGGGTTGATGGCGGCCTTCCCCAAGGTGTATGCCATTTTGCTCAGCGCGCTGTACATTCCGGCGCTCGGCCTGCTGGCCGGGTTGATCTGGCGTGGGGTGTCGTTCGAGTTTCGCTTCAAGGCCGATGAGGCGCACAAACCGTTCTGGGACCGGGCCTTCATGGCCGGGTCGTACGCTGCGGCGTTCTTCCAGGGGGTGATGCTGGGGGCGTTCATCGAGGGGCACTCGATCGTCGACGGGGTGGCCACCAATGGCCTGATGAGCTGGCTTACGCCGTTCAACGTGTTCTGCGGGGTTGGGGTGGTGGTGGCCTATGCGCTGCTGGGCGCCACCTGGCTGGTACTGAAGACCGAAGGCCGGCTACAGGCAAGCATCATTCGAGCCTGTACACCGATCACCCTGGCGACGGTGGCGGCCATGCTGATTGTCAGCATCTGGACCCCGCTGACGCATCCGGCGATCTTCGAACGTTGGTTCAGCCTGCCCAACTTCTGGTTCTTCCTGCCGGTACCGGTGCTGGTGCTGGTGGCCACCTGGGCGATTCTCAAATCGCTGCGTGGCGCACCCCATGCCGGGCCTTTCGTCTGGTCGCTGCTGCTGGTGTTCCTCGGTTTCACCGGGTTGGTGATCAGCATCTGGCCTTACGTACTCCCGCCCAGCCTGACCATCTGGGAGGCGGCGGCGCCACCGCAGAGCCTGGGCTTTGCCCTGGTCGGGGCGTTGCTGATCATCCCATTCATCCTGGGGTATTCGGCCTGGTCGTATTATGTGTTCCGCGGTAAGGTGAAGGACGGCGAGGCCTATCATTGAGCCGTCGCGGGTAAACTCACCTCCCACACGGCTAGCGATCCTGCGCGAACACCTCGCGCAGGTGTGCCCGATAACTGTCGAACGCAGCAATCACCCCTGTCACTACCTCTGCTTCTTCTTGCTCACCCAGCACCAGGGCATCCAGCCTGGCAACAAACGCGCGCCAATGCAGCGCCCGGCCATCCGGGTGCGCTGCCAGGTGGCGGGCGCCCTGGTCACCGTCCAGCCCCAGGCGCTGGGTGTGCTTGAACAGGAACGCTGCCCCCAGGTTCGACCCTTCACTGCAATACAGCCAGCCCAGGGCCTGGGCCGGGCTGGCACGTATTTGTCGAGGGGGCGTTGGCAGCGGCAGGCCCAAATCGAGTAGGTCGCCCTCGACCGCCGCAAAACGCGACAGCTCAACCAACCCCGGCAGGCGCTGGTTGAGCTGTTCATCCTGATACAGCGCCAGCAGGCTGCCATGAAAGCGGTGCTGCACCTGCAGAAAGCGGCCATACCGCTCGCGGTTTTCAAAAGGCCGCGCCGCCATCACCAGTTGATCGACACTGTCATGGTCCCGGCTGCTGGCGGCCTTGAGGCGTTTGCAGCGGCTTGGCTCCGTAGAGGGGGAGAGGGCAGCGGTCATTGGCGTATCCGTGGCAACAGGGCAATGCCTCCATCATGCTTGCCTTCCCTGGTACGCAGCAAGTATCACCTCGTTCACCAATCCCGCCCTTGGCCCAGTAATTCCAGCGCATGCTGGCGCAACTCCAGCAACCGTGGGTCATCTCGATGCCGCGGGTAACCCCGCTCGACCTTCAGCTCGGCCAGCACCCGCGCTGGCCGTGGCGAAAACACCAGCACCCGGTCACACAGCAACAGCGCCTCTTCGACATCATGGGTCACCAGCAACGAACTGTAGCCTTGCTGCTGCCACAGGCGGATCAGCTCGCCCTGCATGGCAATGCGGGTCAGCGAGTCGAGCTTGCCCAGTGGCTCATCGAGCAGCAGCAGCCGAGGTTCGTTGATCAGCGCTCGGGCCAATGCCACACGCTGGGCCATACCGCCCGACAACTGGCGCGGGTAGGCATCACGAAACTGCAGCAGGCCGACCTTGTGCAAGGTCTCGTCCACCCGATGGCGCTGGGCCTTCAGCTGGCCACGGGCTTGCAGGCCGAGGGCGACGTTGTCCCACACGCTGCGCCATGGGTACAGCGTCGGGTCCTGGAACACCAGCACGCGCGAGTGGTGTGGGGCAACAATGGCCTGGCCGTCCGCCAGCAAGCTACCACTTTGCGTTGTTTCCAGCCCGGCAACCAGGCGCAGCAGGGTGGACTTGCCGCAACCGGACGGGCCAAGCAGCGCCACGCTCTCACCAGGCGCCAACTGCAGGTCGACCTTGTCCAGTACGGGCAGGCGCTCACTGCCCAAATCAAAGGCGTGGCTCAGCCCACGGATATCCAGCGCCATGCCGGTGTCCTGGGCCAGCACCGCTTGTACGCCACTCACCATTTCACTGCTCCCTTTTGCCAGGCCAGCACCCGGTCACGCACCAGGAACAACAGCGTGATCAGCCCCGAGCACAGCAATGCCATCACCAGCAGCGCTGCATACATGTTGGCGTAGGCAGCCCAGCCCTGCGCCCATTGCAGGTACCAGCCAAGGCCGGCCTTGACCCCCATCATTTCGGCCACCACCAGCACCGAGAACGAAGCCCCCAGGCCCATGAACAGGCCGACGAACACATGGGGCAGGGCAGCGGGGATCGCTACCCGCCAGACCAGGAAGCGCCCGCTGGCACCCAGGGTGCGCGCCACTTCGTAATAGGCCTTGTCAACGCTGGCCACCCCGGACCAGGTCAGCACCGTGACCGGGAACCAGGTGGCCAGGGCTATCAGGAACACGCTGGCGCTCCAGCTGGAAGGGAAGAAGAAAAAGCAGATTGGCAGCAGCGCCGTGGACGGCACCGGCCCGAGGATGCGCAGCACCGGGTGTACCCAGTAGCCGATCCGGTGCGACCAGCCAATCGCCACGCCGGCGATGAAACCGGCCGCACCGCCGATGACTACACCGTTGAGCAGCAGCCACAGCGAATGCAGCAGGCTTTCGCCAAGCCGCGACCAGTCATCGACGAACACTTCGATCAGCGCCTGGGGCGGCGCGAAAAACGGTACCGGCAGCAATACCACCTTGGCTGTGACCAGCAGCCACAGGCCAAGCAACAAGGGCAAGGCGACCAGCCACGCAGCGGCCGGCCGCAACCGAGCGACGCTGCGGGTAAACACCCCCGGCAACAGTGCGAGCAGCGCCAGCAGCCCGCCGGCCACTGCGCCCGCCAATGCCAGTTCGCGGGTGAATGGCCAAGGTTTGCCACCGTCCGGGTAGAACTGGGTGAACAGCGCGAAGGCGACCCAAGCCAGTGCCGCAAGCAGGCCGCCACGCCATACGGCGATGGCGGGTGCTTTGGCGGTTCGGCTTTGCTCAAGCGAATACGTTGGCATGGATGCTCTCCGCGAATTCCAGCGGGTCGGTGCGTGGGCGCAGTACCTCGATGTTCTTCAGGTCACGGGCGTACACGGCAATTTCCTTCACGAAGGTGTTACCCACCGAGTAATAACCGTGGGTGTGTTCGGTGAGGATGGCGCGTACTTCTTCCTTGGAGGTGTTGATGGCGAACTTGAGGAATTCTTCGGCCACCGCGTCGGGGTTACGCGATGCCCACGCATGGGCCTGCAGAATCGAGTGAGTGATGGCGGCAGCGACCGGGGTGTCATTGCGCGCCAGCTGGCCGCTGACGCCGACCACGCAGCAGCTCATGTTGGCGTATTCCTCGACCATATTGGTCGCCAGCTCGCGGAACCCTGGCTGCTGCTTGACCCGGTACATGAGTGGGTCCGAACCGCTGGCAGCCTGGATCTCGCCCTTTTGCAGGGCAACGCTGAGCAGATCGATGGGGTAGACCCGCCAAGTCACGTCGCGCACCGGGTCGACGCCATGGCGCTTGAGCATCAGCGAGAAGAAGTTCTTGTCCGCTGCCGCCATGTCGGTGACGCCGATGGTGGTGCCTTTCAAGGCCGCGAAGTCCTGCGGGCCGCCGTCCAGGGTCAACAGGCGCAGGCAGCCGCCATGGGTGCCGGCGGTCAGTTTGACATCGAAGCCCTGTTCCAGCGCTTTCAGCCAGCGCAGTGCCATGCCGGTGGCGGCATCGGCCTTGCCGGTGGCCATCGACTCCAGCAGCACCTCGGTGGAGTTACCGAAGTTGACGAATTCCACATCCAGGTTGTGGCGTTTGAAAATGCCTTGGCTGTCGGCTACGGCCACCGGTGCCAGGCACACGGCATTGAGGTTGGTCGCCAGCCTGACCTTGCGCGGTTCGGGCAGCACCCAGCGGTTGCTCTCCAGGTCCAGGCCACTGCCGACGGGTTGTACGGCGTGCTCGCTGTGGCCGGCGTGGCTGCTGTCGGCGAAGGCCAAGCGGCCGAACAAGGTTGCCGCCGTGGCGGTGCCGGCCAACGCCAGCAGTTGACGGCGGTTGAATGAAGCAATGGGCATGGCGCCTCCATGTGCGATCAGGGGGCAGGCACCACGTGGTCGGGTAGCGTGCGAGAAACCGGCAGCTCAAGGCCGGCTGAGTGGCTTAGACAGTAAAGGCTTTCTGCATAATAATAAAATTCAATTTAGATATAACTTAATATGCAAAAAATGCATTTATTGCGCTGGGCTGTCGCGACCTGCTCGGTTCGCGACGATGGAGCGCAAGGTCGATGCTCATTTATCATGCTGGCTGCCTTCACCTTGCCCTAGGAAACCTGCCATGAGCGCCCCCAGTTTCGCACCCCCATTCCCGCAGATGCCGAGCGCTGCTACGCCATCGAAATTGGCGCCTATGAGGGGGATGAGGCGGCCACGCTGGAAAAAATCCGCACGCGTATCGCGCAGTACCCGCAAGGCTTCCTGTTGCTGGAACGTGACGGCGAGATCGTGGGTTTCATCAACAGCGGCTGCGCCCACGACGTGGTGATGTCCGACGAAGCGTTCAAGGAACTGGTCGGCCATGACCCGGCAGCGCCGAACGTGGTGATCATGTCGGTGGTGGTAGACCCGGCGCACCAGGGCAAAGGCTACGCCAAGCTATTGATGGACGCGTTCATCGCACGCATGCAGGCGGCGGGCAAGCAGACCATTCACCTGATGTGCAAGGAGCAGCATGTGCCCTTGTACCAGAAGCTGGGCTACCAGTACGTGAAGCCGTCGCCATCGGACCACGGCGGTATGGCGTGGCATGAGATGATCATGTCCCTGTGAGTGCCACTAAAGGCAACTCAACACTGCAAGGCATCGCGCAGTTGCATGACGCCATCGAGCGCCAGCGCCTGGGCTGAGTAGCACAGGCCGATGCGTCGACGCAGGTCCAGTTGGGGCATGGGTTGCCAGCGCACGCCAGGATGCTCGGCGGCCAGTGACTGCGGCACGATTGCAGCGCCCAGCCCGGCGGCGACCAATTCCAGGGCCAACACAAAGCTATCGGCTTCTGCTACCGGGTTCACGCTGTAGAACGGCAGCAGGCGCTGATGGCTCGGCTGCGCAGGGCAGGTAATCCAGTGCTCGGCAGCGCTTGCCTGGGTTGCAAGGGCCAGCACGAACGGGTCGCTGTGCAGCGGCAAGAACAACTCATCTTCACAGCGCTGCTCTTCGCTGGCCAGCCGCACCTCGCCCATGCAGCCGGTTACCAATTGCAGGCGCACTGGGGGCTGGATGGCCGCCGCCGCCAGCACAAGCTTGGCCAGCACCGCTTTGCTTACATCCTGCTCGACGCCAACCTGCAACGGTGAACGTTCACGATCACCCTTGAAACGCCCCAGCAGGCGGTTGGCATCGGCGACCATCCGTTGCGCCTCGGGGTACAGCGCGCGGGCATCTTCGGTCACGTCCACGCCACGGGCCTGGCGCACGAACAGCGTGGTGCCCAAGGCTTCTTCCAGTGCCTTGATACTGCCAGACAGCGCCGGTTGGCTAAGGTGTATCGAACGTGCGGCGGCGGTGATGTTGCGCTCTTCGAACACGGCGATGAAAGCACGGAGCTGGCGATAATCCATGGGTTACCCATAAGTGATGCCGATGGCTGCGAAAGGAATTTCCCATTTTTCGGCAGAAAAACTGGCTTCTATACTCGCTCTACTTCTTACCCATAGGCAAATTGGATAACAGGATGGCGACCATGACCAACACCCATAAACCGCTGGTGGTAATTACCGGTGCCAGCTCCGGCATTGGCCTGGCCACCGCCAAGCTGCTGTCCAGCCGCGGCCATGCACTGTTGCTGCTGTCTCGCCGCCTGGCGCCGATGCAACAACTGCAGTTGCCCAACACGCTGGCGCTGCCGGTCGATGTGACTGACCGCGCGGCTGTGCTGGCTGCCGTTGCCGAGGCCGAGGCACGCTTTGGCCCGGTCGACGCGATCATCAACAATGCCGGTGTAATGCTGCTGGGCGCAATCGCCACGCAGGACCCAGAGCAGTGGGACCGCATGCTCGACGTGAACGTGCGTGGGCTGCTCAACGGCATCCATGCCGTGGCCGGCGGCATGGTCGAGCGCAAGCACGGCACCATCATCAACGTCAGCTCCGTGGCCGGGCGCAAGGCCTTCCCCAACCATGTCGCCTATGTCGGTACCAAGTTCGCCGTTACAGGCCTGTCGGAAAACCTGCGCGAAGAACTGGCACCGAGTAACGTGCGGGTGATCACCATCGAGCCGGGCGCTGTCGACACCGAACTGCTCAGCCACACGACCGATGACGCCATCAAGGCGGGCTACAACGACTGGAAGCAGGAAATGGGCGGGGTGCTGACGGCGCAGACCATTGCCGAGACCATCGGCTTTGCCTATGGCCAACCGCAATCGGTGTGCATTCGCGAAATTGTGGTATGCGCTACCCGTCAGCAGCAATAACCGACCCGATCGACTGGCGCGGTTTCCTCCAGGAGACCGCGCCAGCCTATAGAGGTGCAGTGTCAGTGCATGTGCGCCACTGACGTCTTACCCGTTTTGAAGTGCCCCTCATCAGCCTCCATGATCGGCACTTCGTTGCCGTCCCGGTCATACAGCTTGCCATCACGGAACACATCGCCTTCATTCAACCCGGCGATGTCCCGGTAGCGCAGGGTGCGCTCGCTGGCCGCGACGAACACCGACTGTTGATCGGAGTTGCCAGCGCGCAGGTGGTTGAACAGCAGGTTGAGCAGAATCGCCATGATCGCCGCCGAGCTTATGCCCGAGTGGAAGATGGTCTCGAACCAGGCCGGGAAGTGGTGATAGAAGCCTGGCGCTGCGATCGGGATCATGCCAAAGCCGATCGAGGTGGCGACAATGATCAGGTTCATGTTGTTGCGGTAGTCCACCTGGGCCAGGGTGCGGATGCCGCTGGCCGCGACCGTGCCGAACAGCACCAGCCCGGCGCCACCGAGCACCGCTGTAGGCACCGCGGCGACCAGCCGGCCCATCACCGGCAGCAGCCCCAGGGTCACCAGGATCAGCCCGGCGCTGGCCACCACGTAGCGGCTCTTCACCCCGGTCACGGCCACCAGGCCGACGTTCTGCGCGAAGGCACTTTGCGTGAACGAGCCGAACAGCGGCGCCAGGGCGCTGGAAATCATGTCGGCGCGCAGGCCATTGCCCAGTCGCTTGGAATCGACCGGGGTGCCGATGATTTCACCCACCGCCAGGATGTCGGCCGAGGTCTCGACCATGGTCACCACGATGACGATAAGCATGGACAGAATCGCCGCCACCTGGAACTGCGGCGCACCGAAGTGCAGCACCTCGGGCATGGCCATCCACGGCCCTTGCAGTGCCTGGGAGAAATCAGCCATGCCGGTGGCCATCGCCGCCAGCGTGCCGATCACGATCGCCAGCAGGATCGACAGGCGCGACAGGCTGGCACTGCCCAGCTTGCTCAGCAGCAGTACCGAGGCCAGGGTGAACGCGGCCAGGCCAATGTTAGCCGGGCTGCCGAAGTCGGCGGCCTGGCTGTTGCCGCCCATGGCCCAGCGCGCGGTCACCGGCATCAAGGTCAGGCCGATGGTGGTGATGACGATGCCGGTCACCAATGGCGGAAAGTACTTGATGATGCGTGAGAACAGCGGGGTGATCAGCAGGCCGACCAGCGATGAAACGATCACTGCGCCGAACACCACCTGCATGCCCCCGATACCGTCATTGCCGATGATCGCGACCATGGTGGCGACGCTGGCGAAGGACACCCCTTGGACCAGTGGCAGGCGGCAGCCGAAGAAGGGAATGCCCAAGGTCTGCAGCAGCGTTGCCAGGCCGCCGGCGAACAGCGACGCGGCGATCAGCAGGCCAACGTCGCCAGCGCTGAGGCCGGCGGCTTGGCCGATGATCAGCGGCACGGCGATCATGCCGCCATACATGGTCAGTACATGCTGCAGGCCGTAAGCCAGGTTGGCGCCCACGCCGAGGTTCTCGTCTTCTGGACGAGGTGAAGCGGGAGAAGTCATGGTGAGTAGCTCGCTTTGTTATTTTATGCGTCTAACAGCACGGTCTCAGTCGCATTCGTTGAGAAAAGAACAGGCAGGAATGGGCTGCTGCGCCCGGCTTGGGGCGCAGCAGCCCGGGTGCATCACGCGCCGCTGACCAACTGGTGTGCCAGCTGGTTGTGGCGCTCCAGCACGCGTGGCAGGTCGACGGTGGCCAGCTGGCCATCCTTCACCACCACACGGCCGTTGATCACGCTGGTGTGCACTTGGGTTGGCGTGCAGAACACCAGCGCTGCCAGCGGGTCGTGGTGGCCGCCGGCATAGGCCACGTGGCCCAGGTCGAACGCGACGAAGTCGGCGACCATGCCGGGGGCCAGGGCGCCGATGTCATTGCGGTTGAGCACCTTGGCGCCGCCGAGGGTGGCGATTTCCAGGGCTTCGCGTGCGGTCATGGCGTCGGGGCCGAAGCCCACCCGCTGGAGCAGCAAGGCCTGGCGCACTTCACCGATCATGCTGGCGCCGTCGTTGGACGCCGAGCCATCGACCCCCAGGCCCACCGGTACGCCGTGGTCGCGCATCTTGCGCACCGGGGCGATACCCGAGGCCAGGCGCATGTTCGAGCATGGGCAGTGGGCAACGCCGGTGCCGGTGCGGGCGAACAGCTCGATGCCATGCTGGTCGAGCTGTACACAGTGGGCATGCCAGACATCGTGGCCGACCCAGCCGAGGTCTTCGGCGTATTCGGCAGGGGTCATGCCGAACTTTTCGCGGCTGTAGGCGATGTCGTTGACGTTTTCGGCCAGGTGGGTGTGCAGCGACACCCCGTACTGGCGCGCCAGCACGGCAGCTTCACGCATCAAGTCACGGCTGACCGAGAACGGCGAGCACGGCGCGACCACGATGCGGCGCATCGAGCCGTGGCTGGCGTCGTGGTAGTCCTCGATCAGGCGTTGCGACTCCTTGAGGATGTCGGCTTCCTTTTCCACCACCGAGTCGGGTGGCAAGCCGCCCTGGCTCTGGCCCACGCTCATGCTGCCGCGTGCGGCGTGGAAGCGCATGCCGATCTCGGCGGCAGCGTGGATGCTGTCATCGAGCTTGCAACCGTTGGGGTAGATGTACAGGTGGTCGCTGGAGGTGGTGCAGCCGGAGAGGATCAGTTCGGCCATGGCGGTCTGGGTCGACACCGCGATCATTTCGGGGGTCAGGCGTGCCCAGATCGGGTACAGGTTGGTCAGCCAGTTGAACAGTTCGCCGTCCTGGGCCGCCGGTACCACGCGGGTGAGGCTCTGGTACATGTGGTGGTGGGTGTTGACCAGGCCAGGGATGACCACTTTGCCGGCCATGTCGAGGACGACGTCGGCTTGTTGTGGCAGGGTATCGCTGGTGCCGACCTGTTTGATCAGGTTGTCTTCGATGAACAGGCCGCCGTTCTTGATCTCGCGGCGTTGGCCGTCCATGGTGACCAACAGAGCAGCGTTTTTGACGAGTAACGTTTTTGCAGGGGTTGTAGGTGACATGGCGTAAGCCTGCCGCAATACGCATCGGCGATTACCGATGTCATAGGCGCAGGGCATTGTAATCAAGCTTTTTGCTGATTGTATACAGCTTTGCTGGGCCTGTGCTGGCCTCTTCGCGGGCAAGCCCGCGCCCACAAGGGCGTTGCACAACCCTGAAGGCCGGCGCAATCCTTGTGGGTGCGGGGTTGACCGCGCAGCTTAGGTCTCAACTGCTCTGGGGCATTTCCCCGCGCGCCAGGCGGGCGTTGATATCGGCGATTACCCCGGGTAGCTCGGCGATGGTGTCGATCAGGTAATGCGGTCGCGACCCTTCGAACAGGCTGCCGATGCGCTGGCGTTGCTGTTCCAGTTCCGCTTCGGGCAGGGCCTTGTACTGCTCATGGGTGAGCCCAAGCGCGTTGCCTGAGCAGGTCAGGGCCACGGTCCACATCCCGGCGCTGCGCCCTTCGAGAATGCCCGGCCAGGTGTCGTCGACCTTGACGCAAGCTGCCACGTCGCTCACCCCCAGGGCGACCACGTTGGCCAGTGCCTGCGCGGGGTAGGGGCGGCCATTGGGTACCTCGTCGGTTGCCACCACGTGGTCGGCGCTGTAGCCATTGCGCAAGGCCAGGGCCACTACCTTTTCCATCACCACCGCCGGGTAACCCGAGCACGAGCCAATTTTCAGCCCCTGTTGGCGCATCTGGGCGATGGCCTCCAGCGCTCCGGGGATCAGCGCCGAATGGTCGGCGATCTTCTCGATCTGCAAGGGCATGAAGCGCTCGTAGATGGCTGTTACATCGTCGTCGCTTGGCGTGTGGCCGAAGGCGGCGTGGTAACGCGCAGCGATGGCCGGCACATTGCACAGGGTGCGAATGTGGTCCCACTTGCCCATCCCCATGGGCCCGCGGGCTTCTTCCAGGCTGACCTGCACGCCGAACTCGGCAAAGGCCTCGACAAAGATCTGGGTGGGGGCGAACGAGCCGAAATCCACCACGGTGCCGGCCCAGTCGAGAATGGCGGCTTGCAGTTGCTTGGGTTGCTGATAATGCATGGCAAAACTCCAGTGGGTAAGAACTCAGGGTGCGCGCGGCCCGCCCGGCACACTGGCAGGCTCGCGGTGGTCATGGGGGCATCAGTGCGCGTTGAGCGCGTCGAACAGCTCGGCGATGATCGCCCGGTTACGGCGGATGCCCAGGCAGCACAGGTAGTAATGGATGTGGAACGGGTCTTCGGCAAAGGCGATGGAGCGCGTGCCGGGGCGGTCGGCGTACTCCACTGCCGAGACAAAGCCCACGCCAATACCATGCACCACCGCATGCACGATGGCCTCGCGGCTGTTCAACTGCATCGCGCAATCCAGTGTCACGCCATGCTGGCGGCAGCCTTCTTCGACCAGTTGCCGGGTGCGCGATGCCGCTTCGCGCAATACCACCCGCTGGCCGGCAATGTCCTTGACGCTGACACTCGCCTGCCGCGCCCACGGGTGGTCGTCGCGCACCACCGCCAGAATCGGGCAAGTGCGGTAAAGCCGCGTGCTCAGGCGCTGGTCGAACTCCGACAGGGCGAGGATGGCCAGGTCTATGTCGAAGTTGTACAGCCGCTCCAGCGTGCCGGCTTCGCTGCTGAACGAGGTTTCCAGCTCGATCTGCGGGTAGCGCTGCATCAGCTCGTAGGTCAGGCTCATGGCAATCGGCGGCGACACCGCCCCGATGCGCAACATGCCTTGCTTGCGCTGCTGGAAGCTCTGCAACAGTTGCAGCGCTTCGTCCTCCTGGCCGAACAGGCCCTGGGTAATTTCGTACAGCTGGCGGCCTGCCGGGCTGAGCTCGATAAAGCGCCCTCGACGGTGGAACAGTTCCACGCAAAAGCGCTTTTCCAGGCCACTGACCTGCTCGCTGATGGTTGGCTGGCCGATGCTCAGCAACTCGGCGGCCTGGGTGAAACTGCCGGTGCGCGCCACCGCATGAAATGAGCGCAACCACTTGTGGTACTGGTACATGACACCTCTTTGGCAATGGCATGGACGACATGGCAGGCACCCTCAGCGGCGTACGAACAGGGCGACCAGGGCACTGCAGGCGCAGGCGCTGGTGACCACGATGAAAATCAGCGAGGTGTTGCCGGTGGTGTCGAGCATACGTCCGATCAGCGGCTCTGCCAGCCCGGCGAACAGGTACGAGGCGAAATTCATGATGCCGGTGGCGGTGCCGGCGCGACGCGCGCCGACCAGGTCCGGGCACAGCGCCCAGAAGCTCGATGCCGGGCCGTAGACGAAGAAACCGCAGAGGAACAGCGCCAGCAGGCCAACCGCGCTGTGCGCTGGCAGGCTCCACATCCACAGGCTGGTGAGCGCGCCCAGCACCATGTACAGCATGATCGCCAGGTAACGTTTGCTGCCGAACAGTTTGTCCGACACCCAGCCATTGCTCAGCGCGCCAACGGCCATGCCTACCGGCAAGGCGATGGTGATCCATTTCGGGTCGATGAAACTGTCGCCTTTCTGCCAGTTGGCACCCAGGAAATGCACGGGCACCCAGACGATCAAGCCGTACCGCGCGGCGTTCTGGAAGCCCAATGACACCGCTGCCACCAGCAGGCGCGGGTTTTTCAGCACGGCCAGGTAACGTTGGCGCGAGGTTTCTTCACCGCCCAGGCTGGCCTCGTTGGCACGGTCTTCGGCGTTGGCCACGCCAGTGTCGTCCAGCGCCGGGTAACCCATGTCTTGCGGGCGCTCCCGCGCCACCAGGTAGAAGACGATGCCACCGGCCAGCATCAGCAGCACAGGCAAGCGGAAAATCCAGCGCCACTCCAGGTGCAGCACATCGATCACCACCACCGAGGTCACATACGACAGCACCGATGCGCAGCCAGCGGCGAACACATAGAAGCCATACACCTTGCCGCGCTCGGCAGCGCCCCACCAGTTTGAAAGCAGGCGGCTGCCGGGCGCCCAGCCCAGGGCCTGGAAATAACCGTTGACGCCCCACGGCAGGATCAGGCTGAGAAAACCGCCAGCAAAGCTGGTGACCCAGTTGGCGCCGCACGACAACACGGCGCCGATGCTCATGATGCGTCGGCCGCCGAACTTGTCGGCGAGGTTGCCATTGATGGCTTGGCCAACGGCATACATCCACAGCATGGCGGTGGAGGCCCAGCCGAGGGTTTCCTTGCTCAGGCCGAACTCGGCCTGGATCCCGGGGATGGCGAAGCCGAAGGTTTGCCGCCCGGTGTAGAAGAACAAGTAGCAGAACATCGCGGCCAGCAGCATGCGCCATTGCGCAAGGCGAAACGGCAGGGTGCTGGGCATTGCGCCAGTCAGGGTTTGTGCGCGGTTCATGACGGTTTCCTTTTTGTTCTCTGGCGCCGGCCCATGGGGCTCGGCGAGTCGGCACTCTTGAAAGGTGCTACAGGAAAAACGCAGAAGATCAGGCGGCTTGCGCGCCGATGAAATTGCGCCCGCGGGCGCCCTGCAGGGCGGCGTCGATCATCGCCTCGGCCTCGGCGGCTGTCACGCCGTAATCTTCGAACTCGGTGCGCACGCCCAGGCGGTGAAGAAACGCCCGCAAGCGCTGTTGCGCTGCCGCGAGGTCGTGGCCGAACGCCTTTTGCAGGGTCTGGTCGCGCCCGGCATCACGGCCCCAGGCCAGGCCCAGCACCAGCGGCAGGGTGAACGAGCAGGCAATGCCGTGGGGCAGGCCGTGGCGCAAGGTCATTTCGTAGGAAATGGAATGGGCCAGCGCGGTCTTGGTGTTGGAAAAGGCCAACCCAGCCTTCAGTGCGGCCAAGGCCATGCGTGCGCGCAGTTCGGGGTTGCCAAGGTCTTGTTGCAGGCGTGGCAGGCAGTCGAGGATGTCCTCGATGGCCGACAGCGCGAAGGTGTCGGAGAGTGGGTTGGCGTTGTGGTTCCAGATCGACTCCAGCGCGTGGGACAAGGCATCCAGCCCGGTGGACACGGTTACGGCAGCCGGCACACTGAGCATCAGCTGCGGGTCGATCAATGCAACGCTGGGCCAGGTGCAGGGCAGGTGCAGCGAGTACTTCTTCTGCTGGCCGGCGTCCCACAGGGTGGCCCAAGGCGTCACCTCGCTGCCGGTGCCGGCCGTGGTCGGCGCGGCTACCAGGGTCTTGTGCCGGGGCGGAACAAACGGTTTGCCACTGGCCAGCAGGTCAAGCAGTTCGTCGAATCGGCCTGAAGCGGTACCGACGATCAGTGCCTTGGCGGTATCGATGGCGCTGCCACCCCCCAATGCCAGCACCGTATCGCAATCGCCGTGCTGGGCCCAAAAGGCTTCGTGCACGCCACGCAGCCAGGCGACATCGGGGTTGGGTTGGACGTTGTCGATCACGCACACCAGGCGCTCGCCCAACAGGCTGCGCACCCTGGCCAGCAGGCCGAGCTGCGCAGCTTCGGGAAAGGTAACCAAGGCGACCTTGCCAGGGCAGTGTTCGGCGATCTGGTCCAGGCTGCCACCGCCGAAAACGGTGGTGACCGGGTTGTGGAAGCAGGCAGGCATGGGCAGTTCCTTATTGTTGTTGGAAGGTGCGGCCATGCTCGACGGCTGGCGGTTTTCGTTCCAATCGATTGATTGCAGGGTGCTATCGGCCAGGCCGATAACGGGACGTGCGGGCATTGCGGGAACTCCAGGCATGGTTTGCCCGTCGCGCGCCCAGCGGGCGCACGTGGCAGGTTGCTTGTGTCGAGGGTAGGGCTGTGGATCAGTGGCGGGCGTTGCCCTGAATCGCATGGCGCAGGCGGTTGGAGGCCAGGTCGGCCAATACCACCATCACGGTGATGACCAGGATGCAGGTGGCGGTTTCCTGGTACTTGAACAGTTTCAGGCTGCTGACCAGCTCGAAGCCCAGGCCACCGGCACCGACCATACCCAGTACCGTGGCCGAACGCAGGTTCACCTCGAAGCGGTACAGCACCACGGCGATCCAGGCGGTGATCACCTGTGGTAGTACGCCGAAAGCGATCACCTGCAGTGGCCGTGCACCGGTCGCCTGCAGCGCTTCAATTGGTCCTTGGTCGATCTCCTCGATGCTTTCGGCAAAGAACTTGCCGAGCATGCCCACGCCATGCATCGCCAGGGCCAGCACGCCTGGGAAGGGCCCCAGCCCCACCGCGGAGACGAACACCAGGGCCAGGATCAGTTCGTTGATGCTACGAATCACGTTCAGCACCTGCCGGGTGGCCTGGTACAGCCAGCGGTTGCCGTGCAGGTTGCGCGCCGCGAGAAAGCCCAGTGGCAGGGCGAGGATGATCCCCAGCAAGGTACCCCACAGGGCAATTTGCAGGGTTTCCAGGGCCGGCTGCCAAAGGCTTGGCAGGATGCTCAGGTCGGGCGGCAGCGAGCGGCCAAGGAAATCGCCGATCTGTGGTAGCCCGTTGGCCAACTCGGCCCAGCTCAGTTGTGCGCCTTCGGCGCTCCACTGCAACACCAGGACCACTGCCAGCAGCAGTGCGGCAGTGCCCAGCCAGCCACGGGCGCGGGTGGGTGTATTGACCAGCCATTGGTGGCTTTGTGGGTTCATGCCGAGGCTCCTGTGCCGGTGGTCAGCATCGGCCGGGCCACGGCCAGTGATACTGCGGGCTCATCGGATGAGGGCGTGTGATAGATACGCTGCAGGGCTGCTTCGTCCAAGTGCCCAGGCGGGCCATCGAACACCAGGCGCCCGCTGGCCAGGCCAACGATGCGGTCGGCGAAGGCCCGGGCCAGGTCTACCTGGTGCAGGTTGCACACAACGGTAATGCCGAGGGTGCGGCTGGCTTCGCGCAGGTACTGCATTACCACCTGCGCAGTATTCGGGTCGAGGCTGGCCACCGGCTCGTCGGCCAGGATGACCTGGGGCCGCTGGGCCAGCGCACGGGCGATGCCCACCCGCTGCATCTGCCCGCCAGACAGCGCATCGGTGCGTGAGCCGGCCTTGTGCTCCAGCTCCACCCGGCGCAGGCAGTCACGGGCCAATGCCACGTCGTCGCGGCGGAACAGCTGCAGCAGCGAGGTGAGGGTACTGCAGTGGCCCAGGCGACCGGTCAGTACGTTTTTCAGCACCGACAGGCGCGGCACCACGTTGTGATGCTGGAAGATCATTGCCACTTGCCGGCGCAGGGCGCGTTGATCGGCTGCGCGCATGGCGTTTACCCCGGCTACCTGCAGCTCGCCGCTGTCAGCCTTGGCCAGGCGGTTCATGCAGCGCAGCAGGGTGGACTTGCCGGCACCAGACTGGCCAAGGATCACCACGAATTCACCGGCTTGAACGTCCAGGTCGATGCCGCGCAGCACCGGGTTGTCGGCGTAGCCCTTGGCCAGTCGGCGGATGCGGATCATTTCAGGCTCCGCAGGTCGAGGTCGAGCACCTTGGCCGTGTCGCGAACCACGTTGTAGGCAGCATCGGTGGTTGGCTGGAAGCCATTGAGCATGCCCTGGTCACCCCACGGTACATCCTTGATCTCGGCAAACGCACCGCGCAGTTTGGCCTGCAGTTCGGGGTCGAGGTTCTTGCGCCAGACCATCGGAGATTCGGGAATGTCTGGCGAGGTCCACACCACCTGGAAGTCCTGCTGCTTGACCTGGCCACTGTTCACGGCGCCGGCCAGGATGCGGTCGGCCACGGCGGCGGCATCGACCTTGCGGTTTTCCACGGCGAGGATGCTGGCGTCGTGCGACCCCGAGAAGATCACCCGCGAGAACAGGGTTTTCGGGTCGTGCCCGGCATGCTCCAGGCCGGCCTTGGGGAACAGGTGGCCGGAGGCAGAGCTGGGGTCGACGAAGGCAAAGGTATGCCCCTTGAGGTCGTCGAGCGTGCGGATGCCGCTGTCTTGGCGGGCAATGATCAGGCTGTGGTAGGCACTGCTGGCGGTCTTCCTGGTCACTGCCACGGCAAAGGCTTCGGCGCCTGCTACCTGGTTGGCAAGGACATAGGAGAACGGGCCGAGGTAGGCGACGTCCAGCTTGCCGGCGCGCAGGGCTTCGATCACCCCGTTGTAGTCGGTGGCAACGTACGGCTTGACCGGCATGCCCAGGCGCGCCTGCAACTGGTCGAGCACTTGCTGGCTGCTCTTGATCATGGCCTGGGAGTCTTCCGACGGGATCAGGCCGACGGTCAGCGCCTGCTGGGCTTGCACGGTGGGGGCGAGCAGCAGTGGCAGCAGGGCAAGGCGGGCACAGCGCAACAGTTTCGGGAGGGGTGTCATGGCAATACCGGAGTGGTTGTTGTCGGTAGTGCCAAAACTAGGGCTGTCATGTGACAGTCACGCCATCAATTCAATATGGGTTTCGCCAGCCAACCATTCAAAGGATCTATGGATGTCCACCGCCCGCTTGCGTACGTTCCTTGCCGTGGCCCGGCATGCCAGCTTCAGTGCCGGGGCCAGGGCCATTGGCCTCAGCCAGCCGACCGCCACCAACCAGGTCCAGGGGCTGGAGCGCGAATTCAACGTCGAACTGTTCCACCGCCGTGGCCGGCGCATCGAGCTGACCGCCGTTGGCCGCGCCTTGTTGCCGATTGCGCAGCGGATGTGGATGCTCGAAGCCGAGGCCACCAGCCTGCTGCGCGACAGTGGCCAGCTTAACCGGGGGGAGCTGAAGATCGGTGCGGTGGGGCCGTTCCATGTGATCGAGATGGTCGACCGCTACCGGCAGGCGTATCCACAGATCGACGTATCGATTCGCGTGGGCAACTCGGCGTCGGTGCTGGCCGATCTTCAGGGCTACGTGACCGATATCGGCGTGTTGGCAGGGCTGCATGATGACCCGGCGTTTGTCGCACAACGCTATGCCAGGCACGCGGTGATCCTGTTTGTCCGCGCCGATCACCCGTTCGCCCGTCATGACCAGGTTCTGCTGCAGGCGTTGCAGGGGCAGCCGTTGCTGCGCCGTGAGCAAGGTTCAACTACGCGGCTGGCGTTGGACAATGCACTGGATGCTGCCCAGGTAACACCGCGTATCGTCATGGAGATCGGCAGCCGCGAGGCGCTGCGCGAGGCGGTGATTCGTGGCATGGGTATTGGTGCGGTGTCCGAGGCAGAATACATCGCCGACCCCCGCTTGAAAGTGATCCGCATCGCACAGGACTCGGTGTATACCGAAACCTACCTGTACTACCTGGCCGAGCGACAGGGCAGCCAGGTCATTGCGTCGTTTCAGCGCACCCTTCAAGGCTGGCACGGCTAAAGGTGCCGTGCCAGTTCAACGCGGCAGGTATCACACCCCTTCGCGGCTGCTCACCCCATCGAGCAAACGCACAATCCCCAACGGGTTAGCGTTTTTCAACGCATCCGGCAGCAGCGCATCCGGGTAGTTCTGGAAACACACCGGCCGCAGGAAACGGTCGATCGCCAAGGTGCCCACCGACGTACCGCGTGCGTCGGAGGTGGCCGGGTAAGGCCCGCCATGCACCATGGCATCCGAAACTTCCACACCGGTCGGGTAGCCGTTGAGCAGCAGACGCCCGGCCTTGCGCTCCAGCAAAGGCACCAGCGAGGCAAAGGCGACCAGGTCGTCAGGTTCGGCAATCAGGGTGGCCGTCAGCTGGCCCTGCAGATGGCGCAGTGCTTCGGTCAGTTGCTGCGCATCGGCCACTTCAACCACCACGGTGGTCGGGCCGAACACTTCTTCCTGCAGCAGCGGGTCGCCGTTCAGCAGCAGGCTTACGTCCGCCTTGAACAGCTGTGGCTGGGCCTGGTTGCCGGTTTGTGGTTGCCCGGCCAGGTGCTGAATACCTGGGTGCGCCAGCAGGTGCTGGACACCGTTCTGGTAGCTGCGCAGGGTGCCAGCGTTGAGCATGGTCTGCGGGCCTTGGTCTGCCATGCGTGCAAGCAGTGTTTGCACGAAACGCTCGAACTGCGCGGACCGGATACCCACTACCAGGCCTGGGTTGGTGCAGAACTGCCCGCAACCCACCACCACCGAGGCGGCCAGTTCGCCGGCGACTTGCTCGCCACGGGCTTGCAGCGCCTGGGGCAGGACGATAACCGGGTTGATGCTGCTCATTTCGGCAAACACCGGAATCGGTTGCGGGCGTGCCGCCGCCATGTCGCACAGGGCGCGGCCACCGCGCAGCGAACCGGTAAAACCGACCGCCTGGATGGCCGGGTGCTTGACCAGCGCTTCGCCCACGCCGGCACCGTAGATCAGGTTGAAGACGCCTGCCGGCATGCCGCTGCTGGCCACCGCGCGGTCGATGGCTGCGGCCACATGGGCGGCAGTGAGCATGTGCCCGCTGTGCGCCTTGAACACCACCGGGCAGCCGGCAGCCAGCGCCGAGGCCGTGTCCCCGCCAGCGGTGGAGAAGGCCAGGGGGAAGTTGCTGGCGCCGAACACGGCCACCGGGCCCACGCCGATGCGGTACTGGCGCAGGTCCGGGCGCGGCAGCGGGGTGCGCTGGGGCAGGGCGCGGTCGATACGAGCGGCGTAGAAGTCGCCACGGCGTACCACTTCGGCAAACAGGCGCAGCTGGTTGCTGGTGCGGCTGCGTTCACCACGGATGCGCGCTTCGGGCAGCGCGGTTTCGCGCATCACATGCTGGATGAAGTCATCACCCAATGCGTCCAGCTCGTCGGCGATGGCGTCGAGGAAGGCGGCGCGCTGGGCCGGGCGGGTGCTGCGGTAGGCCGGGTAGGCGGCCTCGGCGGCCTGCACGGCGGCCTCGACCTCATCGCCGGTCGCCTGATGGAAGGCGTAGGGCAGCGGCTCACCGGTATGGGCGTCGACGCTGTTCAGCAGCACGTCACCGTTGCCGCTGAGTTGGCCGGCGATGTGGTTCAGGCGGTGTTCGATGGACATTTCGTCTCCCGTTGGCAATGACTGTCGTTGGGGTTGGACTGTAGGGGGCGAACGGGGGGCTGAATAATGATTAATACGGATCGGGTGATAACGGCCAGTTATCACCCGACGTTCGGCCTCATTCGGCCATCTGCAACTCCGGCAATTTCACCCGGAATGCGCGCGTCAGGCCCATCAGCACTACCAGGCCCATGCCCAGCCAGCACAGGCCAATGGTGAACGACAGGCTGGTCAGGCTGCTCCACAGCCACAGCGTGCTGAGAAAACCCAGCCCAGGAATGGCACCGTACAGCAGGTAGTTGCGGCCGCCGCGCAGTTTCTGGTCGACCAGGTAGTGCTTGACCACCGCCAGGTTCACCGCCGAGAAGGCGAACAGCGCGCCAAAGCTGATCATGTTGGCGACGGTATCGAGGGTGATCACCAGGGCGATCATCGACACCAGGCTGACCACCAGGATGGCCGTGGCCGGCACGCGCTTTTTCGTCGCCAGCTGGCCGAATGCCCGCGGCAATGCGCCGTCGCGCCCCATGGCGAACAGCACGCGCGATACGCTGGCCTGGGACACCATGGCCGAGGCGAAGCAGCCGGCCACGTAGGTGGCGGTGAACGCGGTTACCAGCAGCTCGCCGCCTACCCGGCGCATCACGTCCACCGAGGCCGAATCGGGGTCGGCGAAGCTGCCCCAGTCGGGGAACACCATCTGTGCGCAGTACGACACTACCAGGAACAGCAGGCCACCGATCAGCGACACGGCCAGAATCGCCACGGGAATGCGGTAGGTTGGGTTGCTGGTTTCCTCAGCCATGGTCGACACCGCGTCGAAGCCGAGGAACGACAGGCACAGCACGGCGGCGCCGGTCATGATCAGCGGCACACTGAAGCCTTCGTGGTGAAAGGGCGCCAGCAGCGACACCGGCTCTGCCTGCCCACTGAGCTTGAGCACGGACAGGGCGACGAAGACGATGATGAACACCAGCTGCACCACCACCAGGATCCAGTTGACCCGGGTGATCGACTCGATACCGATCAGATTGAGGAAGGTGACCAGGGCTATGGAGCCGGCCACCCACACCCAGGCGTGGATGGCCGGGAAGTATTCCGACATATAGATGCCGATCAGCAGGTAGCTGAGCAGCGGTAGAAAGATGTAGTCGAGCAGCAATGTCCAGCCGGTGATGAAGCCGATGTGGCTACCGAAGGCTTTGCGCGTGTAGGTGTAGACCGACCCGGAGTAGGGGTGGGCCTGGACCATGCGGCCATAGCTGTAGGCGGTCAGCAGCATGGCGGCGAGGGTCAGCAGGTAGGCGGTGGGCAGGTGCCCTTTGGTCATCTGAGTGACCAGCCCGTAGGTGGTGAATACGGCCAGGGGCACCATGTAGGCCAGGCCGAACAGCACCAGGGCGGTCATCCCCATGGACTTGCGCAAGCGGCCGGTGCTGGCGTCGGGTTGTGTGGGTGCATGCGGGGTGGGGCTATGTGCGGGGCTATGGGCTGTACTTGTTGTTGTATGCATTGCTAACTCCTGGAAAGGGATGCAGGACACCGCAGTACGCGAGCAGGCTCGCTACCGGTGGGCGTTGTGCAAGGAGGTCGAGCGAAAGGCTCGCAGCGCTGGGCGGGTTGATGCTCCCACACCCTGCAGGCACCCGGAATCACCCTTTGGGGTGAGCAGGGGCGGACCTTGTCCGGCTCACCCCAAAGGGTGATTTCGGTGTCCGCAGGGCCGTGGGAGTATCTGGTCAACAACGCACCGCACAGGCGGCGGTGCCACTGAAAAGAAACGGCAGGCCCACAGTGACGACTCAATTGCTTTCAGAACACTGGTTCGAGCACCAGGCCAAGGTCACCGAGGCAATCGGCCGGCCGGGCTTTGCCGCCAACCTGTTTGCCGCACTGGGTGTGATCCGGCCCATCCAGGCCACCACGGTGTACCTGTACCCGCACGATGGCATGCCCTGCGCGCTGTTCGAGCAGGACGACAAGGCGCCTTGGCAGCCCGAGGGCAATGTCAGCCGCTACCTGTCTGGCTTCTACCTGCTCGACCCGTTTTACGGTGCTTGCGTGGAACAGGTCGAATCCGGCTGTTACGGCCTGTTCGAGGTGGCGCCCGACCATTTCGAGGTCAGCGAGTACTACCAGTCGTTCTACCGCCACTCGCACCTTGAGGATGAACTCAACTACATCCTGCAGGTGGCGAACGGGCAAAGCCTGGCGGTTTCGCTGGCCTTCACCGACAAGCTCGATGGGCAAAGCCGCACGCTGTTCGGGCTTGTCACGCCTTGGGTGCTGGCGGTACTCAGCAAGCATTTTGCCGGGCTGGACAGCCGCGCCGGGCGCTTCGAGAACATCCTCGAGCAACGCATCCACGCCGCGCTGAACAACTTCGGCAGTTCGTTGCTGACCGAGCGTGAATGCCGCATCGCCCAACTGATTCTGCGCGGTCACTCGACCAAGTCGCTGGCCGAGCGTCTGGGGGTGTCGGAAGACACCATCAAGTCGCACCGCAAGAACGTCTACGCCAAGCTCGACATCGGTACCCAGTCCGAGCTGTTCTCCCTGTTCATCGACGCGCTGGCCAATGCCCAGGGCGTGCTGGGCAAGGACCCGCTTGAAAGCTACATGGGCAAGCTGCGCTGAGTGCCAGCCACCCTGCAACCCCACCGCAAAGGAAAACCAACAATGAACGCGCCTTTCGCCCCGCAACGCCAGACCCGCGACTACCAGGCAGCCGATGCCGCCCACCACATCCATGCCTTCCTCGACCAGAAGGCGCTGAACGCCGAAGGGCCACGGGTGATCGTCGGTGGCGAGCGCCTGCACCTGTGGGACAGTGAGGGCAAGCGCTACTTGGATGGCATGTCCGGCCTGTGGTGCACCCAGCTTGGCTATGGCCGCCGTGACCTGACTGCCGCCGCCGCCACGCAGATGGACCAGCTGGCCTACTACAACATGTTCTTCCACACCACCCACCCGGCAGTGATCGAACTGTCCGAGTTGCTGTTCAGCCTGCTGCCAGGGCACTACAGCCACGCGATCTACACCAACTCCGGCTCCGAGGCCAACGAGGTGCTGATCCGTACCGTGCGCCGCTACTGGCAGGTGGTCGGCCAGCCCAGCAAGAAGGTCATGATCGGCCGCTGGAACGGCTACCACGGCTCGACCCTGGCGGCCACGGCGCTGGGCGGCATGAAGTTCATGCACGAAATGGGTGGGCTGATTCCGGACGTGGCGCACATCGACGAGCCGTACTGGTACGCCGAGGGTGGCGAGCTGACCCCGGCCGAGTTCGGCCGCCGCTGCGCCCTGCAACTGGAGGAAAAAATTCTCGAGCTGGGTGCCGAAAACGTTGCCGGCTTCATTGCCGAGCCGTTCCAGGGCGCGGGCGGCATGATCTTCCCGCCAGAAAGCTACTGGCCGGAAATCCAGCGCATCTGCCGCCAGTACGACGTGCTGCTGTGCGCCGATGAAGTGATCGGTGGCTTTGGCCGCACCGGCGAATGGTTCGCCCATGAATACTTCGGCTTCGAGCCCGACACCCTGTCGATTGCCAAGGGCCTGACCAGCGGCTACGTGCCGATGGGCGGCCTGGTGCTGAGCAAGCGCATTGCCGAGGCGTTGGTGGAGCGTGGCGGGGTGTTCGCCCACGGCCTGACTTATTCCGGCCACCCGGTGGCGGCGGCGGTGGCCATTGCCAACCTCAAAGCGTTGCGCGACGAAGGCATCGTGCGCCAGGTAAAGGACGACACCGGGCCGTACCTGCAACGCATCCTGCGTGAGGTGTTCGCCGATCACCCGTTGATCGGCCAGGTGCAGGGGGCAGGGTTGGTGGCGGCGCTGCAGTTCGCCGAGCACAAGCCGACGCGCAAGCGCTTTGCCAACGAGAACGACCTGGCCTGGCAGTGCCGCACCTTTGGTTTCGAGGAAGGGGTGATCATTCGTTCGACCCTGGGCCGGATGATCATGGCGCCGGCCTTGATCGCCAACCACAGCGAGCTGGATGAGCTGGTGGAGAAAACCCGGATTGCCGTTGACCGCACGGCGCGGTTGGTCGGCAAGCTCTAACCCGCTCGCAAGCCCGGCACACTTCCTGTTGGAGCGGATAAACCCGCCCCAGCAGGGAGCGCGTTGCCTTTACGAAAAGACTGCTCCAAAGCGATCAGGAGTACAAATGTACACCCTCGAATTCTGGCAACAACGCGCCTCGGATCTGTACCTGCCGTCCCAGGCGTTGATCAACGGCAAACCCGTCAACGCACAGGACGGCGCCACCTTCGCCGCCATCAACCCCGCCACCAACAAGGTATTGGCACAGGTGGCTGCCTGCGGCCAAACCGAGGTCGACCTGGCTGTCGCCAGTGCCCGCCGAGCTTTCGAGCAAGGCCCGTGGCCACGCATGGCCCCTGGGGAGCGCAAGAAGGTGCTGCTGCGCTTGGCCGAGCTGATCATGGCCCATCGCGAAGAACTGGCCTTGCTGGACTCGCTGAACATGGGCAAGCCGGTGATGGATGCCTACAACATCGACGTGCCGGGCTCGGCACATGTGTTCGCCTGGTACGGTGAGGCGCTGGACAAGCTGTACGACCAGGTGGCGCCCACGGCGCCGAATGCGCTGGCCACCATCACCCGCGAAGCACTGGGTGTGGTCGCGGCCGTGGTGCCGTGGAACTTCCCCCTCGACATGGCCGCCTGGAAGCTGGCCCCGGCGTTGGCCGCCGGCAACAGTGTGGTGCTCAAACCCGCTGAACAGTCACCGTTCTCGGCCTTGCGCCTGGCCCAACTGGCGCTGGAAGCGGGCTTGCCGGAAGGCGTGCTGAACGTGGTGCCGGGGCTGGGTGAGCAGGCCGGGCAGGCGCTGGGCCTGCACCCGGATGTGGACTGCCTGGTGTTCACCGGTTCCACCCAGGTGGGCAAGTACTTCATGCAGTATTCGGCGCAGTCCAACCTCAAGCAGGTGTGGCTGGAGTGCGGTGGCAAGAGCCCCAACCTGGTGTTCGAAAACTGCCAGGACCTGGACCTGGCTGCGGAAAAGGCCGCCTTCGGCATTTTCTTCAACCAGGGCGAGGTGTGCTCGGCCAACTCGCGGCTGTACGTGCAGCGCGCCATCCATGATGAATTTGTCGAGCGTCTGCAGGCCAAGGCCCGCCAGTGGTTGCCGGGTAACCCGCTGAACCCGGCGAGCCGCGCCGGGGCCATTGTCGATGCCGAGCAGACTGGGCGCATCGAGGCCGCCATTGCGCGTGCCGGGCAAGAGGGCGCGCGGTTGGTGTGTGGTGGCCGGCGCCTGACCCTCGACGGTTCGGACAACTACATCGAGCCGACTGTCTTTGCCGGTGTCGAGGGCCGCATGAAGCTGGCGCGCGAAGAGGTGTTCGGGCCCGTGCTGGCCGTCAGCGCCTTCGACACGGAAGAAGAAGCGGTGCGCCTGGCCAACGACAGCATCTATGGCCTGGCGGCCTCGGTGTGGAGCGATGACTTCAACCAGGTACACCGGGTCGCGCGGGCGTTGAAGGCCGGCACCGTGTCGGTGAACACGGTTGATGCACTGGATGTGACGGTGCCGTTCGGCGGGGGCAAGCAGTCGGGCTTTGGCCGCGACCTGTCGCTGCATTCGTTCGACAAGTATTCACAACTCAAGACCACCTGGTACCAGTTGCGCGCCTAAGCGCCTGGCGCACTATTTGCCGTGCCTGTGAGATCGAGCGCCCCCGCGCGGCGCTCGATCTCACAGGCGCTGCAAATCCACCGGCAGGCACCTGAACGGCCTAACCCCATACTAATTTCCGTAACCCCAGCAAAAAGCTCACGCGCACTCTACACTGCTCCGGATATCAGCCAAGGCAATGCGCCATACATGGAGTACCTGGGATGGGCTACGTGTCGAATGGTCGTGCCTCTGGAAACGCCGGATGGGGTATTTCACTGCAGTGGCTGGTGGCGCTGGCCATTGTGCTGGGTATGCTGCTGCTGGGCGCCGCCCTGGCCTGGCAAGGCTATCGCGGCATTCGCCAGACCCTGGTAGCCGCCGCAGGCGATTCCGCCTTGCAAATGGGTAAGACCATCGACGAGCGTGCCCGGCGCCTGATCGACCCGGCGCAAAGCAGTATCCGCCTGCTTGCCTACAACCCGGCCGCGCACACCCTGGCGCAGCGCCTGGAGCGGTTGCCGCAGCTGGTGGAAACGCTCGACGCCAACCGCATGCTCAGCGCCGCCTACCTGGGCTACCCCAATGGTGATTTCTTGCTGGTACGGCGCTTGCGTGACCCGCAATTGCTGCAACTTTTCAGCGCGCCACCAGGCACGGTGTTTCTGGTGCAAAGCGTCAACCGTGAGGGTGGGGCGGTACAAGGCGAATGGCGCTTCTACGACCGGGCATTGAACTTGTTGCAGACCCAGGCCAAACCCGAGTACCGCTACGATCCGCGCCTGCGTCCGTGGTTCGTCGAAGCCGCAGCACAAGCCACCACCGTGCTGACCCGCCCCTACGTGTTTTTCACCACCCGGGAAGTCGGCCTGACCATGGCCCAGCGCAGCGTCGACGGGGGGACCGTGATCGGCATGGACGTGTCGGTCAATGACCTGGCCAGCGAAACCCAGGACTTGCGCATGACGCCCGGCACCGAGATTGTCGTGGTCGATGACCAGGGCCGCGTGGTGGCCTACCCAGACCTGCAACGGGTGATCGTGCACGAGGGGCAGGGGGTGCGCCTGTCGAGCGTTGGCGAACTGGGTATTGCCAGCTTGCAGCACCTGTTTGCCGACCTGCCGGCAGGCACCCAGCCGCAGCCTTACCTGGTGGATGGCCTGACCTGGTACGGCATGCGCGTGCAACTGACCACCTTGGCCGGGCAGAACCTGCAAGTGCTGATTGCCGTGCCGGCTGATGAGTTGCTGGCCGGCGCACGCAAGGTGTTGTTCGAGCAGTTGCTCTGGACAGCGGCACTGATGGTCGTCCTGCTGGTGCTCGGCGGTGTGATTGGCCGGCGCATCGCTCGGCCGTTGCGGCGTTTGGCCGAACAGGTGCAGGGCCTGGCCGGTTTCGATTTCGGCCGTGAAGTGGGGGTGCATTCGCGGGTGACCGAGGTGCGTGAGTTGAGCCAGGTGCTGAGCCGCATGTCTGGCACCATCGGCAACTTCCAGGCGATTACCCTCACGCTCAGCCGCGAACGCGACCTGGAGCACATGCTTGATGGTGTTCTGAGCCACCTGGTGAAGGCCGCAGGGGTCAACGCCGGCGTGGTGTACCTGTACGACGACGAGCGTGCACTGCTGCGCCTGGCCGCCTCTTGCCGTGGCGAGCAGTACCCGGTTGAACTGGTCGTGGACAAAGGCGACCAGCAGCGCCTGGCCGTTGCAGTGACCCAAGCCCTGGGCTTGCACGAGCATAGCCTGGCCGTGGTGCTCAATGACCGTAGCCAAGCGCTGCTGGGCATTCTGCTGTTGCAACTGGACGAAGCGCCTGGGCGTGCGCAGGCAGGTCAGCCGTTCCGGCGCTTTGTCGAGGAGCTGTCCGGGGTGGCGGCGGTGGCCATCGAGACGCGCCAGCTGGCCGAAGCCCAGCGGCGTCTGATGGATGCCATGATCAAGCTGCTGGCCGACGCCATCGATGCCAAGAGCCCCTACACCGGCGGCCACTGCGAACGGGTGCCCCAGCTGGCGCAGATGCTGCTGGACCAGGCCGTGGCAGCTGACAGTGGCCCCTACGCCAGCTTCAGCATGACCGAGGCCGAACGTTACGAATTCCGTGTGGCAGCCTGGTTGCACGATTGTGGCAAGGTCACCAGCCCCGAGTACGTGGTGGACAAGGCGACCAAGCTTGAGACCCTGTACAACCGCATTCATGAAGTGCGCATGCGTTTTGAAGTGCTCTGGCGCGATGCCGAACTTACCTACTGGCAGGGCCTGGCCAGCGGTGCCGAGCCGCAGGCCTTACGACGTGCCTTGAGCGTTGCCCAGGCCGAGCTGCAGGGCGACTTTGCCTTCGTCGCCCAGGCCAACATCGGCGGCGAGTTCATGCAGGACGCCGATATCCAGCGCTTGCAACAGATCGGCCAGCGCCGCTGGCTGCGCCATTTCGATAACCGCCTGGGTATCTCCCGTGATGAAGCGGAGCACCTTGCCGGCGTGGCGCAACCTGCGCTACCGGTAGCGGAACCATTGCTGGCCGACCGCCCCGAGCACTGTGTGCCCTGGGGCGCTCGCACGCCGCCGGTGGGCAAGGACGACCCGCGCAATACCTGGGGGTTCGACATGCGCTTGCCAGCCCACGCCAGCAACCACGGCGAGCTGTACAACCTGGCGATCCGCCGTGGCACGCTGAATGACGAAGAGCGGTTCAAGATCAACGAGCACATCGTGCAGACCATCATCATGCTCAGTTCATTGCCGTTCCCGCGCCACCTCAAGCGGGTACCCGACATCGCTGGCAACCACCACGAAAAGATGAACGGCAGCGGTTACCCGCGCCGGCTGGGCGAGCAGGACCTGGGCATTGCAGAACGGGTGATGGCGATTGCCGATATCTTCGAGGCGCTGACAGCGGCCGACAGGCCTTACAAACCGCCGAAGACCTTGTCCGAATCGGTGAAGATCATGGTGTTCATGGTCCGTGACGGGCACCTCGACGGGCAACTGCTGCAGCTGTTCATCAGCAGCGGGGTTTACCGCCAATACGCCGAGCGCTTCCTGCGCGCCGAACAGATCGACGAGGTGGATGTGGCCTACTGGCTGGAGCAGATACGCTGCCCGGCCTGAGCGTTACTGCTTGCCCAGGCGCTTGTACAGGGTAGTGCGCGAGATACCGAGTTCCTTGGCGGCGGCGCTGACGTTACCGGCATGGGCCAGCAGGACGCGTTCGATCACTTCCTGGGTAGCGTCGGCAAGGTTGCACGACGTCACGTGCGCCTGGCCTTGCAGGTCGTCGGGAAGGTGCTGCAGGTTGATGCACGGTTCGCCAGCGGCCAGCACCCCGACCAGGCGCGCCACGTTGTCCAGTTGCCGCAGGTTGCCCGGCCAGTGGTAGGCCTGCAATTGGCGCCTGGCCTCTGCCGCCAGCGGCGGGAAGCCTGGGCGCTGGAAGAAATTGTCGATCAGTTGCGCCTTGTCCAGGCGCTGTTCCAGGGCAGGCAGGGCCACGCGCAGGCCGTCCAGGCGGTAGAACAGGTCCTCGCGAAAGCCGCCGCTGCTCACCAGGCTGGCGAGGTCCTTGTGGGTGGCGGCGACAACGTGGGCCTTCAGCGCCACGCTGCTGGTGCTGCCAACACGGGTGATCTGCCGCTCCTGCAAGGCACGCAGCAGCCGGCTTTGCAGGGCCAACGGCATGTCACCGATTTCGTCCAGCAGCAAGATGCCGTCGCCGGCGGACTCCAGCAGGCCCACGGCGCCGCCTTTGCGAGCGCCGGTGAAGCTGCCTTCGGTGTAGCCGAACAGTTCAGCTTCGATGAGGCTCTCGGGCAGGGCTGCGCAGTTGATTGCAATGAACGGGGCCTGTGGGCAGCAGTGTTCGTGCAGCGCCTTGGCGAACACTTCTTTACCAGAACCGGTCGGCCCGGTGATCAGCACCGGCAGGTTTCCAGCCACGGCCTTGCAGGCATCTGCGAAGCGGGCGTTGACCCGCCGGTCGCTGCCCAGCGCCGTGTGGCTGGCCCGCAGTGGCCGTGGCTTGGCGGCAGGCTGCGCCAATAGCCGGCCATACAGGCGTGAGCCGTCGGCCAAGGCCAGCAGCTGCGGCGAGCCATCCAGGCCGTTGTGGCCAGGGCGGTCGAACAGTTGCTCCAGCGTCAGCCCTTCAGGGCGGTAGCTGGGCACGCCCAGCAACTGCTGTGCGGCGCGGTTGGCTGCGTACACCGTGCCATCGTCGTGCACGGCCAGCAGCGCCTGCAGTGGCGAACCGAGCAGCCTTGGGTCGTGTTGCAGCTCCAGGATGCGGCAGCCCGGCAGGCCGTGGAAGAAATTGTTTTCAGTCGCCAGCGCCGCATGTTTGAGGCGTTCGAGCATGGTCCCGGCATTGCGTGTGCCGATACCGGTCAGGTCCAGCGCCCCGAGCAGCTCGCCATTGACCCCGCGCAATGGCACGCTGACGCAGAAAAACTGGGCAAACTCCTGCAGGTAATGCTGGTTGCCGGCAACGATCGCCGGCAGGCCGTCCATCAGCGTGCAGGCCGGGGCAGTGGTGCCGACGTCGACCTCGCTGACCCGGCGCCCGGTGTGCAGGGCCGACAACGGGCCGTCGATGCCTGATGGCTTGCGGGTCTGGACAATGCGGTTATCCGGGTTGACGCAAAACAGCATCCAGTGCGAATCGCCAATCAGCTCCCATAACCGTTCCAGCTCTGGTTGCACGCAGGCAGCCAGTTGGCTGTCGGCCTCGGTCAGTGGCAGCACATCCAGCTGCCCGTGTGCCAGGCGCGGTTGCCACGGGCTGAGCCCGGCGGCCCTGGAACGCTCCCACGAGCGCTCGATAGGTTCCGGCAGCAGCCCGGCGGGCAACGGCAGGCCTTCGGCGAATTGCTGGCGGGCGCTGTGCAACTGGAGTTGTAGGCGATCCATGGGTACACCTTGTGAGGGTTTACGGCACGCTGCTGACTGCGCACGTTGCGCCGCTGCCAGCAGCGCGTCAAGGCTGCCGAGCATCAGAACAGCAGCAGCGCCCGCAGGTTGACCCCGGTGTCCTCCTGGAAACCACCGACCACGCGGGTGTCGTGGGTCAGCTGGCCGCTCAACTGCACGGTGCTGCCGACCATCTGCTGAAACTCCAGACGCACTTGCTGCACCTCGGTCTTCTGCCCCGTGTAGTCGCCCGACAGGTGCTGCTTGCCGCCTTCGCTGGCGGAGAAGCCCAGGGCCAGGCGCTGGGCCGGGTTGAAGTCGTAGCGCAGGTTGGTCTGCAACTGGTAGGTCGTGTCCTGGCGCAATGTCTGGCTGCCGCTGCCGGCCTTGTCGTTGCTGCCATAGAACACGGCATCGGCATACCACTCCATGGACCAGCGGCCCCACAGCGGTTCTACCCAGCCCAGTTGCAGGTCGCCTTTCCAGCGGTTTTCGCCCAGGTTCACACCGGCGCCGCGGTCGTATCGGCCCCACGGCAGGTACAGCAGTGGGGTAATGCCGAAGTAGCGGCCGCTGGCGCCCAGCCCAGGCTGGTTTACCAGCCAGAAGGTGGCACCGATGATCGGGTCGGCCATGCCGCTGTTGCTGCCCAGCGACTGCCCGCCAACCTTCACGTCGTAGACATGGCCGAAGGGCAGGAGTATTTGCGGGTCCACGGTGATGCCGGCAATCTCGGTGAAATGGATCAGACGCAGGATGCTGATGTTGGAGCGCAGGCTGGTGCCGTGTGTGGCGTCGGGCGCACCGTCGCCGTTGAAGCGGTCGGCGCGGCTGAATTGCTGGTACCAGGCGGCGACGTTGGTGCCTGGGGGCAGCGCCGTGTAGTCGCCGGCATTCACATCGACAGCCAGGGCCTTGGCTGAAACCAGCGCGCAGGCCAGCGTGCCCCAGGCAAGGCTGGAGTTCTTTATCATGTCAGGGGTTCCCTTGTTCTTGTTATGGCGTGGGGCAGCCCATGGCTGCCCCTGGGGGCGTTACTTCTGGATACGGATGATCGGTTTCAGCGTCAGGCCTTTTTCGCTGTCCTCGGCGGCCTGGTTGATCTGCTCGAAGTCATAGAAACGCACCAGTTTGTCGAAGGCGAAGCGGCCCTGCAGGTACAGGTTGACCAGCTCGGGGATGAACTTCTTCGGCACGCTGTCACCCTCGACGATGCCGCGAATGACCTTGCCGCCCAGCAGCAGGTCGTTGACGTCGAACTGTGCAGTGGTGCCCAGCGGCGGCGCACCGACCACCCCCAGTGCGCCACGGCTGCCAAGGGCATCCACGGCCTGGCGCAGCACTTCCGGGCGCCCCGTGGACTCCAGGGCGAACTGCACGCCGCCGCCGGTGATTTCGCGGATGGCTGCCACCGGGTCGGTTTCACGGCTGTTGACCACGTGGGTGGCGCCCAGCTCCAGGGCCAGCGCCAGACGCGAAGGCACCACGTCGACCGCGATGATGGTGGCGGCGCCTGCCACTTGCGCGGCCAGCACGGCGGACAGGCCCACCGCACCGCCGCCAAAGGCGGCAAAGGCGCTGCCCGGGGTGACCCTGAGCGAGTTGATCACCGCGCCGGCGCCTGTCTGGATACCGCAACCCAGCGGGCCAAGCAGCTCGATTGGCGCTTCCTTGGGCACCCGCACGGTGTTGTTCTCGCGCCCCAGTGCGTAGGTGGCGAACGACGACTGGGCGAAGAAGTGGTCATTCAGGGCGTAGCCTTGTTCATCCTGCAGCGCATGTTCGCCTTCGGGGCCAGCACCACTGAAATTGCGCCCGAAAAAGTCCTGGCAGTAGGCGGCCTGGCCGGCGTCGCAGGCCAGGCAGTGGCCGCAGTAGCCGTAGGTCATCACCACGTGGTCGCCCACGGCCAGGTTCTGTACCAAAGGGCCAACGGCCTCGACGATGCCAGAGCCTTCGTGCCCCAGCACCGCTGGCAGCGGCACGGGGTAGTACTGGTCGCGCACGATCATGTCGGTGTGGCACATGCCGGTGGCGACGATGCGCACCAGCACCTCATCACCTTGCGGCGCACGAATACGCGCCTGTTCCAGCACGAAGGGGGCGCCTTTGCCACGGGTGACGGCAGCTTGAATGGGGCGAAACAGAGGTGTTGTCATTGTTATTGTTCTCCGGGGTTACAGGGGGTAGGCAGGCGCTTGGCCCTTGAGGGTCAGCCATTGCCATTGGGTGAACTCTTCCCAGTTGGCGGCGCCACCGATGCTGCTGCCGTTGCCGGATGCACCCACGCCGCCGAAGGGGTTGATGACCTCGTCGTTGACGGTCTGGTCGTTGATATGCAGAAGCCCGGTGCGCAATTGTTCGCCCAGGCGCAAGGCGCGGCCGGTATCGCGCGACAGGATGGCAGCGCTCAAGCCGTAGTCCGTGTCGTTGGCCAGTTCCACGGCCTGCTCATCGCTATCGAACGGCACCACCACGGCCACGGGGCCAAAGATTTCCTCGTGAAATGCCGGGTTGTCACGCTGCACGTCGCTGAGCACGGTCGGCTGGAAGAACAGCCCGTCAGCCGCACCGCCGGTTGCCAGCGTTGCCCCGGCAGCGCGTGCGGCGTCGACGATGCGCAAGGCGTTGTCACGCTGGGCCGCGTTGATCAGCGGGCCTAGGTGTACCTGGCCGCTGGCCGGGTCGCCCACCGTCAGGCTGCGTGCCTTGGCCACCAGGCGTGCGACGAAGGCGTCATCGATGCCCCGTTGCACCAGCACCCGGCCGGTCGACATGCAGATTTGCCCCTGGTGCAGGTACACCCCCCAGGTAGCGTTGGCGATGGCCAGGTCCAGGTCGGCGTCGTCGAGGATGATCAACGAGTTCTTGCCTCCCAGTTCGAGCGAGACTTTCTTCAGGTGGCGACCGGCAGCTTCGCCCACTTTGCGGCCAGCGGCGGTGGAACCGGTGAACTGGATCATCGCCACGCTGGGTGACGCAGTCAGCGCTGCACCGGCCTCTGCGCCGCCCGGCAGCACATGCAGCACGCCTGCCGGCAAACCTGCCAGCTCGAAGATGCGGGCGATGACATGGCCGCCGCACACTGCGGTGCGCGGGTCGGGCTTGAGCACGACCGCATTGCCCGTGGCCAGTGCCGGGGCAACCGCACGCATGGCCAGGTACAGCGGGAAGTTGAACGGTGAAATGACTCCGATCACGCCCAGCGGGCGGCGCCGCGCGATGCTCAGGCGGCCGGCTGTGGAAGGCAGTACTTCGCCTTGGCTGCGCGAGGGAAGGGCACAGGCTTCGTGCAGCGCTTTGATGCTGATGGAGGCCTCGAAGCCGGCCTTGGCCTGGGTCGAGCCACTTTCGCGAACGATCCAGTTGGCGATCTCGGCCTGGTATTGCTCGGCGATAGCGGCGGCCTTGCGCAGGACTTTGGCGCGTTCGTCGTAGGGCAGGGCATACCAACTGCGCTGGGCCGTGGCGGCCTCGCGCGCGCTGTGCTCCACCTGTTTGGCACCGGCGTTGGCCAGGGCACCCAGTGCCACGCCATTGCCAGGGGAGGTTACGGCGGTGGCGGGCAGCTCACCGGGTACCCAGGTACCGGTGAACAGCCGCTCGTTCCAGAGTTCGTTGGGCAGTAAGGTATCCACGCAAAGCATCCTGTGTTGTTGTGTTCACGGATGCTTGTTGCAGGGGGTGTGCCAAGGTGCAGCGGCCATAGAATTCAGGAGCTGCGGGCCTGGCGGTGTTCACAACCTGAACAATCGACGGTTTTGCGAGTGTTCATTTTCTGAACAGGGCGCTGCAAGCCTTTCGGCTTGCCTCACTCGTATCCTTGCGCCCCGGCAATATGCCGCCCGGCCACATAGCCGAAGGTCAGCGCCGGCCCCAGGTTGATGCCGCCCGATGGGTACCAGCCACCAAACACGCTGGCCATGTCGGTACCCGCCGCATACAAACCTGCAATCGGCTGCCCGGCCTCATCCAGCACCTGGGCATTGCCGTCGGTGCGCAGCCCGGCAAAGGTGCCGAAGCAGCCGGGCTGTACTTTCACCGCATAGAACGGCCCGTGCTCGATGGGCGCCACGCAAGGGTTGGGGCCTTTGTGCCCAGGGTCGCCTTGCTTGCGGTTGAACGGCGTGGACCCCCGGCCAAAGGCGGGGTCCTGGCCATTGCGTGCGTGCTTGTTGAAGTCGCTGACGGTGGCCCTTAACCCGGCCGGGTCAATGCCGCAGGCATCCGCCAACGCTTCCAGCGTGGCACCTTGCTTGAGGTAGCCGCTGCGCACATGGGGCCCCACCGGCAACGGCGCGGGGCGGGCGTGGCCCAGCCCGTAGCGGCGCAGGAACCGATGGTCGCAGACCAGCCACGAACACACCGCTTCATCCTGCGGCACCGCCGCGACCATCGCCGATACATAGTCGTAGTAGCCATGCGCTTCATTGACGAAGCGCTTGCCGTTGGCCAGCACGCCGATAATGCCCGGCTTGCCGCGCTCGATAATGTGCGGAAAATGGCCGACGCTGCCGTCGCGGTGCGGCACCTGCGAAACCGGTGCCCAGGCCACCGGCGATTTCAAGTCGGTGGCAACCACGCCACCGGCAGATTCCCCCAGGCGCAGGCCATCGCCCGAGCAGCCCTTGGGCGGCAGCGCCAGGTTGTCGTGGCCGCTGGCATCGCGGGGGAACAATTGCCGGCGGCGGGCGTTGTCGTTGGGGAAGCCGCCTGCCGCCAGCACTACGGCCTTGGCGCGAATCAGCTGCTCGCCCTGCGGTGTGGCCACCCGTGCCCCGCGCACCTGGCCATCCTCGACCAGCAGGTGCTTGGCCGGCGCCGACTCTTGCAGGTGCACGCCCAGGTCCTGCGCCGATTTGGCCAGGCGCGCCACCAGCGCCACGCCGTTGACCAGGTGCATCGCCCGGCCGTAGCGGGCCAGGTGGTACAGGTGGCGGCCAAAGCGTTTGCACACATGCAGCAGGGCTTTGGGCGAGCGGGTCATGTTGAGAAAAGCAGCAAGGTCGGCGCCGGCCATGATCGGCATGCCCATGAATGAGGTTTCGCGCAGGGTCTTGCGCAAGCGCGGCAGCAGGGCGCCAACCTCGCGGGCGTCATAGGGCGCGGCGATCACCTGGTGCCCGCCCTGGGCTGCCCCCGGTGTGTCGCCATGCATGTCGGGTATACCGTTGCCGTCGGCAAACTGCAACGCCGTGTGCTTCTCGAAAAACGCCACCATGTGCGGGCACGCTTCAAGGAAGGCATCGACGCGCTCGGCGTTGTAGTTAGCCCCCAGTTCATGGCGCAGATAAGTGCGTGGCTGTTCGATGTCTTCTACGATGCCGGCCCTGCGCGCCAGTGGATTGCGCGGCGCCCAGGCCCAGCCACCGGACCAGGCGGTGGCACCGCCAAACACCGGTTCCTTCTCCACCAGGATCACCTTCTGCCCATGCCAGGCAGCCGTTACGGCCGCAGCCAGCCCGGCGGCGCCAGAGCCTATGACCAGTACATCGCATTCGGTTTCGAAGGGAGCGGAAGGCATCACGGGATTCCTGTATTGTTATTGGAACAAGGTTCCATATTCTTGTCGGCAGCGTCTCGGCCTGCAAGGGCAGGCGGGTTGTGCCAGGCAAGTACTGGGCGATCATCGGACATTCACAGTCGCTGGCGCTGCGCTGGCTAGCGACGATGTGGAATCATCTTCTAGAATTCGCAAAAAAATCAGGGACCTGTGTCATGGCTGGTAGTCAGATCGAACGCGCCTTCAGTCTTGTAGAAAGCCTTGCCGGTGAGCCCCAGGGGCTACCGCTGCAAACCCTGGCCGAGCGCCTGGACATTCCCAAAAGCGCTGCCCACCGCATGCTCACCGAGCTGGTGCGGCTGGGCTATGTGCGACAAAACCGGGAAAGCAGCCGTTATCAGCTATCGGCCAAGCTGGTCGCGCAGGGCTTTCGTTACCTGGCCAGCAGCGGTGCCGACATCATCCAGCCGATTCTCGACCGCCTGGCCCAGGACAGCGGCGAACTGGTACGCCTGGGTGTGATCGAGGGCGTCCGGCAAACCTGGATCGCCAAGTCCCAGGGCGCCCGCTCCGGGCTGCGCTACGACCCGGACATGGGCCGCGATGCGCCGCTGTTCTATACCGCCTCCGGGCATGCCTGGCTGGCCAGCCTGAACGATGAGCAGGCGCTGCAGATGGTGTTGCGCCAAGGCATTGCCGACCCCGCTCAGTTCGGCCCGAATGCACCGCGCTCCACCGATGAGCTGCTCGCCTACCTGCACCGCGCCCGCGAGCGTGGCTACGCCTGGGTCGAGGAAACCTCCGCCATTGGCACGTCGGCCCTCGCCGCAGTGGTGCGCCGCCCGCAAAGTGACGAGGTCATCGGCGTGCTGAGCATCGCCGGGCCCAGCGCGCGCCTGGCACAAAGCCGCCTGCCCGAGCTGGCACCGCTGCTGCTGGCGGCGGCGGACGAACTGTCGGCTGCCAGCCGCGCCAGCGAGTTGTTCGCTTGAAGGCATAAAGCGGTCGATTACCGCACAGTCTGTTGAGCCGGTTCTTCTGAAAAGCTGAACCAGGTTCTAAATTGTTGATCGTGGATTCTGGAACTGAGTTTCAGAATTCACAAAACAACAATGACAAGAGGACAGGCTGTTGAACGCACCCCTTCGTATTGCCTTGATCGGCGCTGGCATCATGGGCCGCCAGCACTACCAGCACTTGCGCAATGTGCCGCAAGCCCAACTGTGTGCCGTGGCCGACCCGGCCCACAGGCCGAAGCCTTCGCCGCCGAGTGCGGTGTGCCTTGTTTTGCCGACCATCGCCAGATGCTTGAGCGTGTGCGCCCGGAGGCGGTGATCATCGCCAACCCCAACAATCAGCATGTGGCCACCGCGTTGGATTGCGTCGAGGCCGGCGTGCCGGTGCTTGTAGAAAAACCGGTAGGCGTACATCTGGATGAAGTTCGGGCACTGGTAGAGGCTTCGCGTCGGTGCAATGTGCCGGTGCTGGTCGGCCACCATCGCCGGCACAACCCGCTGATCGCCAAGGCGCACCAGGTGATCAGCGAAGGCAAGCTGGGCCGGCTGATCAACGTCACCGCGCTGTGGCAGTTGCAAAAGCCCGACAGCTATTTCGAAACCCCCTGGCGTCGCGAGCCAGGGGCGGGCTTTTTGCTGACCAACCTGATCCACGACCTGGATCTGCTGCGTCACCTGTGTGGTGAGGTGGTGCAGGTGCAGGCGTTCACCCGCAACGATGTACGTGGTTTTGCCAACGAAGACAGCGCAGCAGTGCTGCTGCAATTCGCCAATGGCGCGTTGGGCAGCCTGACGGGCTCGGACGCGGTGGCCGCGCCCTGGAGCTGGGAGCTGGACTCTGGCGAAAGCCCGATCTACCCGCGCCAGGACGGTCAGCCGTGTTACATGCTGGCTGGTACTCAAGGGGCGTTGAGCATTCCCCAGCTCAAGCGCTGGCATTACGCCGAGGCCGGTTCGGGCTGGCACACGCCGCTGCTGCAGTGCGAGGAGAGCATCCCCGCTGGCGAGGCGTTGACCCTGCAGTTGCAGCACTTCGTGCGGGTTGCCCGTGGTGAACAGGCGCCGCTGATCGATGCCGCCGACGGTGGCCGCACCCTCGCGCTGATCGAAGCGATCCGCCAGGCAGCCGAAAGCGGCCGGGCCTGCGCGCCCGAGCACATTGGCTGAAGCAACCTTACTCTTTACTGGTGACGATAAATGACTGATCGGATTTTCTCCCTCGCGGCCCTGACGGTACTCGAGCTGTCCCCACCGGACATGGTCGAGGCTGCCGCCCGCGCGGGTTACAGCCACGTTGGCCTACGCCTGGTGCCCGCTACCGAACACGAGCAGCACTTCCCGTTGGTGGCCGATGCCGACCTGCGTCGGCAGACCCAGGCGCGCCTGCGCGACACCGGCATCAAGGTGCTCGACCTGGAGATTCTGCGCCTCAAGCCGGAAACCTGCGTCGCCGATTTCGAACCGATCCTGGCGGTGGGCGCCGAGTTGGGGGGCACCGAACTGCTGGTGGCTGGCAACGACCCGGACGAAGCGCGGCTGACCGAACGCTTTGCCGCTTTGTGCGAGCTGGCGGCGCGCTACGGCATCTACCCGCACCTGGAGTTCATGCCCTGGACCGACGTGCGCGACCTGCGCCAGGCCATGCGAGTGGTGGCCAACGCCGACCACGCCAATGGCTGCGTGCTGGTGGATGCCTTCCACTTCAACCGATCCCACTCATCGTTGGACCACCTGGCGCAGTTGGCTCCGCAGCGCATGCGCTATGCCCAGCTGTGTGACGTGGCCGGCCCAGTACCGGCCGACATGGACGAGATTCTGCGCCAGGCGCGTAACGAGCGACGCTTCCCCGGTGATGGCGATGCCGACCTGGTCAGCCTGCTGCGCGGCTTGCCGGCAACCGTGCCGCTGAGCCTGGAAATACCCACACGGCAGTTGCTGGAGCAGGGCATCAGCGGCGAACAGCGCGCGCGCATGGCGCTGGAGAAAGCCCTGGCGGTGTTGGCCAAGGTCTGATTTCGACCGGCAGCGCCCCCTTTTGTAGGAGCGGCCTTGTGTCGCGAAAAGGGCCGCAAAGCGGCCCCAGATTCTCAGGCGTGTTGCAGAAATCGCTGGGGCTGCTTTGCAGCCCTTTCGCGACGCAAGGCCGCTCCCACTGTCATGGCCATTATTACTAGCCCAAAAAAAGGGCCCGCAAGGGCCCCGTAGAGAAAAGTGGCTAGCGCCCTCAGGCGCTCTCGACCTTGCGCGGTGCCATGAAGTACATCCACACCAGCGCCAGGAAGTACATGGCCGGGATCATGGTGAACAGCACGGCATAGTTGTTGTGGGTAGCGGTCAACACGCTGCCGACGATTTGCGTCATGAACATCCCGCCAATCGCCGCGCACATGCTGCCAAACCCGAACACCGTGCTCACCAGGTGCTTGGGTGTGTAGTCCATCACCAGGCTCCAGATGTTCGCCGTCCACGCCTGGTGCGCGCCCACGGCCAGCGAGATGGCGGCCACTGCAACCCAAAGGCCACTGGCGTTGGCGGCAAAGATGACGCTGAGCATGGTGCAGGCGAAGATCAGCATCGACACCAGCCGCGCAGTCGTGGCACGCACGCCACGGCCAATCAGCCACGACGACAAGATGCCGCCACCGATGCTGCCAAAGTCCGCCGTCAGCCAGATGATGATCAGCGGGATGCCCATCTGGGTCACGTTGATGCCCAGGCTGTACTGCTGGTTGAGGAATGGCGGCAGCCAGTACAGGTAGAACCAGAACACCGGTGCGGTAATCGCATAGGCCACTGCAAACGCCCAGGTGCCACGCAGGCGCAGGATACGGCTGAACGGCACGCGGGTCGGCTCGGGCTCGTCGTCCTGCTGTATGTACTGCACCTCGCTCTGGCGCACGCTGGGGTGGTCTTCGGGGTTGTAGTACTTCAGCACCCACAGCACCACCCATACCAGGCCCAGGCTGCCCATGGCGATGAACGCGGCCTGCCAGCCCCACACGGCGAGGATCAGCGGCAGCAGGGCCGGGGTGACCATGGCACCGACGTTGGTGCCGGCGTTGAACAACCCGGTGGCAATCGCTCGCTCACCCGCTGGGAACCACAGGCGCACGGTCTTGACGCAAGCCGGGTAGTTGGCGGCCTCGGTCAGACCGAGGATGAAGCGGCACACCATGAAACCTGCCGCCGAGGTAGCCAGGCCATGGGCACCGGTGGCCAGGCTCCACAGCAGCACGGCGAAGAAGAAGGCGCGTTTGACCCCGACTTTGTCGATCAGCCGGCCCTGCAGCAGAAAGCCGATGGCGTAACCGACCTGGAACCAGAAATTGATGTTGGCGTAGTCCATCGCCGTCCAGCTCATTTCCTTGGCCAGCACGGGCTGCATGATGCCAAGGGCGGCGCGGTCGATGTAGTTCAGGGTGGTGGCGAAGAACACCAGGGCAAGCATGCCCCAACGGGTTTTGCCGACGCCGAAGGCGCCGCGAAGCTTGTCGCCGATCGAACCCTGGGACATCCGGGGTGCGGCGGGGGTGATCTTGGAGTGGTTCATAAACTGCTCGTTTCTTGAAATTGTATTCAGCTGCGGTGCTACGGGTACGTGACCGGTTCCCAGGCAGGGGGCACGCAAGGCCGGTGCATGGTGAGCAGTGAAGGCGGCAGCGTCAATTCAAGAGACGGGCTACTGTTCGGTTACCGAACGGTTGCGTTGGCCTGCGGGCGCGGCAGGGATTCACGTCAATAAAGGGTAGAAGGCTTTGAGCCTTGTTGCTGGATGGGCGCAGTTTTGATGAGAAGGGCAGGCTGCCCATTACCCAGCAGCCGTTCACGGGCTTCCGTTTACCGCGAGGGTTGTTGCAACAGCCACTCAAGGTTGCTCAGATGGAGTAACCCTATGAGTAGCCGTTTCGAAAATCAGGCCTCGCTGTGGTCATATTGAGCTCAGGCCACTCAATGCTCTCCCGGCCAGATACCCAAAGGTCATCCCCGGCCCAAGGGTAATACCGCCGCTCGGGTAGTGCCCACCCATCACGCTGTGCATGTCGTTACCCACTGCAAACAGCCCGGGTATCGGCTGCCCCGCGTGGTCCAGCACGCGGGCCGAGGCGTCTGTGCCCAGGCCGGCGAAGGTGCCAAGGCTGCCTGGCAGCAGTTTTACCGCGTAAAACGGCCCCTTCAGCAGCGGGCGCAACGATGGGTTGGGCACTTGCAGCGGTTCGCCCTGGGCCTGGTTGTATGCCGATACTCCTCGCTGGAAAGCAGGGTCTCTACCTTGGGCTGCATATTGGTTGAAGCCTTCTACCGTGCGCTGCAACTGCGCAGCGTCGATCCCACAGCGCTGCGCCAATTGCGCCAGGGTAGCGCCATTGTGCAAATAGCCACTGCGCTGATAGAAGCGGGTAGAGAAGGGAAACGGCTTGGCCCACCCAATGCCATAGCGCCGTTGCGCAGTGTGGTCACAGATCAGCCAGGCCTCTGGCCGCTCGCCTTGCGGCGTGGCGGCGAACAGCGCGTTCATGAAATCGTGGTAGCAATCGGCTTCGTTGACGAAGCGCCGGCCATCGCGGCGTACGGCAATGAACCCGGGCTTGGCGCGGTCGATCAAGTGCGGGAAATGACCGAAACCGCCATCACGTCGCGGCACCCGCGACACAGGTGCCCACGCGCCACTATGGACCGCAGTGGTAGGTACCAGGCCACCGGCCTGTTCGCCCAGGCGCAAACCGTCTCCGCTGTTTTCCCTGGGCGCTGCAGAGTAATGCTGGTCACCGCCAGGCGCGTGCGGCATCAGCTGCGCGATGCGCTGGCGGTCATGCGGGAAGCCGCCACAGGCCAACACCACACCACGGCGGGCATGGATGACCTGGCCATCGGCGAACAGTGCGCCGCTGACCCGCCCTTCGCCCAGCAAGCGGCTGGCGGGTTTGTCGGTCAGCAAGGTCACGCCGAGGTCGAGGGCGCTGCGCAGCAGGCGCGCCACCAGCGCGTTGCCGTTGACCAATTGCAGCCCGCGACGGTGCAGCAGCAGGTCGCGCCCATGACGCAACAGGCGTTTGCCCACATGCAGCGCCGCCTTGGGCGAGCGGGTGGCGTTGAAGAAGGCGGCCATGTCGGCGCCCCCGGCAACGCCCATGCCGGCCAGGCTGACGATATCCAGCGGCGGGCGCAGCTTGTGCAGCCAAGGCCCGAGCAGGCGACCGTCATAGGGCAGCGCACACAGCGAGCGCCCACCGCGTGCACTGCCATCGCCTTCACGCATGTCGGGCATACGGCTACCGCACTGGAACTGCACGGCAGTGTGTTGCTGGAAGAACGCCACCATCTCCGGGCCATGGCGCAGGAACGCGCGTTGGCGTGGGTCCAGCGCGCGGGTGTGGGTTTGCGCTCGTAAGTAACGCTCCGGGGCATCGTCGTTTTCAAGGATGCCCTCGGCGATGGCCAGCGGGTTGCGTGGTATCCACAACCAGCCCCCCGACCAGGCGCTGGTGCCGCCCAGCTGGCTGGCTTTTTCCGCCACGATCACTTGCAGGCCGTGATGTGCGGCGGTTACGGCGGCAGCCAGGCCAGAGGCGCCGGCGCCGATGACGAGTACGTCACAGTCGAGGGGTTGCATGGAAGGGGTCCACTCAGGCATGGGAAGAGGTGGCGTGCGGTTTATTGCAGCGGTGAGAAGCCGGTCGGCCGCAGCAGCCGCGATTGCAGGCGCTGTACCGCACCCAGCTCGCGGTTGCGCCGCGAGAACTCCGCCCAGCGCGGGTCTGCCGCCATGGCTGCGCGGCGAGCCATGCGCTCGTCGAGGCTGGCGTAGCCCCAGATGTGCACCACCTGGTTGACGTCGCCGAACTCACTGGTGAAAAAACCGACCAGGTTGCCCAGGTGTTCGCTTTGCACTTCCAGCGCATGGCTTTGGTACAGGGCCAGCCAGTCGGCCATTTTCAGTGGGTCGAGGGTGTAGGTTCTCAGTTCGTAGTACATGCTGGGGTCTCCGTGTGGGCAGTCGGCGCCTGCAGGCGCGCGGTGATGTGGTTGGCAGCGAGCCAGCCGAAGGTGAGGGCAGGGCCCAAGGTGATGCCGGGGCCGGGGTAGGTACCCTTCATCAATGAGTTCATGTCGTTGCCGACCGCATACAGCCCGGTGATGGGCTGGCCGCTACGGTTCAACACGTTGGCATCGGCGTTGGTCACCAGGCCGCGGGCAGAGCCGAGGTCGCCGGTGTGGATGCGGATGGCGTAGAACGGCCCACTGCTCAATGGCGCCAGGCAGGGGTTGGGCGTGTGTTGCGGGTCGCCCATGTAGCGGTTGTAGCGGTTGCTGCCTTTGCCGAACGCGCGGTCGATGCCATTGCGGGCATCGGCATTGAACTGCTCGAGGGTTTGCGCAAACACCTGTGGGTCGACGCCGATGGCCTGGGCCAAGGCTTGTGGTGTTGCGGCCCGGTACAAGTAGCCGGCGTCGATCAACGCCTGGTTGTTCACCGGCTTTGGCCGCGCCAGACCCAGCCCGTAGCGATTTATCGCTTCGGCATCGCAGACCAGCCAGCAACTGGCAATGCCGTTGGCGAACATGGTCTGCACAAAATGGTGGTAGGAGTCGGATTCGTTGACGAAGCGGCGCCCGGCCGGGTCGACCGCAATCACGCCAGGTTTGGCGCGGTCGGTGACCAGGTGCGGGAAGCGTTCACGCTCACCCCCGGCGTGGCGCAGTTCGGAAACCGGCGCCCAGAAGAAGTTGGCCGCCAGGCCCTCGCCCTCGGCTGCTGCCACGGCCTGGCAAAGGCGCAGGGCGGCACCGTCGTTGGCCGGCGGTGACATGGTCAGGTGCGGCGCCTCTTGGGGCGGTCTGTAGTTGGCGGCCAGTGCGCCAGCAGCGAACCCGCCCATTGCGCACACCACGCCACCACGAGCAGATACCCGCACACGGAGGCCCTCGCGCTGTACAACTACGCCAGTCACCACGCCGCACTCGACGATCAACTCCACCGCTTCGCTGCGCAACCAAAGCTGTGTGCCGTGGGCAAAAGCGCTGGTGGCGAGGCGGGCAATCAATGCATTGCCGGTGGTAAGCCGGGTGCCACGCGGGTGCTGCAGGCGGTCCCGCGCGTAACGCGCCATCAGTTTCAGGCAGTGCCACAGCGACCTGGGCGAGCGGCGAATGCTGAGGAAATGCTGGATATCCACGCGGTTGACCATCATGCCGCCGAACAGCAGCATGCCGGGCGGGGGCATCTGCAGGTCCTTGAAGCGTGCGCCGAGGTGCTTGCCATCGTACTCGACCATTTCCAGCGCGCGACCGAACTGAGTGGCACCGGGGGCATCGGGGTAGTAGTCGGGCGAGTGTGGGCGCAGGGCATAGCGCAACTCGGTGTTCTGCTCCAGCCAGCGCAGCGCCTGGTGGCCTTGTTCGATGAAGGCGTTACCCAGAAGAGGGTCGTAGCCGTCGCCGATCACCTGCTTGAGGTAGGTGCGCATGGCCTCGGGGGAGTCCTTGGCTCCGGCGGCGCGGGCTTGATCGGTGCCGTATAGCCACACCGCACCGCCAGATATCGCCGAGGTACCGCCAAAGTGCTCGGCCTTTTCCACCACCAGTACCTTCAGCCCACGGCGGGCCGCCGTGGCGGCAGCGGCAAAGCCACCGGCGCCGCTGCCCAGTACCACCAGGTCGAAGCGGTGTTGCGTGTCGTCAGTGGTCGCCATGGTTTCAGATCTCCAGCGGCGTTACGCCCATGAAGGCGCCAAGGTGGCCGAGTTGGGCGAAGGCCATTTCCGGGCCGGTCTGGATCGCGCAGCCTACTTGGCGTGCGCGGTTCAGCAACGGGGTGATCTCGGGCGAAGTGACCACGTCGGCGACCAGGGTGTCGGGCTGTAGAGTGGCCACTAGGGCGGCGGACAGTGGCAGTTCCGCACTGTTGCCCATGCCGACAGGCGAGGCGTTGGCCACCAGGTCGAAATCTTCCAGCCCACTGAACTGCGTGCTGATCGTGAGCCCGGGGAAGGCGCTGCCGAGCAATTCGCACACCGCACCCATGCGCGCTGTGCTGGGGTCGCTGAGGGTGATGCTGGCAATACCTGCCTCGCCCAGTGCATAGGCGATGGCACTGCCAACACCGCCGCAACCGATCACCAAGGCCCGCTTGCCCGCTGGCTCGAAACCATGCTTGCGCGCAGCGCCCAGGAAGCCTGCGCCGTCCACGTTGTCGCCCAGCAGGCGCCCGTCGCGCTCGCGACGTATCACATTGACCGAGCCCAGGGCCGCTGCGCGTTCGCTCAGGCCGTCCAGGCGGTTGGCCAGGGCCTGCTTGTACGGCACGGTGACCACACAGCCGCGCAGGTTCTGCCAGCCGCGCAGGGTGCCGGCAAAGCTGTCCAACGCTGCCTCATGCAGGTCGATGGGCAGCATGGCGAGGTTGCAATTGTTGTGGGTGAACCAAGTGTTGAAGTTTTCCGGGGACTTCACCTGGGCGATGGGCGAACCGACGATGGCGACCAGTTCAGTGGAACCACGAATCATGCTGACCTCCTTATTGGCGTTGTTATGGCGGCAAGGGTGGGCCAGAGGGGCGTGGGTAACAATGCGCTCATCGGGTATTTAGTGCGATAATCGCAACCATGAGCCGGTTATCGCAGTAATCGGCTGTTTTTGTCCCCTGCTTGCGAGCCGAATGCATGAGCACACCCGCTATTCACCCCCGTGACCTGATCGCGGGCTTGCAGAAAGGCCTGGCGCTGATGCAACTGTTCAGTGCCGAGCAGCCACGCCTGAGCGTGCCCCAGGCAGCCAGGCTGTCCGGCCTTACGCCCAGCGCTGCACGGCGCTTTCTGCTGACCTTGGTACATGAAGGCTTTGCCGAAACGGACAGCCGTGAGTACTGGTTGACGCCCAAGGCCTTGCGCCTTGGCCAGGCGTATGTCGACTCGGCGCAACTGCCGCGCATGCTGCGGCCGATTGTGGAGCAGGTAGCGCGGCAGACGCAGGAGCATGTATCGGTGGGTACCCGCGATGGTGACGAGATCATCCACCTGGTGCGCAGCCGCTACAGCCATGTGGCGTCGTTGTCGATCAGGCCGGGCTCTCGGGTGCCGATGCATTGCACGGCCGGTGGGCGGGTTTGGCTGGCCTGGCTGGATGAGGCGGACCGGGATGAGTACTTCGTGCGTAACCCGCTGCGTGCGTTGACGCCTTACACGCAGACTGACCGGGCACAGCTGGAGGCTGCGTTGCAGCGGGTGAAGGCGCAGGGTTTCTGCATCGTTGATCAGGAATATGAAATCGGCATGCGGGTACTGGGTGTGCCGTTGCTGGACCGGGCCGGTCAGTTGAAGGCGACGCTGACCATCACGACCCATGCATCACGGCTTAGCGTGGATGAGGTACGGCTGCGCTACTTACCGGCACTGTACGAGGCGCAGGCGCTGCTTCGACCCGTGCTGGATTGAAATGGCCCGGCGGGGGCGTTTCATCGGCTTTTTACAGGGCTAACCCACCCATCAGGCGTTCCCCTGCACCCACTGCACCAGCCGTTCGCCATCGTAGGCATTGTGCTGCCAGGCCAGTTCGCCGGCAGTCTCGCTCTCGCCCTTGAGGATCGCCTGCACAAAGGCCTGATGCTGCTCCAGGATGGTCTCGGGGCTGGTATGCATCAGCAGGTTGGTGGTGTTGATGACCCAGCGCACTTGCTGCTGTACCAGTGCGTACTGGCGGATCAGACGCTGGTGGCCGGTACCTTCGATAATGGCCTGGTGCAGGGTGAAGTCGCATTGGTTGATGGCCTTGCGTGTCCCTTTGGCACAGGCCTTCTGCAGCGCCAGAAACGCCGCTCCGATCGCCTGCAGCACCTGCGCATCGCCTTGCTTGGCCACCAGTGTGGCGGCCAGCCGTTCCAGGCTGCCACGCAGCGTCCAGATTTCCCAGATGTCGTCGGCTGTCAGCTCAGCCACTTGCCAGCCCACATACGGCGTCTGCACCACGATCCCCTCTGTCGCCAACCGGTTCAGGCCGGTGCGCAAGGTGCCGCGGGCGATGCCCAACTGATCGGCAAGTGCCGTTTCGGTAATGCGCTCACCGGGCTTCAGATGCCCCGACAAGATCGATTCACGAAGGCTTTCGGTGGCTTGTTGTTCTGCAGAAAGCTTCGAAACCGGCCGAAGCTGGATGGATTTCATAGACACAGGTCCTGGTGGCGATACGCCCACATATAGCATTCGCCGCCGTTGGCTGTACACCCGGCCGCTCGCACGCGCGCACGGGTTGAGCAGAAACCTTTGGCACGCAGCAGCCAACCTGCTGAAATTACTACCGTTAATTGTTGATTGTTGACAATCAGCAATGTTCGGCCTAGCGTTTCACCGAGCCAGGCCTGGCCAGCGAGACATAACAACAACGACAGCAGTACCTATTCATCAATGCCTACAACTAGAACAAACGTGCATACAAGGTGAAAACATGAAAGAGGCGATCCTTGATGGGGCAGAGCGTGCGCCGGCCCATCAACTCGATGCGATTTACCGCAAGATGTCACTGCGGCTGATTCCGTTTCTGTTCGTTTGCTATGTGCTGGCCTACTTCGCCAGGATCAACGTCAGCTTCGCCAAGCTGGACATGCTGGCTGACCTGCATATCTCCGAAACCGCCTACGGTCTGGGCGCGGGTATTTTCTTCCTGGGCTACCTGGTGTTCGCCGTGCCCAGCAACATGATGCTGGAGCGTGTCGGTGCGCGGCGCTGGATCGGTTTTATCATGGTGGCCTGGGGGTGTCTGACTTCGCTGATGATGTTCATCGAGCAGGCCAGCACCTTCTATGCCCTGCGTTTTCTGATTGGTGTGGCTGAAGCCGGGTTCTTTCCGGGCATCATCTTCTACTTCACGCGCTGGTTCCCCAGCGAGCGGCGCGGGCGGGTCATTGCCTTGTTCATGGCTGCTATTCCGCTATCGGGGATCATTGGAGGGCCGCTGTCGGGCTGGATCATGTCAGCCATGCGGCATGCACCCATGGGCGTGGCGAGCTGGCAATGGCTGTTTCTGTTGTATGGCCTGCCCACTGTCGTGGTCGGTCTGTTGGTCAAACGCTGCCTGCCAGACAGTTACCAGGACGCGAACTTCCTTAGCGCGGCAGAAAAGCGCTTGGTGGGGGACGAACTGACCAGGGATGCCATGCGTCGGCCGTCCAGCGCGCAGCGCAGGTCGCTGAGCAGCTTTCTGTTCTCACCGGTGATCTGGTATTTCAGCCTGGTGTACTTCCTGATCGAAATGGGCGAGTACGCCCTGGGTTTCTGGATGCCGACCATCATCCGCAACGCCGGCTTCGACGACTTGCAGTCGGTCGGCCTGCTGACGGCCATTCCTTACCTGGTCGCCAGCGGCGTGATGATCTACATCGGGCGTTCGGCCGACCTGCGCAACGAGCGCAAATGGCACCTGGCGATTCCACTGTTCATTGGCATGGTTGGCCTGATCATCGCTGCGCACTTCGCCCACAGTGGCGTGCTGGCCATGCTCGGGCTGACCTTGGCCACCTGCGGGGTGATGGCCTCCTTCCCGATCTTCTGGACCGTACCCACTGCGCTGTTGGGGGCCAATGCCGCCGCCGGTGTGGCGCTGATCAACTCGATCGGCAACCTGGCCGGCTTTTTCAGCCCGTTCCTGGTGGGCTGGACCGTGGACTTGACCCATAGCACCGACCTTTCGCTGTACGTGGTGGCGGGTTGTGCGTTCCTCGGCGCGGTGCTGTTCGTGCTCGTGCCTAACCGTTTCGGCAGCAGCCAATAAGGAGAAACGACCTATGCAAGCCGTTCAAAGCCTGGAGCAAGACCTGTACAACCAGCCTGAAGTCGTGCGGTTGCGCGAGCAACTGGCGCTGGCCCTGCGCGCCGCCGCCCACCATGGCCTTGCAGAAGGCGTGTGCAACCACTTCAGCGTGACTTTGCCGGGCCGGCCCGACCTGTTTCTGCTCAACCCGCGCGGCCTGATGTGGGAAGAAGTGCAGGCTGACGACATCGTCATGGTCGATGACTTCGGCAAGCGCCTTGCGGGGCGTCATGAAATCGAACCGACGGCGATGTTCATCCATGCCGCGATCCACCGTGTGGCGCGCAAAACCTGCGTACTGCACACGCACATGCCGCACGCCACTGCGCTAAGCCTGACCGAGGCGCGGGCCCTGGACACCACGCTGTCGCAGAATGCCATGCGTTTTCACGACCGCCTGGTAATCGACGACCAATACAACGGCTTTGCCCTGGACCATCGCGAGGGGGAGCGTATTGCCCAGGCCATGAATGGGGCAGACATCGTGTTCCTTGGCAACCACGGAGTGGTGGTGTGTGCCGAGCGCATCGATCATGCCTATGACGACCTGTATTACCTGGAGCGGGCGTGTGAGGCGGAAGTGCTGGCGCGCTCGACCGGCCTGAAGCTGAAACCGGCCGACCCGGGCATGGCGCGGAAGGTGGCGGAGCAGGTCGAAGGCGAGCGCTTGCAGTCCGAACTGTTCTTCCTGGCGCTGGGGCGCAAGCTCAAGTAACCCCGGTGCCCCTGTAGGTGCGGGTGAACCTGCGCCTACAGGGCCCTGTCAGGTGGTCAGAACAGGTTGAGCGGATACTCGGTGATTACCCGTACTTCATCGATCTGCCCGCCGCGGTCCGAGCTGCGGTAGCTGGCCTGGCGCACGCGAAACGACAGATCCTTGGCCACGCCAGCCTGTACCACGTAACGCAACTCGACATCGCGTTCCCAGGCCTTGCCATCCAGGTCGCCGCCACTGCCGTTCTTGAAGTCGGTGCCTTTCACGTAGCGGGTCATGAAACTCAGCCCCGGCGCTCCGTAAGCGGCCAGGTTAAGGTCATAGCGGGCCTGCCAGGACTTCTCGTTTTCGTAGTCGAAGTCCGAGTACTGCACCGAGTTGGCAAAGTTGTAGACCGCGTTGCCGTCAGGGCCATACACATAGTCGCCGGTGCCGGACACCTTCTGGTACGCCAGGGTGAAGGCATGTGCGCCCAGCGTCCAGGTGCCGCCCAGGCTCCAGATGCGGTTGTCCAGGTCGCCACTGCGGGCCTGACCGATGCTTTGGGTGTCGTAGGCGTTGAAATCCAGCTTCAGTGACTGGCTGGCGCCCAGCGGCAACAGGTAGCGGGTGTTCACGTAGTACTTGCGAAAGTGCTCGGCAGTCTTGGCGTAGTACAGGCTGCTGGAAAGCCGCTCATTGAAGCTGTAGACCCCACCAATGTAGTCGACTGCGGTCATGCGCCCGCTGTCGCGGGACGACTGGTTGCGGTTGGTCAGGCCGGTGAAGTGGCCCGCATCCAACTGCAGGTTGCGGATTTCCTTGCTGGTGAGCGAGAAACCGTCGACGGTCTCTGGCAGCAGGCGGCTGTCGGAGGTGGCCAGCACCGGCACCGCCATCACTTGTGTGCCGTATTTGAGTACGGTGTTGGACGCACGCACTTTCAGCGCCGCACCGGCCTTGCCGATGTCCTGCTTGGCGCCGTGGCTGTCTTGCTCTAGCAGACCAGTGCCGCCACCGGTGCGGCCATCGCCGGTGTCGAGCTTGAAGGCGTACTGGCCGATCAGGTCGATACCGAAACCCAGCGTGCCTTGAGTGAAGCCGTACTGAAAGGTGCCGATGAAACCCTGGGCCCATTCCTCGCCGTAGTTCTGCCGGGCGCCGCTGGCGCGGTTATCACGCTGCATGTACATGTTGCGTGCCTTGATCGACAGCTTGCTGCCTTCGATGAAGCCTGCCGATTCGGATTGCTCGCTGGCCTGCAACAAGGGGCTGGCGGATGCCAGCAAAAGGGCGGTGACACCGAGTGGGTTGATGCTCATTTCATGCTCCGATTGCTTGTTCTAGTTAAGTGGCAGCGTGATGCAAGGGGTGCCTGAGCCGTTTTTCGGGCGTGCAGAAGCCCTATCCGCGCCTTTGCAGGGCAGAGCGACTTTGCGGTTATTGGTGGCTCAAGCGGGTGGTGCGCCCGCTGGCCGGCACCTGGGGGGCCGGCAGCGGGTCAGGGGGCCTCGGCCTATCGCTCGATCTGGCGATTCCAGCGGGCGTTCCATTCCGGGCGTTGGGTGTTGACCTGGTCCCAGTCGATGGTCACCGCCGTTTGCAGGTAGGTTTGCATGGCTTCGACCTGGCCACGGGTCTTGTCGCTGGTCGGGGTGTTGGGGTTGGACGGGATCTGGTCACCCAGCTCCAGCGCCGGTGCTTGCGCCTCGGGGCTGAGCAGGAACTCGGCAAGCTTTTGTGCAAGCTCGGGCTGGTCGTTGTTGGCGGTGACGCACTCGGCCTGGTTGAGCACCACGGCGCCTTCTTTCGGTGCGGCATACTCCACCGGGATGCCCTTGAGCTTCAGTGCGGTCACCTGGGTAGGGGTGAGCGGGAACAACGCGGCTTCGTCGGTTTGCACCATTTCCGACAGCTTGGCCGAGTTGGGGATGTACTCCAGCACGTTCGGGCCAACGTTTTTCTTCCACGCAGTGAAGCCTGGGTTGACGTCGGTATCGCTGCCGCCGTGCAAGCGGTTGTACATCAGGAAACCGTGCAGGCCAAAGGTGGACGAGGCCATCGACTGGAACACCACCTTGTCCTTGAAGCGCGGGTCGGCCAGGTCGTTCCACGAAGTGGGCGCTGCCCAGCCCTTGGCCTTGAACAGGCGGCTGTTGTAGGCAAGCCCGGTCACGCCCAGGCTGACGGCGGCGGCCTTGTCCTTGATCAGGGCCTTTTCCGGCAGTTGGGCCAGCGTCGGGTTGGGCTTGAGCGTGCTGCACAGGCCCATGCCGATGGCGCGGTACATGATGCCGTCATCCAGCACCATCACATGGATCGACGGCTTGTTCGGGGTGGCCTGGACCTTGGCCAGGATGTCGGCCGAAGTACCGGGGACGATCACCACTTTCACCCCGTTGGCCTTCTCGAACTGGGGCAGGATATTGTCGCTGAACAGCCGCTCCATGGTGCCGCCGTTCATGCCCAGGTACAGCGTGGGTTGAGCCATGGCGGGCAGGCAGGCGAACAGGCCGGGCACGGTGCAGAACAGGGCGAGCAAACGTTGCTTGTGCGTCATGACAGGTTTTCCTTGTAGTGGTGGTTGGGCTGAAAACGGTCGATGGAAAAGGCTGCCAGGCTGATTGCCGGCGCGCCATGGAGTACGCATTGCGCCAGGGCCTCGCCAGCTGCCGGGCCAATCTGGAAGCCGGCGCCGGCAAAGCCGAAGCCATGCAGCAGGCCAGGTTGCAGCAGGCTCGGGCCGAGCACCGGTTCGTCATCGGGCAGGTAGCCCTCGGTGCCGCTCCAGGTGCGAATGGCCTGGGCGCCGGCCAATGCCGGGTACAGCTCGGTGGCGTTGCGCAGGATATCGAGTACGGCGGCTTGCCCAGGGCGCGCGGTGGTCGCGGTCAGGGCGAAGCCACGGCCACCGCCCAGCACGCAGTTGCCGCGTGCCACCTGACGGGCGTAGATGCCACCGCCTTCGACCCCGGTGCTGGCGGTCATGAACAGGGGGAGCGGCTCGGTGACCAGCATGGCCGGGTGGGCTGCGCTCAGCGGCACCGGCTCGCCGTATTGCTCGGCCAACTGCGCCGACCAGGCGCCAGCGCAGTTCAGCAGCCAGGGCGCCTTGAAGCACTGGCCTGAGCTGGTGCGCACAGTGAAGCGCTGGCCGTCGTGGTCCACTTCCAGCACCTTGCACTGCTCATGTACCTGGGCGCCGCTGTGCCGGGCGGCCTGGGCGAACGCGGGTGACACCAGGCGAGGGTTGGCGTGGCCATCCTCGGGGCAGTACGAGGCGCCAACGGCGATATCGCCCACCCAGGGGAAGCGCTGGCGCAGTTCGCGGCGCTCCAGCAATTGCAGGCGTAGGTCAAAGGCCTGGGTCCGCCGGGCATAGGCTTTCAAGGCGTCGAAGTCGGTTTCGCTGCGTGCCAGCTTCAGGTGGCCGCTGCGGGCGTATTCGCCATCGATGCCGATCCACTCGCGCAGTTGCCCCCAAATGGCGTGGGCACGCATCGACAACGGCAGTTGCGCCAACGAGCGGCCCTGGCGGCGTACACCGCCGTAGTTCACGCCGCTGGAATGCGAGCCACAGAAGTCGCGCTCCAGCAGCGCCACCTGCTGGCCACTGCGGGCCAGGGTCAAGGCGGCGCTGCTGCCGACGATGCCGCCGCCGACGATGATGGCATCCACTTCGATCAGCGTCATGGCTTGATCTCCAGGCCGAAGGGCAGGGGCTTGATCGGGGCCTGGCCGCGCAGGCGGCCGACCTGGTCAATGGGGCGACCGCTTTCGCAGGCGATCAGTTCGGCGGCGGCTGCACCGCACACGCGGCCCTGGCAACGGCCCATGCCGACCCGGCACATGGCCTTCACCCGGTTTATTTCCCAGTGCCCGGCGCGCACGGCGGTGCGGATTTCGCCAGCGCTGATCTGCTCGCAGCGGCAAGCCGTGAGCAGGTCCGGCGCTTGCCGGGCCCACTGCTGCGGGAATGGGAAGGCTTGTTCCAGGCCTTGGCGAAAGCGTTGCAGGGTGGCCAGGCGCTTTTCCAGCTGCTGCTGGCGTTGCGGGTTGCCAGGCTTGCCCAGGTCGGCCAGCAGCGTCAGGGCGGCCAGTTCCCCGGTCATTTCCGCGCCGTCGGCACCGAGGATGCCGGCACCGTCGCCGGCCAGGTACACGCCTGGGCTGCTGGCGCGGCCTTGGGCATCACGTACCGGTAGCCAGGCGCGGTTGAGGGTATTCCAGGCAAACTGGCAGCCGAGCAGGTCGGCCAACTGGGTTTCACTGCGCAAGGCGTGGGCGAACGCCACGGCGTCGCAGGGCAGGCTGTGCTGCTGGCCATTTCGTGCCCAGCGCACACCGCTGGCACGGTGCTCGCCGTCGATACCCAGCAGCGTCACACCCTGATGCACCGGCACGCCCTTGGCGGCCAGCCAGGCGCGGTAGTACAGGCCCTTGGCGAAGGTGCCTGGCTGCAGCAGCAGGCGTGGCAGGGCGCGTACCTGGGCACTGAACGGCGATGTATCGAGCACGGCACTGACCGTGGCGCCGGCCTTGGCGTACTGGTAGGCCACCAGGTACAGCAGCGGCCCGCTGCCCGCCAGCACCACCCGCTCACCGATGGCGCAGCCCTGGAACTTCAGGGCAATCTGTGCGGCGCCCAGGGTGTACACCCCGGGCAAGGTCCAGCCGGGGATCGGCAACACGCGGTCGGTGGCACCAGTGGCGACGATCACTCGGTCGAAGGCCAGTCGGTCGGCCAGTTGGCCCTGCTGCAAGGTGTCCAGCACCTGCTGCTCGGCGTTCCACACCAGGGTTTCCGGACGGTAGTCGATCTGCCCGTGCAACTGCTCAAGTGTGTTGTGCAGGGCCTGCGCCTTGCCGGCCTCAAAGCCATACAAGGCTTTGGCCGGGCGGCGAAAGTTGGCCGGCTGCTGGCGATAGATCTGCCCACCGCCACGGCTGGCTTCGTCCAGCAGCACTGGGTGTACGCCGTGGGCCACCAAGGTTTGCGCGGCGCGGATACCGGCAGGGCCGGCACCGATGATGACGATTGCACTCATGGTCGGCGCCCCGGATCACGGCTCACGCAGTGGCCTGGCTCAAGGAACGTCGAGCAGGCGCGCACCCGGCGGCCGTCCTGCAGGCGTACCCAGCAGTCCTGGCAGGCGCCCATCAGGCAGAACCCGGCGCGTGGCTCGGCGCTGAAGTCACTACCGCGCAGGTGCTCCGAATGGGTCAGGATGGCCGTCAGCAGGGTGTCGCCGTGCATGCCCTGGGCCGGCTGGCCGTCGAGCAGGAAGGGCACAGGCTCGCGGTCGTGTTCGGCCACGCGCTTGAACAGGGGCATAAGGGCATTCCTTGTCATTGCTTGCCCACCAGCACGCGGTCCAGGCCGTATACCCGGTCCAGGGCGATCATGGTCAGGGCGGTGACGGCGATCACCAGGGCCGAAACGGCGGCCATCATCGGGTCGATCGATTCGGTGGCGTATACGTACATGCGTACAGGCAGCGTTTGGGTGGCGGGCGAGGTGACGAAGATCGACAGGGTCACTTCGTCGAAACTGTTGATGAACGCCAGCAGCCAGCCACCGGCCACGCCCGGCAGGATCATCGGCAGTGTCACTTTGCAGAACAGCGTGATGCGGCCGGCGCCCAGGCTTTGTGCGGCCTGCTCGGCGCTGCGGTCGATGCCGATGGCCGCAGCCAGTACCAGGCGCAGCACGTAGGGCGTGATCACCACCACGTGGGCGAACACCAGCCAGGCAAAGCTGCCATTGACCCCCAGCAGGGCGAACAGCCGCAGCAGCGCTACGCCCAGCACCAGGTGCGGGATGATGATCGGCGACAGCAGCAGGCCGTTGACAAAACCTTGGCCAGGGAAGCTGTAGCGGGTCAGCGCCAGGCCCGCCGGCACGGCGATCAGGGTGGCCAACGAGGCCGCCAGGGCGGCGAGTTTCAGGCTGTTGTAGAACGCGTCAAGGAAGTCGGCGCGCTCGAACACGGCGCTGAACCAGCGCAGCGAGAAGCCAGCGGTGGGCAGGCTCAGGGTGTTTTCCGGGGTAAATGCCACCAGGCACACCACCACCAGCGGGGCGAGCATGAACAGCATCACCAGGGCGTGAAAAGACAGGGCCAACGGGCCGTTACGGGTCATCGGTTCAAACTCCAAGTGCGCGTTTGTAGCGGCGTTCGACCAGCCGGTTCCAGCTGAGCATCACCAGCAGGTTGATCAGCAACAGGGCGACCGCGATGGTGGCCCCCATCGGCCAGTTCAGTTCGGCCAGGTACTGGTCGTAGATCATGGTGGCGACCATCTTCAGTCGGCGCCCGCCCAGCAGGCCGGGGATGGCGAACGAACTGGCAGCCAGGCCGAACACGATCAGCGTGCCCGACAGCACACCGGGCATGATCTGTGGCAGCACGATGCGGCGGAACACCGTCCACTGGCTGGCGCCCAGCGACAGCGCGGCCTGCTCGGCGGCCGGGTCGAGCTTTTGCAGCGAGGTCCACACCGGGATGATCATGAATGGCAGCATCACGTGGACCAGGCCGATGATCACCGCAAACGGTGTGTACAGCAGCTTCACCGGCTGCCCGCCGAGGGCCGTGATGCCTTGGTTGACCAGGCCATCGGCACCCAGCAGCAGGCTCCAGCCGAATGCCCGCACCACCACCGAAATCAGCAGCGGAGTCAGCACCAGGATCAGGAAGATCGAGCGCCACGGCGCACTCATGCGGCTGAGTACCATGGCCTCGGGGATACCGATCAGCACACACAGCAAGGTGACCAGGGCACTGATCCAGAAGGTGCGGAAGAAAATCTCGTAGTAATAGGTGTCGGTCACCAGGCTCAGGTAATGGCTGAGCGTGTACTGGCCGGCCTGGATACCCGTGGTGTAGTCGAACGCGTTGAACGACAGCAGCACGGTCAGCCCCAGCGGCATCACCAGCAGCGCCAGGAACAACAGCAGGGCGGGGCTGCTCAGGCCGTAGCCCCAGGCGTTGCTGCGCAGTTTTGCGGTACTCATGCCGCCACCTCAGCCGCGTTCAGTACCCGCAGCAGGGCATCGTTCCAGTCCAGGCCAACGTGCGTGCCTTCCTCCAGCGGTGCGTTGCCATCGTTGGCACGAACCACGGCCAGGTTGCCCAAGGCCGTGTCGACGCGGTACAGCCACTGGCTGCCGAGGAAGTAGCGGCAGCTGATGCGGCCCGCCAGCTTGCCGCTGCCGGCGGCGCCAAGGTTGATCTTTTCCGGGCGCAGGCTGAGGGTCAGCGGGCCTTGGGCCGCAGCCTGCGGTTGCCCGCCGGGGCCGGTTACGCCTCGCAGGCGGTTGGCCTTGCCGACGAAGTCGGAAATGAACGGCGTGCCTGGGTGTTCGTAAAGCCGGTAAGGGTCATCGACCTGGGTGATACGCCCGGCTTCCATCACCACCACCCGATCACTGATCGACAAGGCTTCGGCCTGGTCGTGGGTGACCATCAAGGTGGTGATGCCCACCTCGTGCTGAATGCGACAAATCTCGAACTGCATTTCTTCACGCAGGTGCGCGTCCAGGTTGGACAGCGGCTCGTCCAGCAGCAGCACCGGCGGTTCGATCACCAGCGCGCGGGCCAGGGCTACACGCTGACGCTGGCCGCCGGACAGTTCCCGTGGGTAGCGTTCGGCATGTTTGTCCAGGCGTACCAGCGCCAGGGCCTGGTCGACGCGGCGGGCGATGTCGGCATTGGCCACCTTGCGCATGCGCAGGCCAAAGGCGACGTTGTCGCGCACGGTCATGTGCGGGAACAGCGCGTAGCTCTGAAACACCACCCCCAGGCCGCGGCTGGCCGGTTTGGCATGGGTGATGTCACGGCCATCGAGCACGATGCGCCCGCTGGTGACTTCGACGAAGCCGGCGATCATCTGCAGGGTGGTGGTCTTGCCACAGCCGGAAGGGCCGAGCAGGGAGACGAACTCGCCTTTTTCGATGGACAGTGACGAGCTGGCCACTGCCTCCGTGGCGCCATAGCGCTTGCAGAGTTTGTCGATCAACAGAAAGGTCATGGCTGTGCTCCATCGCAAACGGAACCGGGGTCAACCGGCAGTTTCAGGGTGGGCAGAGCGCCAGCGGCGAAAAGCAAAGCTTTTACGGACGTTGGCGCTCGCTTCTGTGGCGGCGGCCGATGTTGTGATATCGCCCTATGGACCGGAGAGTAGGGCAATGATTAGGATGGCGACAAAGGGTAATTTCACTGAGTGACAGCTATTTTGAAATTATTCCACTCATTGGAATTTCTTAGGGTTAAGTGAAAAATGGATTCCGATAAACGAAATGAACAAGGCAAGGAAGTCGGCGTCACTGCGGTGTCCCGTTTGTTCGCCGTGTTGCGTGCGCTGGGTGATTGCGCTGGCGAGGGTGAGAAGGTTAGCCAGCTAGCACAGCGGGTTGGCCTGGCGCAGCCGACCACCCACCGTTTGCTGCGCAGCCTGATCGAAGAGGGCATGGTGGACCAGTGTGCGACCAGCAAGCGCTACCGCCTGAGCCTGGATTTCTTCGCCCTCGCGGCCAAGGCCGGGCAGGCTGGCAACCTACGCGATGTGGTACGCCCGAGCCTGCTGAGGCTTTCGGCTTCATTGGGTGATTCGCTGTTTTTGCTGGCACGTTCAGGGTTCGACGCGGTGTGCCTGGACCGCAGCGAAGGGCCGTACCCGATCCGTACCTTCACCGGTGATATCGGTGGCCGCGTGGCCTTGGGCGTGGGGCAGGGCAGCCTGGCGATCCTGGCCTTCCTGCCCGAGGAGGAGCGTGACGAGGTGATCCGCTACAACTTGCCGCGCTTGAAGGACTTTCATCATTACGACGAAGTGCTGCTGCGTGCCGAGATCGACAACGTGCGCAGCCTGGGCTATGCCGGGCGCAATACCGGCGTGCTCGACGGCATGGCCGGTTTGGCGGTGCCGATCCTTGACCGTAATGGCCATGCGGTCGCGGCCCTGAGCGTGGCGACCATCAGCGACCGCCTGGGGCCCAACCGCATGCCGACCGTGGTGGCATTGCTCAAGCGCGAGGCAGCGGCGATTGGCGAGCGTATCAACCCGTTTGATCCGGTGTTGCGCCGGCCTTCTCATGTGTTTGGTTAGTGCCAAGGCATTGCCGCATCGCCAGAACAACAGTTGGGGCCGCCCTGCGGCCCCAACCAATAGCAGGCCTACTCCACAGCCTCTGCAACACCCTGGTCTTCCCCAGGAAGCCACCGCTCTGGTGCTGCCACAACCGCGCATAGGTGCCATTCTTCGCCAGCAGTTCGGTGTGGGTGCCTTGCTCGATGATGTGCCCTTCATCCATCACGATCAGCCGGTCCATGGCGGCGATCGTCGATAAACGGTGGGCAATGGCGATCACGGTCTTGCCTTGCATCATTTCATCCAGGCTCTCCTGAATGGCTACTTCCACTTCGGAGTCCAGCGCGCTGGTGGCTTCGTCCAGCAGCAGGATCGGTGCGTTCTTCAGCATGACCCGGGCAATGGCGATGCGCTGGCGCTGGCCACCTGACAGTTTGATGCCGCGCTCCCCCACCAGTGTGTCGTAACCGCTGTTGCCCTGGCGGTCGCTGAGCTGGCCGATGAATCCATCGGCTTGGGCGTTGGCTGCAGCGGCGCGGATCTGCGCCTCGGTTGCATCGGGGCGGCCATAGGCGATGTTGTCGCGAATCGTTCGGTGCAACAGCGAGGTGTCCTGGGTCACCATGCCGATAGCATTGCGCAGGCTGTCTTGCGTGACCTTGGCCACGTTCTGCCCGTCGATGCGGATTTCCCCCTTGTCCACGTCGTAGAAGCGCAGCAACAGGTTGATCAAGGTGGACTTGCCCGCACCGGAGCGACCCACCAGCCCGACTTTTTCGCCTGGGCGAATCTTAAGGCTGAGGTCGTTGAGCACCTGGCGCTCGCCGTTGTAGTTGAAACTGACCTTGTCGAAGCTCACCGCGCCACCGGTGGTGACCAGCTCGGTAGCATCTGGCGCATCCTGCACCTTGGGGCCGCGGGTGAGGGTGGCCATTCCGTCCTGCACGGTGCCGATGTTTTCGAACAGCGAGGTGATCTCCCACATGATCCAGTGCGACATGCCGTTGATACGCAAGGCCATGGCGGTAATTGCCGCCACCGCCCCGGTGCCGACCTGGCCCTGGTGCCACAGCCACAGTGCATAGCCCCCGGCGCCCATGATCAAACCCACCACCAGCGCCTGGTTGACGATTTCGAACTGGCTGACCAGGCGCATCTGACGAAAGCCGGTCTGTTTGAAGTCTTCCATGGCCGCACGGGCAAAGTGCGCTTCGCGGTTGGAGTGGGAGAACAGCTTCACCGTGGTGATGTTGGTATAGGCGTCGGACACCCGCCCGGTCATCGACGACCTGGCGTTGGCCTGCTCCTGCCCGACTTTGCCCAGGCGCGGTACGAAATACAGCATCGCCAAACCGAACAGCACGACCCAGGCGATGAATGGCAACATGAGTTTCAGGGCGAAACCGCCGGCCAGGGCAATGATCGCGATGAAGTACACGCCAATCCCAGGGAGGATTTCGATGAGTGTGAACAGCACATCGCGCACTGCCAGTGCTGTCTGCATCACCTTGGTGGTGACCCGGCCGGAAAACTCGTCAGAGAAGAACGACAAGCTCTGGCGCAGCATCAAGCGGTGGAAGTCCCAACGCAGCCGCAGCGGCAAGTTGATTGCCAGCACCTGGTGTTGAACCATGGTGCGCAGCGCCACCAGCCCGACGCTAACCAGCAGGACGATGCCGATGCCCCAGAGTACGCGGCTTTCGTCGGGGCCGACGGTGCCGCCGGCCTGCCACGCCGAAAGCAGGTCGACCACCTGGCCGAGGAAGGCGAACAGCCAGGCTTCATAGATCGATACCCGGCACTGAGCAGTGCCAGCGCCAGGATGTAGCCTCGGGCGCCGCGGGTGCAGGCCCACATGAAGCGCACCAATCCCATTGGCGGCGGTGGCACCTCGTCGGGCGGGAAGGGGTCGAGCCTGCGCTCAAAGATACCAAGCATGCTTGTCTCCGGAATATCGATTTTTACTTAACCGGTAACCATACAGCACAGCGCGGGATTCGCCTTCAGCAGCCAGCACCGATGCAGGCAAAGTGCATCACATCAAGCGCTGTGCAGGGCCGCCTGCGGGGCGTCTGTTAACAAAACTTTGCAATTGATTACATTTTCGTCTGATTGCAAATTGCCTTGGTGCTGTAGGATTGACGCGCTTTTATCTTTCGTGATGTTTTTGTCGTTTTATTGACGTAGCTCATGAGGCTTCCTCAGCGGGCATGTCACATTCTCCTTTCAAGCCCTTTCGATTTACTTAGCAGAGCCAGTGTTTTGACGTATGCAATGCCGTTGTTGGCTATTTCCGGCCTGAGCGCCGAGAGTAGCCAGCTTCATCAGCAAGGATTGTATTGGTTAGCCTGTGACGCCACCGAAGACGCCACTTTGCTATGCCGCCAGGTGGTCGAAGGCATGCCCGCTCATACCAGGGCAGCCCTGATTGCCGAAACGCAAGCCATGGATGACGTGCTGGGTGCGCTCGACGCCGCATGCGGCCCGGCCGAGCTGGCGCTGTATGAAGCCAACCCGCGTGCCACCCGCTACCTGTTGCATGATCTTCCCCGTCTCGATGCCCCTGGGCGTGTGCTGGTGCTGCTGGCACCGGCCGATGCCTGGGCGGGCACCGAAGTCGAGCACTGGTGCAATGCCCTGCGCCCCGCTTTGGTGGCCGAGGCAGCGCTGCTGCTGGTCATCAGTGGCGGGCAGGGTACCGCCCTGGTCGAGCGCCTGCGTGCAGTCAATCAAAGCGTGGACGGGTTGGCCCAGGTGTACCGTGGCAAAGGTGGGGTGCGCTACCTGCAGCATTTCTGGAGCAACCCGCTCGGCAAGGCTGGTGCGTGTGAACTGCAACTGGAGCGCCGTAATGCGGGTTTTGCCGTTACCGGAGCGCCGCAGGTGCCAGCCGACACCGGTGGCGATGAGCTGCTGTGCCTGGCCCAGCGCCCAGTACTGGAAGGCGCACCCGCGTTCTCCGAGCACTGGCAGGTCTGCGAAAGCCTTGATGAACTGAGCGCCAAGGCCAGCCGTGCGGTCTCTGCCACGGTAATCTTCGCCATCGATGGTGGGCAGCGCCTGGACCACCTGGCGCGCCAGCTGCACCGCCTGCGCCAGCGGCGTGGCAATGCCTTGAAGTTGGTGGTGCGCGAAATGGCACCCACCCTGCGTTACCAGGACGAACAACTGCTGCTGGCCTGCGGCGCCACCCAGATCGTGCCGTTCGGCGCCAGCTTGTCGCGCTTTTTGACCATGGTCGAAAGCATCCAGGGCTATGTCTGGCGCCGGAACCTGCCAAGCGACTTCGATGCCTTGCTGGCCCGCCTGCGGCCGCAGGCCATCTGCGGGCTGGTGGCACCCCGGGCATTCGCCGAAGCGGTGCAAACCATGTGGCAGGGTGTGCGTCACGGTGAAATCGTCCACCAGTTACTGGTGCTGCACCCGGCGCCTGGGCTGACCCCACTGCAGGCTTGCTCGCGCACGGCGTTCCGCCGTGATGGCGACATTGCGTGCGTGGTTGGCGAGGTGTTGTTCCTGTTCCTGTTCGCCTGCCGCTGCGAAGGTGTCGAACAAGCGCTGGATCACATCTTCCAACTGTCGTGGAAAGAGCTGTTCATTAGCCAGGAGGTGCTTGCCGACCTCGACAGCCTGGCCGCCCCGGCGTTTCTCGACAGCAGCTTGCCACAGCCACCCCGGGCCGATCCGGTGGTGCAGCGGCAGGCACAGGCGTGGCCGGCACTGGCCCCGCGCAAGGTCGCTCTGGCCAAGCGGGGGGGCGCATGAACTTCGTGCAACTGCTGCAGGTGGTCGGCATTACAGCCCTGGTCACATTGGGCCTGGCTTTGTTGATGTTGCGCCTGTGCGCGGCCCTGCGCACTTGGTTGCGCCGTCGCCTTTCCCCCCGTTACCTGAAACCACTGGGCGTACGCCACCGCGCTGTACGCCAGGGCCCCCAGAATGACTAATACCACCGTCACCCTCCCGGTACTGGCCCGCTGGCCTGGACTGGGAGGGTGAACCTCTATTTTTTTGCCAAATTTTTGTTGGTCGCCCTTGGCATGCTCGACTTCCAGGCATTGCCAAACCTGCTGTTCGCTGCGTTTCTGCTGATCCCGTTGCCGGGCAAGTGGCTGCGTATTGCCCGGCAACTGCTGGCGGTACCCATCGCAATCGCGCTGTTCTACCAGGACACTTGGCTACCACCCTTCAGCCGCCTGTTGGCGCAGCCGGGGGTGCTGGATTTTTCGTGGGACTACCTGCTTGAACTGCTGGGCCGCTTCGTCAACTGGAACCTGTTGGGCGCGCTGACGCTGTTGCTGGTGGGTTACCTGTACCTGCGCCATTGGCTGCGCCTGAGCACCTTGAGCCTGCTGGGGCTGGCCTGGTTGGCAGCTGGCGGCTTGCCATCGCTGGGGGCGGGCCAGGCGCCCGGCGTGGTGACGAGCACCCCGGCCGAACCGCTGCCCACCACCGCAGCCGCTGACAATGCCACGCTCGACAGCTGGCTTGAGCGCTTCTTCGCCAGCGAGCGCGAGCGGGTAACGGCGTTTCCTGCCGTGAATGCCGATGAACAGCCGTTCGACCTGCTGGTGATCAACATCTGTTCGCTGGCCTGGGATGACCTGTCCGCCGTGGGGCTGCGCGACAACCCGTTGCTGTCGCGCATGGACGTGGTCTTCGACCAGTTCAACTCGGCAACTTCCTATAGCGGCCCAGCCGCCATTCGCGTGCTGCGTGCCAGCTGTGGGCAGTCGTCGCATGCTGGCCTGTACCAGCCTGCCCCGGAGCAGTGCCTGTTGTTCCAGAACCTGGCCCGGCTGGGTTTCCAGAGCAACACTTTGCTCAACCACAGTGGCCGGTTCGACAACTTCATCGGTGACATTACCCAGCAGCGCATGCCACAACCGGGCATGCGCAATACCGACTTCCCAAGGGCACTGGTGGGCTTCGACGGCTCGCCGATCGCCAGCGACCTGGAGGTATTGCGCCGTTGGTGGGGGCAACGCAAAAGCACTGCGAATGAGCATGTGTCGCTGTTTTACAACAGCATCAGCCTGCATGACGGCAACCGTATCGTCACCGCCGACGGCGGTACCCGCGTGGCCGACTACGCCACCCGCGCCAATCGCCTGTTCGGCGAGCTTGGCACCTTCCTCGACGAATTGGAGCGCAGTGGCCGCCGGGTAGTGGTGGCCATTGTTCCAGAGCATGGCGCTGCGTTGCATGGCGACCGCATGCAGCTGTCGGGCATGCGCGAAATCCCCACGCCGTCGATTACCCATGTGCCAGTCGGGCTGAAGTTCATCGGCATGGGCCAACCTGCCCGCAGCGAGCCGCTGCGGGTCACGGCAGCCACCAGTTACCTGGCGTTGTCCGAGCTGATCTCCCGTGTGTACGCGGGCCTGGGCCAGCAGCACGTGCTGGATGTGCCCGGCCTGCTGACCGACCTGCCAACCACCGAACAGGTTGCCGAAACCGCCGGCGCGCAGGTGCTGAATTACCAGGGGCGCGCCTACATGCGCCTGCAAGGCCAGCCTGACTGGCAGCCCATCCCCAAGGAGCGCCCATGATCACTGGCAAGGCAGACCCGTCCGACCGCAGCGACGACATCGCCCAACTGCGCCAGCACCTGGACATGCCCGAGCTGAACTACCAGGACATCTCGATGCTGGTGGGCGTTCAGCAAGCCCTGCAGCGCTGGCCGTTGCTGGGTGAAAGCTGTCGGGCCAGCAGCCAGGACGGGTTGTACGCGGCTGTCAGGCAGCGCGAGGGCGTTTCGTCATGACCAGCCTGGCCCTGCACGGGGTGCGCGGAGGCCTGGGGCGCAGCGCCTTGTTGGCTGCGCTGGGCTATGCGCTGCAGGGTATGGGCGAGCGGGTGCTGCTGATTGACCTGTGCCCAAGCAATTTGCTCGGCCTGCACTTCAACCTGCCGCTGGATACGTCCGAGGGCTGGGCGCTGGCCGAGCGGGAAGGGCGGCCGGCCAGCGATGCTGTGTATGAGGTGCTCGATGGCCTGTGCCTGCTGCCGTTCGGCAACCTGCCTGGCAGTTCGCGGCACCTTGTGCCTGACGCGCTGGCATGGCGTGCTCGCCAGGCCGAACTGGCTGAGCAGTTCGATTGGGTGTTGTTCGACCTGCCGCAACCGTTGGCCGACAGCGCTGGCAACGGCATCGAGACCGATGTGCGGGTACTGGTGGCTGAGGCCGAAATGGCCAGCCACCTGCTGCTCGGGCGCCGACCGGTTGAGCACTACGACATGCTGCTGGTCAATCGCTACGACCCGGCCAGCCGTTTGCAGAGCGACCTGTTGATGGTGTGGCGCGACCTGTTCGGTGAGCGCTTGCCGATCCAGGTGGTCCACCGCGACGAAGCCTTCCTCGAAGCCCTGGCGTGCAAGGCGCCGCTTGGCCATTACGCCCCGCAGAGCCTGGCCTGCCGGGACGTACAAAGCCTGGCGGTACGCTGCCTGACGAGGCGCGGGCCGTGACCTTGACTCCTCTGTCGGCCTATACGTGGTTCACCGCCCGTGGTGCGCGGCTACCGGTTGCCTGGCTGTTTACCTTGGGCGTGTGGCTGGCCTTTCTGTTCCTGCGCCTGGAGTCACCCGCCTGGCAGGCATTGCTGGCCGAACGCCAACGCCTGTACCCGCAGCTTTCAGGCAAGCGCCCGAGCCTGGGTGACCCGCTACGGCTGCTGATCCAGAGCCTGTGGTTGCTGGTGCGCCGTCAACCGGTGGCACGCACAACAGGGCCTGGCCGCCGAGCATGGGGCGCAGTGCGCTTGCGACTGCGGGGTGTTGGCCAGGTTGGGCGCCATTACCGAGGGCTGCTGATCGATGCACTGCATCGGGTGCCCGCGCGCTACCGCGCCAGTGCTTTCAGGCACGAAGCCTCGGCACGCCTGCGCGGCCTTAGCGTGCTCGCCAGGCGGGTGTTCTACAGCGTGTTGACGGTGTGCGCCGCAAGCCTGGCCCTGCTGTGCGTGACTGAACCGTTCGGCTACCTGGCGCAACTGATGTTCATCTGCCTGTTGCTGGGCATTGCCATGCTGGTGCGACACATGCCGGGGCGCTTCCCGACCCTGATGCTGATCGTGCTGTCGACCATTATCTCGTGCCGCTACCTGTGGTGGCGCTACACCTCGACCCTGAACTGGAACGACACCACCGACCTGGTGTTCGGGGTGATTCTGTTGGCAGCCGAAACCTATTCGTGGTTCGTATTGATCCTGGGTTACATCCAGACCAGCTGGCCGTTGCAGCGCAAACCGGCCAACCTGCCGGCCAACCCGCAGCACTGGCCGACTGTCGATTTGTTGATTCCTACCTACAACGAAGACCTGTCGGTGGTGCGCACCACGGTACTGGCCGCGCTGGGCCTGGACTGGCCGCGCGAGTGCCTGCGCATCTACATCCTCGATGACGGCCGCCGTGATGCGTTTCGTGCTTTTGCCGACGAAGCCGGGGTGGGCTACATCGTGCGGCCCGACAGCAAGCACGCCAAGGCCGGCAATCTCAACCATGCGCTGGGTGTGACCGACAGCGAGCTGATCGCCATCTTCGACTGCGACCACGTGCCGGTGCGCTCCTTCCTGCAAATGACCGTGGGCTGGTTCCTCAAAGACCCGAAGTTGGCGCTGGTGCAGACACCGCACCATTTCTTCTCGCCCGACCCGTTCGAGCGCAACCTCGGCTCGTTCCGCCGTCGCCCCAATGAAGGCGAACTGTTCTACGGCTTGATTCAGGATGGCAACGACATGTGGAACGCGGCGTTTTTCTGCGGCTCGTGTGCCGTGCTGCGCCGCACCGCATTGGAAAGCATCGGCGGTTTTGCCGTCGAGACCGTGACCGAAGACGCCCACACCGCCCTGCGCATGCACCGCCAGGGGTGGTCGTCGGCTTACCTGAGCATTCCGCAGGCCGCGGGCCTGGCCACCGAAAGCCTGTCGGCGCACATTGGCCAACGCATTCGCTGGGCCCGTGGCATGGTGCAGATCTTCCGCACCGACAACCCGTTGTTCGGGCGTGGGCTCAGCCTGTTCCAGCGGGTGTGCTATGCCAACGCCATGCTGCACTTCCTGGCCGGCTTGCCACGGCTGATATTCCTGACCGCGCCGCTGGCGTTCCTGTTGCTGCATGCCTACATCATCTACGCACCGGCGTTGATGATTCTGCTGTACGTGCTGCCGCACATGATCCACGCCAGCCTGACCAACTCGCGCATGCAGGGCAAGTACCGGCAAACCTTCTGGGGCGAGGTGTACGAGACCGTGCTGGCCTGGTACATCGCCCGCCCGACCACGGTGGCGCTGTTCGCGCCGAAAAAGGGCAAGTTCAACGTCACCGCCAAAGGCGGCCTGATGGAGCAGGCGCAGTTCGACTGGCGTATCGCCCAGCCTTACCTGTGGTTGGCGGCGCTCAACGTGGTTGGCCTGGGCTTTGCCGTGTGGCGCCTGTTCACCGGCCCCACGGCAGAAATCGGCACGGTGATCGTCAGTTCGCTGTGGGTGATCTACAACCTGCTGATCATTGGCGCCGCCGTTGCCGTGGCCGCCGAAGTGCGCCAGGTGCGCCGTGCCCACCGCGTGCAGATGCGCTTGCCGGCGGGGCTGGTACTGGCCAGCGGTCATGCCTACCCCTGCACCCTGGTCGATTACTCCGATGGCGGTGTCGGCCTGCAGGTGCAGCAAGGCCTAGAGCTGAAACCGGGGAACAGGTACGTCTGCTGCTCAATCGCGGCCAGCGTGAGTTCGCCTTCCAGGCGTGTGTCACCCGTACCGTCGGGCAACACGTGGGCCTGGTGTTCCACGCACTTGACCAGCAACAGCGCATCGATCTGGTCCACTGCACCTTTGCCCGTGCCGATGCCTGGCTTGGCTGGAGCGAGCAGCATGAGGTGGAGCGCCCGCTGCGCAGCCTGATCGATGTACTGAAGCTGGGCGGTGTCGGTTACCTGCGCCTGTTCGAGCACATGCCACCCTGGCTGAGGGCGCGCTTGCGCCCACTGCGTACGCTGGCGCTGTGGTTGGCCAGCTATTGGCCCCGCACACCGCGGGCAATCCCTTCCATGAACCCTGTTGATCGAGACGCATGATGACTGGTTATCCCGCGCGTGCCTGGGGCCTGGCGATGGCGCTGCTCACCGCCTTGTCGCAGAGCGCCGCTGCTACCTCCCAAGCCCCGCTTGCCGAGCCCGCAATACCTACACCCACGGTACCGAACTGGCCGGTTGCGAAAACCTTCGAGCAGCTTGGGCATGCATCCGACAGCCTGCTGCTGGGTGTACGCAACAGCGAGCATATCGAGTTCGGCTTGCGTCGCGACCGCCTGGCCACCGAGGCCAGCTTGCAACTGGACTACACGCCTTCGCCGGCGCTGCTGCCGAACCTGTCGCACCTGCGTGTTTACCTCAATGACGAATTGATGGGCGTGGTGCCGGTGGAGAAGGACCAGCTGGGGCAACGCGTGCGCCGCCAGCTGCCGCTGGACCCGAAGCTGCTCAGCGACTTCAACCGAGTACGCCTGGAGTTCGTCGGGCACTACACCGATATTTGCGAAGACCCAGCGCACAGCGGCCTGTGGCTGAACCTGAACCGCAAGAGCCAGGTGCAGTTGCACGAGCAAGCCCTGGTGCTGGAAAACGACCTGGCGTATTTCCCGTTGCCATTTTTCGACGCGCGCGATACCGGCAAGGTGGAGTTGCCGGTGGTGTTCAGCGGCGTGCCGAGCCTGGGCGAGCAGCGTGCGGCGGCCATCCTGGCGTCCTATTTCGGCAGCCAGGCCGGTTGGCGCAAGGCCAGCTTTCCGGTGCTGTACAACCAATTGCCTGCCCGTGGCGACAAGCCTGCACCGAGCATCGTGTTTGCCAGCAACGACCGCCGCCCGGCGCTGCTCGCCGACCTGCAGCAGTTCCCGCTGGTCGATGGCCCGGTGCTGCAGATGATCGACCACCCCGACGACCGCTTCAGCAAAGTGCTATTGGTGCTGGGCCGTAACGACGACGACCTGGTCAAGGCGGCCTCGGCGCTGGCGGTTGGCAACAACCTGTTCCGTGGCGCGCGGGTGAAGGTGGAGCAGATGACTGCCTTGCAACCGCGCCAGCCCTACGATGCGCCGAACTGGACGCGCACCGATCGGCCGGTACGTTTTGCCGAGCTGCTGGATTACCCTGAGCAACTGCAAGTCAGCGGCCTGCAACCGCGACCTGTGACACTGGCGCTCAACCTGCCACCCGACTTGTTCGTGTGGCGTAACCAGGGCATTGCGCTACGCACCCTGTATCGCTACACGGCGCCGGCGGTGACCGATGAATCGCGCCTGAGCATCAGCGTCAACGACCAGTACATCACCAGCATGCCGCTGGTGGGCAATGACCGGCGCGGCGGTACGCTCGAGCAAATGCGCCTGGCCGTGCTGTCCGCTGACAACACGGCAGTGACCGAGAAGTCGCTGGTACCGGCGCTGAAGATTGGCGACCGCAACCGCATCCGCTTCGATTTCAGCTTTGCCAGTACCCTGGGCAGTGCTCAGCGTGACCGCTGCCAGACCTCGCTGCCGGTAGACGTGCGCGCAGCGATCGACGACAACTCGACCATCGACCTGTCCGGTTATCACCATTACATCGCCATGCCCGACCTGCGTGCCTTCGCCCGCAGCGGCTTCCCGTTCAGCCGCATGGCCGACCTTTCCGAGACCCTGGTCATCATGCCGGCCAAACCCACGGCGATGCAGGTTGGTACGTTGCTCGACACGGTTGGCGGGCTAGCCGGGCAGATCGGTTATCCGGCGCTTGGCCTGCAACTGATCGATGACTGGAAACACGCCGCAACGGCAGACGCCGACTTGTTGCTGATCGGCAACCTGCCCGAGGCTTTGAGCGATGCGCCCAACCTTGGCCTGCTGCTCAGCGCTCAGCGTGACTGGCTGCTGCAGGGGGCGCAGCGCAAGGTTACCTGGCGGCCAGCGCTTCGATACCGAGCCGGTGGCTGCGAGCAGCCGCGTGGCAGTCAGTGCGCAGGCGCCGATTGCCGCCATCACCGGCCTGAAATCGCCATTTCACCAACAGCGCAGCGTGGTCGCCTTGTTGGCCAACAGCGACGGCGATTACGCGTTGCTGCGCGATGTGCTTGGCGATGTGGGCAAGCTCGATGCGGTGGCAGGCTCGGTAACGCTGGTGCGCAGCAGTGGCCTGAGCAGCCAGTTTGTGGGCGAGCACTATTTTGTCGGTGCGCTGCCGTGGTGGCTGCTGCTGTGGTTCCACTTGTCCGAGCACCCGGTGTTGTTGGCGGCGATCGCGGCGGTGTGCGTGGTGCTGTTCGCTTTCTTGCTGTGGCGAGCATTGCGCTGGGCCGGCAAGCGCCGCTTGGGTGAGGCGAGGTGATGATGCGCCAGATGCTGGTAGGGTTGGTCGCCCTGGGCCTGCCCGTTTTCGCCAATGCCGAGGCGGCGTGCTCATGGCCTGCCTGGGAACGTTTCAAGGCCGAGCTGGTGAGTGCGGACGGCCGGGTGATCGACCCGAGTGACGCGCGCTTGATCACCACGTCGGAAGGGCAGAGTTATGGGTTGTTCTTCGCCTTGGTGGGCAATGACCGCGACGCCTTCGCCCAGTTGCTGCGCTGGACCGGCAACAACCTCGCCGAAGGTGACCTGGCCAGGCACCTGCCGGCCTGGCTGTGGGGGCGTAACGAGCAGCAGCAATGGCAGGTGCTGGACGCCAACAACGCCAGCGATGCCGACCTGTGGATCGCCTACAGCCTGCTGGAAGCAGGGCGCTTGTGGCAGCAGCCCGCATACACGCAACTGGGCCAGCGCCTGCTGTGGCGTATCGCGGCGCAGACCGTGCGCAAGCTCCCAGGCCTTGGGGTGATGCTGCTGCCAGGTGACTACGGCTTCGAGGACGCCCAGGGTACCCGCCTGAACCCCAGCTACCTGCCGCTGCAGCTGTTCGACCGCTTCAGCGAGGTGGACCCCTTGTGGGGAGAGCTGGCGGCCAATACGCGGCGTTTGTGGTTGGCTTCGTCGCCAAAGGGCTTCGCCCCGGACTGGTTGCTGTGGACACCGGCCGGCAAGCCAGCGGCAGACCCGCAGCATGGCAGTGCCGGTGATTACGACGCCATTCGTGTGTACCTGTGGGTCGGCATGTTGGCCAAGGATGCGGTGCAACGCAACGAATTGGTCGCCCATTACGCGCCGATGGCGGCATTGACCCAGCGCCAGGGGCTCCCCCCCGAGCGCGCGGACGCACGCAGCGGCGAAGCTAGCGGCCAGGGGCCGGCCGGCTTTTCTGCGGCATTGCTGCCATTGCTGGCAGCCTCGCCGGCGCACGTGGCCGGCTTGGCGGCCCAGCGTCAGCGTTTGCGCGATCAGCCGGTCGAGGCCAAGGCGTATTACAGCCAGGTGCTGGTGCTGTTCGGCCAAGGCTGGGATGAGGCCCGTTATCGTTTTGACCCGCACGGCCGCTTGTTGCCGGCCTGGAGCGCGCCATGCAACGAATGATCGGCGTGCTGATGCTGGCGACAGTCACCTGCCAGGCAGCGGCGCAACCCAAGGATGCCGATGAGCAGCGCCAATGGCTGCTGGACCAGGTACGTCGCGGCGAAGCGCTGCACCGTGACGACCTGGTCCGTGATGCACTGGGCCGGCTGCAGTTGCTGGAACCGCGCAATCCGGATGTATTGCTGGCAGCCTTGAGCCTGGCACTGCGCGAAAAGAACAGCAGCGCTGCCGAGCAATTGGGCGCCCGGATCAGTGCCGTGGCACCTGGCAGCCTGCAAGCACGCCAAGCCAGTCGCCTGCTTGAGCTGCAACACCCCGAGTCTGCGCGGCGCTTGCAGCAGGCGCGCCTGTTGGCGGTGACCGGCCGCTATGAAGAGGCACTGGCGGTGTACGAGCAGCTGTTTGCTGACGAGCCACCCAGCCTGGAGTTGGCCCTGGACTACTGGCGCGTGCGCGGCAATCTGCCGGGCCAGCGCCCTGGGGCGATTCGCCAGTTGCAGCGGTTGGATCAGCAGTACCCAGGCAGTGCCGGGCTGCGCCAGACCCTGGCCGGTTGGCTGTTCGCCGAAAAGCGCGATCGCGAGGCTTTGGCCTTGCTCGATCAGCTGTCACGCGACCCTGGTGCACGGGATGCTGCGGCCCAGCGCGAGTTCGATTACTTGGCGGGGCAAGCGGTGAGTGCCAGCAGCGCGGTGGCCTGGCAAGCCTTTGTCCAGCGCTACCCCGCTTCGCCACTGTTGGCGCAGGCCAGCGAGAATCTGCAACAGCAGCGCAAACTGTTGGCCGACCCGGCCTGGCAGGCTGGTCAACGGGGCAAGGCGCTGCTCGACAAGGGACGTCATGCCGAAGCCGAAGCACAGCTGCGCCGGGCGCTGCGCCAGTACCCAGACGATGCCAGCCTACATGGGGCGTTGGGTTATGCGCTGATGTCGCAAAAGCGATACGACCAAGCCAATGCATCTTTTCGGGCTGCGACTGACAAGGAACAGGACAGCTACAAGATCAGCAAGTGGAGCGATATGGCGTCGGCAAGCCGATACTGGGCGGTAATCCAGAGCGGGGACCGTGCGCTTGCTGCAAACGACCTGCCAACAGCGCGCTCACGCTATCAGCAGGCACGCCAGCAGCGTCCAAACGATGAGTTCGCCTTGTTGGGCCTGGCCGATGTGTTAATGGCCGAGGGCAATACAGTTGCTGCCGAACGGCAGTTTCTGCAGGTCCGGCGTATGGCGCCGGATAACGGCATTGCCGTGCGTGGCTTGATGCGCGTTTACCAGGCGCAATCGCCAGACAAGGCGCAGGCCTTCCTGGACAGCCTGCCAGCACGTCAGCAAACGCAGTTCGCCGGCCTGCGCCGCAGCCTGGCGCTGGCGCGCTTACGCCAGCAAGGGGATGAAGCCTTGCAGCGCGAAGACTGGTCGACGGCCAGCCAGGTGCTGAACCAGGCCGCGTCTTTGGCCCCTGATGAGCCTTGGCTGGTCTACCAGTTGGCCAATAGCCTGCGTCATCAGGGGCGCACCGCCGAGGCCGACGCAGCCTTCGCCAGGGTGGTGCAGCACCAGCCACATGACCCGGCAACCCGCTATGCCCACGGTCTGTTCCTGGAGTCCAGCGACCGTGATGCCTTGGCCCTGGACAGCCTGGGAGCGATACCGCAGCCGGCCTGGACCCCGGACATGCACGCGCTTGAGCAGCGTATCCAGCGGCGCATGACCCAGGCCTCGGCGCAGCAGTTGCAGGCGCAAGGCCGCAACGCCGATGCGACAGCCTTGCTTGAAGCCAGCCTGGCGCGTGGCGAAGCCAGCCCGGATGACCTGATGCTGTTGGCCGACTGGGCCGCCGCGCTTGGTGAGCCTGGTAAAGCGCGGGGCTATTACCAGCGTGTACTTGCCGTGCAACCTGGCCGAGCCGATGCGCGCCTTGGGGTGATGGAAAGCGCAGTGGCCGAGGGTAATCTGGCGCAGGCTCGGCACATGCTGGGCGTGCAGGTGCCACAATTGGCTGCCGATGACAGTAATGCCCAGCGACGCCTGGCGGCGGTCTGGGTTGCCTTGGGCGAACACCAGCAGGCGGCCAGGCAGCTCGACCGGGTCGCAGCGCAGCAGACGCGCCCCGATCCGTTGTTACGGCGCGACGCCGCCCGCCTGGTAGTGCAGGAGGACCCGCAACGGGCGCTGGACCTCTATGCGGCAGCCATGGCTGATGCACAGATGTTGGACCGCGCTGCGCTAGCACCACGGGATGACTGTGCATTGACGCTAGCCAGCCGCGAGCAGGAGGGTGACGACTGGCTGGCGCGCAGCCTGCGCAGTGACGTGGATGCCCTGTATCGCCAGCGCAATACCCACGTGACGCTGATGCACGATTACGGCTGGCGCGAGGACGACGGTACGCCTGGCACTTCCGAACTGAGTAAGCATTCGACCTTGTTGCATGTCGATACCCCTTGGCAGGACGGCACTGCCTTTGCGCGGGTAGAGCGCATCGGCATGGATGCAGGCGCGTTTGAGCAGAACGATGAGGGGCGCTACACCCCCGACTTCGGCAGCTGCCAGTTCGTTGGCCAGACCGCTGACGGCAAAACGCTGCCGGCGTGTACGGGCGGTTCGCAGACAGCGAACGGCAGCGTGCTGGCGTTGGGTTGGCAGGGCAGCCGCTGGGCGTTCGACCTGGGCACCACCCAAGGCTATGCCATCAACAATTGGCTGGGCGGCGCAACGGTCAACGGTGACCTGGGCCAGGTTGGCTGGTCGCTGACCGCCTCGCGCCGGCCGATGAGCAATTCCCTGCTGTCGTTCGCCGGGGCACGCGACCGCCCGACGGGCGTGCGCTGGGGCGGGGTCACCGCCAACGGTGCCACGCTGGGCCTGAGTTGGGACCAAGGCGGCGACAACGGGGTGTGGGCCAGCCTGGGGCACCATTGGCTGTACGGCGAGAACGTGGCTGACAACCAGCGTACTCGGGCCATGGCGGGCTATTACCACCGCGTAGTGGAAAAGGCCGACGAGCGTGTGCGTGTTGGCCTGACGCTGATGCACTGGCGCCACGACAAGGACCTGAGCGGCTACAGCCTGGGGCAGGGTGGTTACTACAGCCCGCAGCGCTACAGCTCGGTGGGCGTGCCGGTCAGTTATGCCTGGCGCAACTACGATTGGTCGGTGCTGCTGGAAGGTTCCGTCAGCTGGTCCCAGGCCCACAGTGACAGCAGTCGCTTGTATCCGCACGCGCACGTCAATCGCAAGGTGCTGGCGCAGCATGGCGTTGACTCCAACATCGATGCCATGACTGAAGCCAGCGACAGCAGCGGCTTGGGCTATCGCGTGCGTGGCCTGTTCGAACGGCGCCTGAGTGATCAGTGGGTGCTGGGCGGCGGCTTCGACTGGCAGCACAGCGATGACTACGCGCCTAGCCATGGCATGCTCTACCTGCGCTACCTGTTCGAGCCATGGCGCGGCAACCTGGCATTGCCGGTAACGCCGCTGGAACCCTACAGCGAGTGGCGTTGACTGCATCGACATGGCCAGGGTTGACAGCAGCCCCGACGCACCACCATTATCCAGCCATATCTACGCAACCGGCTTGCCAGCATGTCCATATCCAACCACGCCATTTCCGCTTCGGGCTTCATCGCCCAGGCAGGCGCGTGCGTTGCCGTTGCCAAGAAATCCAAGAAACAGCCGCTCATCTGACCGAGGCGCGCTGTCTCGTCAGGTGGGCTGACGAGACAGAAGGCGCCAGGTATCCCTGCCAGACCACTTCGACTCTTCATCCTCTGACGCTGACTTTCGGTCAACATCAGGAGTTTTTGCATGTCGAATTTCCGTGGTATCTGGATCGCCCTCGTCACGCCAATGCGCGACAACGAAATCGATTTCCCTGGCCTGGAGCGGTTGGTGAAGAAGCTGCTCGAAGACGGCGTGGCCGGTTTTGTGGTGTGCGGTACCACGGGGGAGGCGGCGGCGTTGTCCAAGGCCGAGCAACTGGCCGTGCTGGATGCCGTGTTGGCCTGGGTTGAGCCGGGTAGGGTGGTGATGGGCCTGTCGGGTTACAACCTGCGCGAGTTGCTGGGCTTGCAGGCTGAAATCCAACAGCGCGACATTGGCGGGCTGCTGGTCCCCGCACCTTGCTACATTCGCCCATCGCAGGCCGGCATCGAAGCCTTCTTCGCCACCGTGGCCGATGCCGCCCGCGTGCCAGTGATCGTGTACGACATTCCTTATCGCACCGGCGTGCGCATCGAGCGTGAAACCCTGCGCCGCATCGTGCGCCACCCGCGTATTGCGGCCGTGAAGGACTGCAGCGGCGACAGCGAGACCACCATGGCCCTGATCGAGGACGGCCACGCCCAGGTGCTGGCCGGTGAAGACCTGCAGATCTTCAACAACCTGTGCCTGGGCGGTGCCGGGGCCATTTCAGCCTCCGCGCATGTGCGCGCCGACCTGTATGTGCGCATGTTGCAGCAGGTCGACCGCGGCGATTGGGCGGCTGCGCGTGGCACGTTCTACCAGTTGCTGCCGTGGATCAAGGTGGCCTTTGCCGAGCCGAACCCGGCCGTGGTGAAGGCGGCGCTGCAGATGCAGGGGCTGACGACCGACGAACTGCGTGAGCCAATGCAATCATGCAGCCAAGCCATACGCGACAAGCTCGCAGGTGTCCTGGGCCTGTCCGCTGCCTTGTAGGAGCAGCCTTGTGCTGCGAAGAGGCCCACGCAGCCCACGGAAAAGCCAGGTATCAACCTGGTTTTTTCGCTGCTAATGAGGCTGTTCGACCGCCCTCGATAGTTGAGAGCTTGTATGTCGAGCTTGCAATCGTGTTGGTAGTCACCGAATATTTTACTTGAAGGATGGGATGTCAAGCGCCATGCATGATGGAAATCAAGGAAGTGTAATGACTGACGATCTTATGAATCCAGTGGGTACAGATGGCGAGGAAATAAGTGAAAAACACTTCTCCCGTCTATGTCTAGCGCAGTACGAAGCCGAAACCATCGCGTACTTCAGTAATCAATTGGCACCCCCGGAGCTGGACTGGGTATCGCTTAGGGAATCCGTTGAGCGAGGTGTTCTCAGCCTGGGCTTTGACGCGACCCATGCGCTTTCAATAAGGCAGTATTTGTTGGCGAAGCTGAAAAAAAGCGAGGGTGATTTAGAGGCGCTTGAATTTTTTCGTGAAAAAGTCGAGTGGTTTGTAAACGATAATTGGTCGGATTTTGAAAAGGCGCTAGCAGATAAAGCGTTATCTTGTTTTCGTAAAACTAATAGTGAATTCTTTGGGTTTGCATCGCTACTCGACGAATGGCCATTACTTGTGAGCAGCCCAGCGCTCCTCGATCAAGCGGTCGCCTGCTATGTCGATGATTATTCCAGTGGAGTGTGGCAGCTGAAGGGTTTAGCCATGCTCTGCGGCAACCCGGTTTACCTCCGCCCACTTTTGATCAGGGCATTGACGCTCACTGATCGCAACCCGTCATCCGCTGACAATGTTCAAGCGTTTTCGAATCTTGCGTATAAGTGGACTCCGAAATGTCCGTGGGTTCAACTTCTGCTTCTTCTGTGGGGTGACAGAGAACATGTCAGCGTGGCATTGCCGGCGGACGTGACCTTGGCCTGGGAGAAACTCTCATTTGTCCGGTTCGATCCACACGGCCCGAGGCCGAAGCTCAGGCTGAATAGCCTATGCGCAGAATCAGAGGCCGCTTGGCGTCGTCAGCTCAGAGACGCTGTTGGAAACAATCGCTCGTTAAGAATGGCGGTGACCGAACTGCTTTTATGGTTCGGTCATGTTGACCATGATCGCGCTATTATTTTTGCAGTACTTGAGGTTTGGGGCAATCAAGTGGGTGAGGCCTTGTCTGAGATGGCGAGCCACCCTGACTCACTGGTAAGGCTACGCGCCGAAGCCGTGCGCGGCTTGATCGAACAAGCCCCCGACGCCGCTCAGCTTCTGCAGCAGGCCCAATCTATTCGACTGAACCTGTCGACATCTTCCAACTGTGGCGCTCCCCCGAGGACTTGGTTGGCGGACGCAACGATCGAGCGTCTGATCGAGGCTGAGTTCGAAGCAGGTGCGGCCAACTACAGTCACTGGGTTCCAAAGACTGGGGGCAGTGGAGAAGAAACCCATGTGGCGATGCTTTTCGAAAAGCTCGCAGCAATATTCAAAAACATAAACGATCAAGTCTCATTGCTTGCCAGTCAACGCAAACAGAATGAACACCTCGAGTTTGAGCTGAGCTATCGGATCGTCGGGAAATTCGAAGAGGGTAATCCTCATTTAGCTGCGAAGAAATTTTCAACAGATATATGCCTTGTTTTTGAGGCGCATGACGTGGGGAATCAGCCATTCACGAGCCGCGCTTCGCTCATTCAAGCAAAGCGCCTCCATGGCGGGCATGTGGTTGGCAAGTCTGGTTCTTATCCCATTGACTTTTCACAGCTCCAGAATCTTATTTTACAAACGCCATCAAGCTATTTACTGCTTTTGGGTCCGTGTGCAGTGGCACCCATGCCCGTGATTCCGGTGCGATTGTATCTGGATCTCATTGCCCGAGGGGCATCCCCTACAGGTATCAGCCCTGATTTCGCGTCTAATATTGGTAAAAGCCTGGCCAGCTGGTTGCTTTATGATGTGATTGGGTTGTGGGCCGGGACCCGAATCCAAAACTTTTAGATAAAGCTAAGGGCTGTGCGGGAAGTGAGCCTTACATTCTTGCGAAGCTAACCGCGAGAAATGTAAAAGTTATTATTTAGGTAATACCCAAGGAGGGAATCACTCAGCCCAGCAGGTTATGTGAGGTTGCTGAGGAATGGTGAGCATGGCGGGGGTTTGCGATGCCTGCACTGTTTTGCAGGGTGCCAGAGCTTTGCGATCTGGCAAGGGCTTTGCCCCTCGTTTCGCGGCACCCTGCACCATCCTTCAGCCTCCAGTTATTGGTTACAACTGTGCGTGCACCTCACTCATCGTGCGCCACCCGCGCATTGCGGCCGTGAAGGACTGCAGTGGTGACAGCGAGACCACCATGGCCCTGATCGAGGACGGCCACGCCCAGGTGCTGGCCGGTGAAGACCTGCAGATCTTCAACAACCTGTGCCTGGGCGGTGCCGGGGCCATTTCAGCCTCCGCGCATGTGCGCGCCGACCTGTATGTGCGCATGTTGCAGCAGGTCGACCGCGGCGATTGGGCGGCTGCGCGTGGCACGTTCTACCAGTTGCTGCCGTGGATCAAGGTGGCCTTTGCCGAGCCAAACCCGGCCGTGGTGAAGGCGGCGCTGCGGTTGCAAAACCTGATTGCAGACGAGTTGCGCCAGCCGATGCAGGCGTGTACGCAAGCCACTCGGGACACGCTGCAACGCGTGCTGGGTTCACTCGGCGCCTGAATCGGCAACCGCGGAGTCTCTACCTGCGCCCTTGCTTACGCTAGCCCGCGGCAAGGGCGCCGACAGGGGGTAAGCGTTAGCTCTGTTTCCATTTGCTCCTCAGGTTTTTTATGGAGGTGCGCAAATTGGCGTTTTGGCCATCGGGCGTCAGTAAACAAACGGAGCCATGGGGTAAACCGAACACCTTCTCGATAGTGGTTTGAATGGTTTTGACCGAGGCATCGCTTCGAGCCACCTTGAAACGCGTGCCGATAGGCTTTTTATCCAGCGCAAGCGCGTTGTCTTCTTCAACGCTTATTTCGAGCTGCCACCGGAAGGGTTTGCTGCACAACGTTCTGCTGGGCTTGCTGACGCGTTCGATTTTTACCTGGTAACCGTCAAATTCAAGGTCGTAGACGATATGGTCTTCAATCCTTTTCACATTGACTGAGTTCCAGGTGGTCCAGTCGGCCGACCTGGTGAGAACCTCAATGTGACAAGTTAATGGCTTCTTGTGGTCGTGGTGCAACATCAGCGAGTCTGCCAAATCCAGCCTGCTGCGAGCAGAGTCGGCGATGACTTCATTTTTTGCATTAAAGCAAGTGATCTTTGAGTGGGCGGGCCATTGAAGCATTTTTCAATTCCATGTGGTGTCTATCGGTTACTTAAAGCTCAGCCATCAGTGCGGCGACGATTTTATCGTGCCGAACCTGGATTGCATCTCGGTCCCACAGGCCGCCGGCGCTGACGAACGTAGCGATTTCCCGCTGCTGGAAGGTGTGCTTATAGGTCGCCAGCTTTTCGCTGAATGGGATGTTCCCCACTGCACAGTTGTGGGGTTTGGACAGCAGCAAGTAATTGCCGAGGCAGTTCAGATATTCGCCCTTGAACGTTTCGTCGTAGGTACCGTAACCATGTGGGCGAGCGGCGGGCTCGGTGCTGGGCGCGATATGCTCCAGCTCTGGACGCTCGGTGTCGTTGCTGCGCCGTGGCGCGTAACCGCGCTGGCCTTGTCCTTCCAGGTGGACTTCATACTTCCAGAGCAAATGCCTGGCGATGGAATGCCGGATATTCCATTCTAAAGCCTCTGCCAGCCTTTCATTGTTCCAAAAAGCCCACCAGCCGCTGGTTACGGTCTTGAGGTACTCGATGCGCGCGAGGATAGGGGCTATCGTCGGCGCGTCGCTGGTAAAGGCCTCGTAGACATCATTGATGCGTGACGTGATATCCGCACGGGTACCAATCAGGCGATGACGGATGATCAAGCTTTCAAAAGCGACGCACAGCGCGTTCCTGTCCGGCAGGGGAAGGCCAAAACGATAGGCCTTGAGAATAAAGGGCAATGCAATCGCGATCCCGCCCAAGCTCACCAGTGAGTGAATCGGAAAACTGCTTCGCTCGTCATCGCCGAAGAACTCTGACAAATGCTCGAAACTGATGGCCAGCGAGCAGGTAAAGTCTCGCACAAACTCAAGAGGCGCCTCAGCTGCGAGCATTTTCTCAATCCGCTCCAGCGCGCCACTCTCCCACAGGGTATTGAAATGGACGCGCAAGGTGTACTGCAGCACGTCGTCTTCGTTGATGCGGTATTCAATGGCTGAGATCGACTTGTAGATGGTCTCGAAGCGCTGCTGGACCTCTTCGATCAGGCTGTCTTTCGCTTGCTGATCTTCGCCATGAAGGTGGATGGCATACATGAACTGCGCCTTCACCACCTCAAGGTTGGACGGGCGCTTGCCGCGGTTGTTCTGGAAGATGAACATCTGAATGGCTTCTGCCTCGTCCCGCACCGGGTGCGTACTGCACGAAGCCTGGGACACTATCCGCAGCATGTCCGTCAGGTACGCTTCAGGCTGAGCCCCCAGCTTCTTTTTGAAGAAGTCGAACCCATTGATGAGTCGCTGGGCAGATGTGGTGAGCGAAGCAGGAGCGACAGTTCTGGATTGGTTGATTACATAATCGACAAAGATCTGGTTGTCGTATTCGACCGTCTTCAAGCGGATCTGACTGTCCCGTCTGATCATGTCCTTGTAGCAGTCCTGCTCATCTTCGGTCAGGGCGCGTTTGGCTTGCAAGCACGCGAACAGTGCCGCCAAAAACAGCGTGATCGTGGTCAGGCGCTGCTGGCCGTCGATGACCCGATACTCTCCCTGCGTCTGTTCGAACAGGAAATGGCCGAAGTAATAAGGGCTGCGGGAGTGGCTGTTGCGGTAGGCTTCCAGGTCGGAAAGAAACACCTGTGTCTGGCTGGCGCGGGTCGAACCTTCAACTGGCGTATCCCAGGCATAGGCGCGTTGATAGGCAGGCACCACGATGCGGTTGTTGGCCAGCATGCTGCGAATGGTTGACGAGGCGTCCACGGGGTATGTCCTTATGGGTGGTGGCGTTTTGCCTCATCATCGCTTGAATCAAGTTTTTTTGCATGCCTGGGCACTACATTTCGCGCGTCTCAGGCAGCACCTCGTACGCCTGCCTTGAGGTGTTCGGCGATGCCGCTCATAGCCTGCCGAAGTGGTCGCGCGCCTGATTGACGCGCACCTTGCTTGCTGACGGTGGTATCAAGCAGCCGTAGCCACGGCCGACCTGGCGTCGCCAATCAGGATATCTTCAAAGAATGCCCCGACCGGCTCGGTAGGGTGGCACAACTGAATCTCCAATACCCACACCACTTCGCTGGGCACGATTCCCACCTCGGCCAGCTTGTCCTGGCCATACAACACATGCGGGAAGTCTGCGATGCGGTGCCCGGCCAGGTTGCGCTCCAGCTGCCAGCCTTTGGCCTGGGCACTGCGCTCGGCGAAGTCATAAAGCTCGCGACCGGTCAGCCCACGCCCCCAGGCCTGGCAGGTTTCGTCGAACACTTCATGCAGTGCCTTCACGCAGGCGTGGTGCAGTGGGTGCTGGCCAAACACGAAGGTGTCGCCATAGTCGCCCTCATAGCCATCCCACACCGGGCCCACGTCGACCACGACAATGTCTGTGCTACGTAATACGCGCTGCAGATCAATGCCTTGCCGGGGTGTGCGTACGGTATCGTCGCCAAAACGGATGTAGGTGGGGTGCCAGGTGTGCGACGCGCCCATTGCCTGCAGGGTTTGCGCGGCCATCTCCAGCGCCTGGGCGGTGGTCATGCCGACTTGCAGTTGGCTGGCAATAGCGGCCACGGACCGTACCGACTGCTCGCGGGCCGCGAGCATGCCGTCCAGCGAGTAGCGTGGGCCGACCTTTTCCAGTTCAGGGTGCAGCGTGCTGGCTGCTGAGGCCTGGGTGGCCGCCGCGCCGCTGGCGACAAAGGCCTCGGCGACAAAGCGATGGGGTAGCACGCCCGCCGCAACGCATTGTTCGCGCGCCTGGCTGATCATCGCGGGATTGCCGCAGGCATAGACCTGGGTTTCTTCCCAGTGGTGGGGCTGGCCGAGCGCGACCTGCTGGATGCGTGCCTGGCCCGCGAGTACCGGGTACCAGCGAAAGTGTGGGTGCGCCCCACTGGCCTGGTCGAGAAACGCGTGGTCGTAGAAATCGGCCGTCGATGAGCCACCCCAGTACAGGGCCACCTCGGCGTCGCGAGCCAGGGCAGTCAGCAACAAGGGCTTGATACCGGCGTAGCCTGTGCCGGTGGCCAACAGCACCAGCGGGCGTTGCTCATCGTGCTGCCAAGTACAGGCGCCCAGCGGGCCTTCGAGCTTTACCGAAGCACCTGCTTGCAGGGTGGGTAGCAGACCTTCGGTGAACAGGCCACCGCTGACCTTGCGGATGTGAAACACCAACTGCCCTTGCTGCTGGGCAGGCAGGTTGGCAATGGAGAAACAGCGGCTGTCGCCGTTGCCCAGTTGGAACCTAACGTACTGGCCAGCCCGCACATCCAGCGGCTGAGCAGGCTGCAGTACCAGTTCGACGATATCAGCGCTCAGCGCACGCTGGCCGACAACCTGAGCGTGGGTTTCCAAGGTTGGGGTGTCCAGCGACCAGCCGGGTATCTCCAGGCGCATGTCGCTGCAGGCATGGCTTTGGCACAACAGCATTTCGTCTGCAGCCAGGGGGTAGGAGGGGGCCGGTGTGTCCGCATCCCGCTGCTTGTCCTGATACTGCCCCGACACCACCTTGACCTTGCACGAGCCGCAGGCGCCGCGGCGGCACGAGAAAGGTACCGGCAGCCCGCTGGCGAGCATGGCATCGAGCAGCAGTTCGTGGCTGGCGTCGAAGGTTTTGCCCGAGGGCGACAATTCGATGACGTGGCGGCTTTGCATGAACACCTCGGGGCAATTGGAGGTTCGATTGTTGCTATAGTCCAGGACCAGCAGAACCTCCAGTTTTGGATAATTCATATGGTCCAGCTTCGTAAATGGCAGCCACTGCTCAAGCTCGATGGGGCGCAGGCTTCGTACCGGCAGATCGTCGAGGGGCTGGTGGCCGCGATCAGCGAGGGCCGCCTGCGCCCTGGCACGCCGTTGCCGGGCACGCGGGAGATGGCGCAGTTGCTGAACGTCAACCGCAAGACAGTGATCCTGGCCTACGAGGAAGCCGAAACCAAAGGCTGGCTGCAAAGCGTGCAGCGTCGGGGCACCTTCGTCAGCCAGCAGTTGGCGCCTGGCACACTGGTCGCGCCGAGTGCCGCCAGGCCGTTTGCCCTGGCGCTGCCCGTGGAGCCCGCCGTTGCCTACTTCAAGGCGAACGAGCAGGCTGCGGCGCAGCAGGGGCGGCCAGGGGCCTTGTTTTTCGACAACGGCGCCTGTGATCACCGGCTGCTGCCCCAGGCTGTTTTGCACCGCTATTACCGCAATGCCTTGCGCAGCAGCTTCACCAGCAACAGCGTGCGCCACGGTAGCGATTGTAGCGGCCTCTACCTGCGCGCCGCCCTGGCCGACATGCTGCGGCACAATCGCAGCCTGAACGTCGGCGCCGAGCATATCTGCCTGACCCAGGGGGTGCAGATGTCGCTGTCGCTAGTAACCAGCGTGTTGCTCAAGCCAGGTGACGTTGTGCTGGTCGAGCGCCTGAGCTATCCCCCAGCGTGGGAGATTTTCCGTCAGCTGGGTGCCCGGCTGGTAACCGTGGACCTGGACCATGAGGGTTGCCGTGTCGATCAGATCGATGCCCTGTGCCGGCAGCACAAGGTGCGAATGATGTACATAACGCCCCATCACCAGTTCCCGACCACGGTCAGCCTGCCCGCCGGGCGCCGGCAGCAGTTGTTGGAGCTGGCGCGACAGCATGACTTCTGCGTGGTCGAGGAAGACTACGACTACGAATACCACTTTTCCGGGCGGCCCTACCTGCCTTTGGCCAGCGACCGCCAGCAGCGCCATGTGATTTACATCGGCACACTGTCCAAACCCTTGGGCAGCACGTTCCGTTGCAGCTACATCGTCGCACCGGTGGAGGTAACAGCCGTGCTGGAGCGTAGGTCGACGCTTACCTTGGGGCAGGGCGATGCGGTGATGCAGCGGATGCTGGCGGACTTGATCAATGATGGCGAACTGAAGAAACACTTGCGCCGGGTCAACCGTGAGTACCGTCGGCGCCGCGAAACCTTGCTGGCGTGTTTGCATGGCGCGTTCGGCGAACAGATCACCGTACAGGAACCCGAAGGTGGGTTGGCGCTGTGGGTGAAGTTCGCCGATGCGATCAACGTGGATCAGCTGGTCGACAACGCGCTGGAGCTGGACCTGGTGGTGCGCAGTGGGCGGCAGTTTTCGCCGTTTGGCCATGCCGAAAATGCGTTGCGCCTGGGGTTCGCTTCGCTGGATGTGGGTGAGATCCGGTTGGCTACCCAACGCCTGGCGGACGCAGCGAAAGCGATTGGCAAGGCGCGGTTTGTGTAGACGCGACACGAGGCCGCTCCCACCGGTCTAGGTGCGCTGCCAGACTTCGCCCTGCTCGCTGACTACCCAAGGCCTGTCTGCCGCATTGATCAGTACCCCGCCAACCCAGCGCTGCGCGGGGTTGTGATCAAGCCAGTGCGCTTTTCCTGCAAGCACTTGCTCGGCAAGCGCGGTCAGCCGCAACGGCCGTTGTGCCCAGGCTTCTCCAGGGCCCTCCAGCAGCAGCGGCTGTGGCGCATGGATCAACGGTTGCAGCAGCACATGGAACATCAGGTCACCCAGGTAAGGCAGCGGATCGTCCTGCATCATCAACTGGCCAAACACGCGGCCAGCCGGTAGCTCGCCACGAGAGGCCAGCACGCCTAACAACAGGCGTTCGGTAAGGCTCAAACCATCATTCGCTCCCGGTAGCTCCTGTAGCTGGCGCGCCAGTGCCCGGCCCAGCAAAGGCAAAGCCGTGTGCTGCTGGCCGGCGAGCGCCGCCCAGGCCTGTGGCGCCGGCGCGGTATAAGCCGCCCATGCCTGGCGTGCCAGGGCCAGGGCATCTTCACCCAGTGCACGTCGTTGTGGCCACAGCCAGGCCAGCAGGTCAGGCGCCAGTTGCCCGATGCCGATGAAGCGCTCGACACCGGGCACTTGGTCAGCTTCGATCAGTTCCAGCCGGCGTGGCAGGCCGGGGAGGCTGGCGAGCACGCGAATCAGGAACAGCTGGTCGTAAGCGTCGGCCTCGCACCACAGTACCAGCTTGCTGTCTGTGCTCAGGCCGGCCAGCGCCGCTCGCTGTGCGGCCTGGCGCTGTTCAACGTCCTCCGCCCGCAGGTTGAACGCCTGCTGCACGTAGTCTCCACGCACCCGCCAGTACCGTTCCTCGGGCAACGCCGGTACCGGGCCCATGACCATGGGGTCGTCGAACATCTGGAATGCACCGGCAAACCCGGCGGTGCGCAGGCTGTGGGCGATGTCGTTGCCGCAGCGCCAGTGCTGCACGGTGGCTTCGTCATCGGCGGCAAAACCGGGGTGGCGTGCGGCAAAGGCCACGGCGTCGGCATGTGCCTTGAGCTTTGGCCAGCTGGCAAAGCCGGCCTCGCGGGCCACCAGCCATTGGGTATCGGCAAGCCGGTAGTCGGGGCCGGGCAGGCCGAGCGTACGCAATTGCTCGCGGGCGTCTTCGGCCTGGTGATTGTTCAGGGCGTTCAGCAAGCGCTTGGCGCGTTTGCGCAAGGCGGGCAGGTCGAGCAGACCGTGCTGACGGGATGCATTGATGGCGGGCATGCCAACTCCTTTGGGGCTCGGTCCGCCGACAAGCCGGGAGCTGGTATGGGAATGTGTTGACGCAAGGCTCGGGCAACCCCTTCGCGCGGACCGCAGGCGCAGCCAGCGCCCAGGCCCTGACTTTAACGGTGCAGCGCAGCGGGTTGCAAACGATAGTTTTCCCATGCCTTGTCGCGCGTCTTATAGTGGCGGGCTTTTCTCAGTCGAAGTCAAAGGAGTGGCTGACATGCGTGTACGTACCCTGCTGGCGGCAATCGGGGCCAGCTTGTCGCTGTCTTCGGCATTGGCCGCGCCCGGCCAGCCAGAGCCCGCGCCAAGCGAACGTATTTCAGTGCAGGTCGAAGGCGCTGGGCCGGACGTTATCCTGATCCCGGGGCTGGCCTCATCGCGTGAGGTATGGGCGGGGCTCGCCAGCACGCTGCGCCAGCAGCACCGCCTGCACCTGGTGCAGGTCGCGGGTTTTGCCGGCTCGCCAGCCGTGCCCGCCGTGGACGGGCGCGTGGCCGCTCCGGTGGCCGAGGCGGTAGCCGACTACATCCGCAGCCAGCGCCTTGAGGCACCGGCCATCATTGGCCATTCGCTGGGCGGTGAGGTCGCGCTGATGCTGGGGGCACGTCATCCTGAGCAGGTAGGCCGGCTGATGGTCGTCGATGCGCTGCCGTTCTACACGTTGCTGATCGACCCCAGGGCAACCGCCGAAACCGCCGCACCGCAGGCTGCCGCATTCCGCGATGCAATGTTGGCGGCCCCTGCAGCGCAGGCCGAAGCGATGCAGCGCACGGCCATCGACCGGTTGGTCAAGACCGCAGCGGCACGGCCTGCACTTGTTGCGGCGGCGCTGCGCTCGGACCGCAAGGCCGTAGCCGATGCCACCCACGAACTGATGACCACCGACCTGCGCCCGGAGCTTGGCGCTATCCAGGCGCCGATAGAGGTCGTATACGCCTATGACCCTATGTATGGCATACCTGCCTCCAGCGTCGATGCAACCTTCGCTAATGCCTATGCCGGCACGCAGGGCATCAGCTTCAAGCGAATCGATGGCAGCTTCCACTTCGTCATGCTGGATCAACCCCAGGCCTTCACAGAGGCGGTGGTCGACTTTCTCGGTCGCTGAGGCTGGCCTCGGCGCAATCTGTTCGGTTACCGCCCATAACCGCATGCCGGCGCCTCAAGCCTGCGCCAGCTACTCCGATAGCAGCACACCCACCGTCGAATCATCGACCAGAAGTGGTGCCAACAAGGAGTACTGCCCGCATGCTTGCCAACCTGAAGATCCGCACCGGAATGTTCTGGGTGTTGTCGCTGTTCAGCCTGACCCTGCTGTTTTCCACCGTCAGTGCCTGGTGGGCAGCAGTGGGCAGCGACCAGCAGATCACCGAGCTGGACCAGACGGCGCACCAGTCGGACCGGTTGAACAATGCGTTGCTGATGGCGATTCGTTCCAGCGCCAATGTGTCCTCGGGCTTCATCGAGCAGTTGGGTGGCCATGACGAGAGTGCTGGCAAGCGCATGGCGCTATCGGTGGAGCTGAACGACAAGAGCCAGGCGCTGGTCGATGCGTTTGTCAAAAATGCCCGTGAGCCAGCCCTTCGCACGTTGGCACTCGAGCTGCAGGCTACCTTTGCCGAATACGCCAAGGCGGTTGCCGGGCAGCGCGAGGCGACCCGTCAGCGTTCGCTGGAGCAGTACTTCAAGGTCAACAGCGATGCCGGCAATGCCATGGGCCGGCTGCAAGGGCTACGCCAGCAGTTGGTCGGCGCACTGAGCGAACGTGGCCAGCAAATCATGCTGGAGTCCGACCGGCGTCTGGCCCGTGCGCAGTTGCTGAGCCTGTGCCTGCTGGGTGTGACCCTGCTGCTGGCGGCACTGTGCTGGGCTTTCATTGCCCAGCGTGTGCTGCTCCCGCTGCGTGAAGCCGGTCGGCATTTTCAGCGCATTGCCGGTGGCGACCTGAGCGTACCGGTGCAAGGGCAGGGCAACAACGAGATCGGCCAGCTGTTCCATGAGCTGCAGCGCATGCAGCAGAGCCAACGCGACACCCTTGGGCAGATCAATCACTGTGCCCAGCAGTTGGATGCCGCCGCCACGGCGTTGAATGCGGTCACCGAGCAAAGCGCCAACAACCTGCGCCAGCAGGGGCAGGAGCTGGAGCAGGCCGCTACCGCCGTGACCGAAATGACCACGGCCGTGGAGGAGGTTGCGCGCAACGCCATCACCACCTCGCAAACCACCAGCGAGTCCAACCAGCTGGCTGCGCAAAGTCGCCGGCAAGTCGGTGACAACATCGACGGCACCGAAGCCATGACCCGCGAGATCCAGACCAGCAGTGCGCATCTGGAACAGTTGGTCGGGCAGGTGCGGGATATCGGCAAGGTACTGGAAGTGATTCGCTCGGTGTCCGAGCAAACCAACCTGCTGGCGCTCAATGCTGCCATCGAAGCCGCCCGCGCCGGTGAGGCCGGGCGCGGCTTTGCGGTGGTGGCAGACGAGGTGCGCACGCTGGCCTACCGCACGCAACAATCGACCCAGGAAATCGAGCAGATGATCGCCCGCGTGCAAGCCGGCACCGAGGCGGCGGTGGCTTCGATGCAGGCCAGCACCAACCGGGCGCAATCGACACTGGAGGTGACCCTGGCCTCGGGGCAGGTGCTGGAGGGCATTTACAGTGCGATCGGCGAAATCAACGAGCGCAACCTGGTCATTGCCAGTGCGGCCGAAGAGCAGGCCCAAGTGGCGCGGGAGGTAGACCGCAACCTGCTCAATATCCGCGAGCTGTCTCACCATTCAGCGGCGGGAGCGCAGCAGACCAGCGAAGCGAGCAAGGCGCTAGCGGGCCTGGTGGGGGAGATGACGGCGTTGGTGGGGCGGTTCAAGGTTTGAGTGATGGTGGCCACGCCAGCAAGTAACATTAAAACAAGGTGAAACTTATTTAAAGTTCTGCTTGCTGGTTGACTTCGATACTACGCTTGAATAAAGTTCGACCGGCCCTGGACAAGGGCCTTACTTTCAATCACTGAAGAATTCAATGGACACAGTATCTAGTCGCTGCCTGACCACCGCCGTACGGCCAGGTCAGGCACTTGAACCGGAACACCGGTCCCGACGCCTCGGTCGGGCAAGCCGCGCCAGAGCCTGATGCTCCGCCGTAGCTTGCCGCCGCCGGTGTCCGCCGGTTGGAGGCAAGCTCATGAACCTCACTTCATTCGTTTCATATCGCCTGCTCGCCTGCTTTGCGGCGCAGCAGGCCTGTGCCTGGCCGCGCCGCCTGCACGGGTACCCTGATGACTGCCAGAACCCCCCAAGTAGATGCGGGGCGCTGGCGCGTTAGCACGCCGGAACCCCCAAAACTTCTCACTGAATAAAAGATATCAAACGGTATCTTTGTGCTCGAACTTTTTAAATGAAAAGTTTGCGGTGGCGTATGGCCTGTTGTTTATGACAAAGGAATAAAACCATGGATTGCGCGAGTAGAAAGTTCGCTGCCGAAACAACTTCCGACCCTCGGCAGCGGACAGATTTCTGTCGGAAAGAACCCGTATTCATCTGCGACCCGACATGCCTTCGTTCACCGCCTGAGTGAAACGTCTGTGTGTCGTGCCGCCGCAGCGGCAGGAGCACAGCAACATGACTGTCAAACACCGCGACACCTCATCGGCCAAGACCGAACGCGAAACCCGCTTGTCCACGCGTGCCGCCCGTGAAGCGCGCAATGGCCTGGCTGTCACCCTCGCCAACCTCGATGCCTGCGAGCAGGGCCTGACCGAGCACGAAGCCGCCAAGCGCCTGGAGCGCGACGGGGCCAACCAGGTCGCCCACGACCCGCAACCGCATGCCCTGGTGCAATTGCTCAGGGCCCTGCACAACCCGTTCATCTATGTACTGCTGACCCTGGCCGGGATCAGCTTCGTCACCGACTACTGGCTGCCGCTTCGCGCAGGCCAAACGGATGACGCCGACCTGACCAAGGTCATCATCATCATGACCATGGTCAGCCTCAGCAGCGTGCTGCGCTTCTGGCAGGAGTACCGCTCGACCAAGGCCGCCGATGCGCTCAAGGCCATGGTGCGCACCACTGCCACCGTGCTGCGCCGCGAGCAGGTCGGGCAGGCCCCGCGTCTGCGCGAAGTGCCCATGGACGAACTGGTGGCCGGCGATATCGTGCAGCTTTGCGCAGGCGACATGATCCCCGCTGACATTCGCCTGCTCGAATCACGTGACCTGTTCATCAGCCAGGCGGTGCTCACTGGTGAAGCGCTGCCGGTCGAGAAGTACGACACCCTTGGCCATGTCGCGCAGAAGTCCGCTACCGGGGGCAGCGGTAGCCAGGACAACCTGCTCGAGCTGGCGAACATCTGCTTCATGGGCACCAACGTGGTCAGTGGCCGCGCCCGCGCAGTGGTGGTCGCCACTGGCCCACGCACCTATTTCGGCTCGCTGGCCAAGGCCATTGCCGGCTCGCGCAGCCAGACCGCTTTCGACCGTGGGGTGAACAGCGTCAGCAGCCTGCTGATCCGTTTCATGCTGGTGATGGTCCCGGTGGTGTTCATGCTCAACGGTGTGGTCAAGGGCGACTGGGGCGATGCTTTCCTCTTCGCACTTGCCGTGGCCGTGGGCCTGACCCCGGAAATGCTGCCGATGATCGTCAGCGCCAACCTGGCCAAGGGCGCCGTGGCCATGGCCCGGCGCAAAGTGGTGGTCAAGCGCCTGAACGCCATCCAGAACCTGGGTTCCATGGACGTGCTGTGCACCGACAAGACCGGCACGCTTACCCAGGACCGTATCATCCTCGAACACCACGTGCGCTTTGACGGCCAGCGCGACAGGCACATCCTCGAGCTGGCCTGGCTCAACAGCCATCACCAAAGCGGCATTCGCAACCTGATGGACCAAGCTGTGCTGCATTTCGCAGGGCAGGACCGCCAGTTCCAGGCCCCCTACGCCTATGCAAAGGTCGACGAGCTGCCGTTCGACTTCATCCGCCGTCGCCTGTCCGTGGTGGTGAAGGATGCCCTGGGCGACCACCTGCTGGTAAGCAAAGGGGCGGTCGAGGAAATGCTCGCCATCGCCACCCATGTGCAGGAAGGCGACGGTGTCGTTAACCTCGATCCGCGCCGCCGCCAACAGCTGCTGGCCAGTGCCGACGCCTTCAACCAGGACGGCTTTCGCGTACTGGTGGTCGCCACCCGCCAGATCCCGGCGGCCGAAGGCAAGGCGCAGTATCACGCCGACGATGAGCGCGATCTGGTGATCCAGGGCTTCCTGACCTTCCTCGACCCCCCCAAGGAAACTGCCGGCCCGGCCATTGCCGCTCTGCGGGACATGGGCGTGCGGGTCAAAGTGCTGACCGGCGACAACCCGGTGGTGACGTGCAAGGTCTGCCGTGAAGTTGGCCTGGAGCCAGGCCTGCCATTGCTCGGCCAGGACATCGAGCGCATGGACGACACCACCCTCACGCTGCAGGTCGAAGAACGCACGGTCTTCGCCAAGCTCACCCCGCTGCAGAAATCACGCGTGCTCAAGGCCCTGCAGGCCAATGGTCACACGGTGGGTTTTCTTGGCGACGGTATCAACGATGCTGCGGCCCTGCGCGATGCCGACGTCGGTATCTCGGTAGACAGCGGTACCGACATCGCCAAGGAATCGGCCGATATCATTCTGCTGGAAAAGAGCCTGATGGTGCTTGAAGAGGGTGTGCTCAAAGGCCGCGAGACCTTCGGCAACATCATGAAGTACCTGTGCATGACTGCCAGCTCCAACTTCGGCAACGTGTTCTCGGTGCTGGTGGCCAGCGCGTTCATCCCATTCCTGCCGATGCTGGCGATTCACCTGCTGCTGCAGAACCTGATGTACGACTTCTCCCAGCTGTCGCTGCCTTGGGACCGCATGGACAAGGAGTTTCTCAGCAAGCCACGCAAATGGGATGCGCGCAACATTGGCCGCTTCATGCTGTGGATCGGCCCTACGTCGTCGATCTTCGACATCACCACCTTTGCCCTGATGTGGTACGTGTTCGCGGCCAACAGCGTCGAGATGCAGGCACTGTTCCAGTCCGGCTGGTTCATCGAGGGGTTGCTATCACAGACCTTGGTGGTGCATATGCTGCGCACGCGCAAGGTGCCGTTCTTCCAGAGCACCGCCGCGCTGCCAGTGGTGCTGGCAACGGGGCTGGTGATGGCGTTGGGTGTCTATATCCCGTTCTCGCCGGTGGGGGCGATGGTTGGCCTGGTGCCACTGCCGTGGGCGTACTTCCCTTGGCTGGTTGCCATCCTGCTGGGCTATTGCGTGGTCGCCCAGGCCATGAAGGCCCTCTATATCCGCCGCTTCGGGCAGTGGTTCTGAACCTGTGCAGCAGCTCAGCCTGGCTGCGTCGCCAGGCTATTGCTGACGTTGCGTCCCAGCACCAGCACGGTGACGAAGCCACAGCCCACCAGCGCCGTGGCCAGGCTCAACAGCACTGCGGTGCCCATATGGTCGACCACTTGCCCGCCGAAGAACGAGCCCACGGCAATGATCACCTGGAACATGGCCACGAACAGCGGCATGCCGCGTTCGACATCCTTGGGCGCCACCACGAACATCCAGATATTGGCGCAGGCCGGGAACGCACCGAAAGCAAAGCCCCACAGTGCGATCAGCATCGCGGCGCCCGTCATGCTGGTGGCGAAGTGCGGGAACAGGGCGGTACTGACTGCGATCATGAGCGCGACCAGCATCAGGGTATGTCGCACGCTGCGGTTGGCGGCAAAGCCGGCGAAGATGTTGCCCATGAAACCGGCCACGCCGTACAGCAATAGCAACGAGCCGATGGTCGGCCCGTCGAAGCCGGCATTCTGTTTGAAGAACGGTGCAACATAGGTGTACGCCGCAAAGTGCGCCAGGCCGATCAGCAAAACAGCGATCAAGCCGACCCGTGCTTGCGGGTTGACGAACAGCGCTGGCAGGTCGCTGATGCGAATGGCCTTTTCCGGCATCAGCCGTGGCAACAGCAATACCTGCGCCAGCAGCACGGGTACGCCGACCAGGGCGGTGACCAGGAAGGTCATGCGCCAGCCCATCAGGCCACTCAGCCAGGTGCCCACGGGTACGCCCACTACCGTCGCCAGGGTTACCCCCGCCATGATGATGGAGTTGGCCTTGGCTACGCCCATGCCGTCAGGTGCCAGCCGCCCGCTGAGGGCGATGGCGGTCGCCCAGAAGCCGCCGATACTGACACCCAGCAGCACGCGGCCGACCAACAGCAGGTTGAAGTCACCGGCGTAGGCCACGATGGCGTTGGCGATGATCATGATCAGTGTCAGGCCGATCAGCAGGTAGCGCCGGTCCAGCGCCCCCACACCCACCGAGATCAAAGGCGCGGCCAGCGCGGCCATGATACCGGGCAGGGTCACCATCAGGCCGGCAAGGCCGGCACTGATGCCAAGGTCGCTGGCGACATCGTTGAGTACCCCCACCGGGAGGAACTCACTGGTGACCAGGGCGAAGGCGCCCACGGCGACCGAGAGGATGGCCAGCCACTGCTGCGTGACACTCTGTTGATTATGTTCGGGAAGGCCACGAGAGGCCTGGCGGTTGCTTGGCATGGGGTTCGGTTCCATGAGGGATGTCGCCTGTAGCAGGCGCAGGAGCGGGGGGATTTGCAGGCGATTATAGAGACGGCCTGGTCAGGCCGACAGGCAGGCCGCTCGATAGTAATCATCAGCGCCATCGATGAAAGGCCTTGCGTAGAGCGCCCGCGCTCAGCGACCACGCCCTACCAGTGCCGCCCCTGCGCAGGCCAAGGCAATGGCTGTTATGCCCAGCCACTGGGTCAGTGCCAGCACTTCACCGAGGATCAACCAGCCTGCTATCGCCCCCGCAGCGGGCGAAGCGCTGAGCAGCACGCCAAAAATACTGGGCGGCAAGTGCCGCATGGCATACATGTCGAGCAGGAAAGGCACCGTGCTGGAAAGCAGCGCTACGCCCAACCCGACCATAAGCACCCATGGCGCCAGCAACTCGGCACCGGCGTGGTTGACACCAAGTGGTACGCCCAGCAGCGCGGCAAACAACATCCCGGTGCCGACTGCCTGTTTGCCGTGAACCGCCACTTTGCTGCCAAGCATCACATACAGCCCCCAGGCCAATGCAGCCGCGAGCGCGTACATCACCCCGCGCGGGTCGAGGCCCTGACTGCCCGTGCCCCATGGCAGCAAGGTAAGCCCGGCGACCGACAGGGCAATCCACAGCAGGTCGATCCGCCGCCGGGAAGACAGCAAGGCCGCGCCCAGTGGGCCGATGACCTCGATGGACACCGCGATGCCCACCGGGATATAGAGGAATGCCCGGTAAATCAGAATATTCATCAGCCCCATCATTACGCCATAACCCAACAAATGAAGCATGTTGGCCTGGCCCCAGATGCGCCAAGGGCGCAGCACCGCCAGCAAGATGACGGCGGACAAGCCCAGCCGCAGGGCGACAACGCCTTCGGGGCCGATCAATGGAAACAAGGTTTTTGCCAAGGCAGCACCGGTTTGCACCGAGACCAGCGCGGCGATGGCTGCGCCGACAGGGGCGAAGGTTCCAGCAGTTTTTGCGTCCACGCGTGGCTCCAGCATCGGTCGAGGCGACATTTTAGTGCTCGGCCTGCGAAGCAATTACTGTGAAAATGGGCCTCTGACGAGTGAACTGCTTTCTTTGGAACCCGAAAATGAGTGACTGCGCCAACCGTCCGCTGGACGGCTTCGATCACGCGATTCTGCGGCTGCTGCAGCAAGACAACAAAACCTCGCAGCGCGCCATTGCCGAGGAAATCGGCCTGTCCACACCGGCTGTACAGCGGCGTATTGCACAGATGGAGGCGAGCGGAGTGGTCACTGCCAACACCGCAGTCATTGCCCCGGAGTGTGTTGGCCAGATGATCACGGCCATCGTCGAATCACGCTTGCGGGACGATCGCTCGCAGGTGATGGACCGCGCCAAGCGTTATTTCGCCAATGTGGCAGAGATACAGCAGTGTTACTTCGTCAACGGCGGGGTGTCGTTCATCATCGTCATGCTTGCCCGTGACGTGGCGCATTTCGAAAAGCTGGTGAGGCTGCATTTTGCCGATAACGAAGACATCCTGACTTACCGCACGTTGATCGTTCTGGACAAGGTCAAGGTCGGGTTGTCTGTGCCGCTTTGAATGTTTCGCGCGACTGAAATCACTCAGCGCGGCAAACCAATGTTCCGGGCGGCGTCCAGTACCAGGCTGCGCAGCCACTTCTGGTCCAGAGGAAATCGCGTGGGGCACGATTTGCAGGTGCTTTGGGGCTCTTCCAACGCATGACGCAGTTAAAGGCCGATGGTGCCCAGCGGCAGCATCCTGGCAGGCAATCGCGGTCGTGGACACGTCAGTTCTCCTTGCTATGGATGCGGCATTGTCGGCGCAAGACCAGGCCTCTACCTGGCATCACGGCAGCACCTGCTTGCTGCCAGGTTGCCGGTCATGCCGGGACGATACCGCCCAACACCATTTGGGTGACCGTTCGGGTGGCGCGGTCAAAGTCAGCCTTGTCAGGTTCGGCTACGCCTCTGAGCTGCGACATTTGCCAGGCCAGATTGGTGTAGGTGCGTGTCGACGACCAGATGAAGATCATCAGGTGCTCAGGATCACAGGGCGCCAGCCGGCCATGGTCGATCCAGTTGCGCAGGCAGGCGACGTTGCGCTGGGCTTCCTCGTGCAGCAGGTTCTTGCATGCCTCTGGCAGATGCTTGCCCCCTGAGAGCAACTCCTGGCTGAACACGGCGGCGCTGAACGGGTGCTCGCGAATGATGCGGATGAGGGCTTTGATATAGGCCCGCAGGCCTACTATCGGGTCGTCGCTTTTGCGCAGCGCTGCCGAGGCCCTCACCAGCGGATCAACGAAGCTCATCAGCACCTGCACGTACAGGTTCTCTTTGGATTGAAAGTAGTAGTAGAGGTTGGCTTTAGGTACCCGGCACGTTCGGCAATATCATGCGAATGAGTGGCGGTGAAGCCGGTCGTGGCAAACGCTTCGCTGGCAGCCTGCAGAATCAGCTTCTGATTCCTGCGCCGAATGCCGGCATTTCCCACGGTGTGATTGGTTGCGCCGAGCAGAGCGTCAGCGCCGTTGTCGGACTCGTTCAGCATTTCGATTTGCAGGCACATCACGGCTTCATCTGGCTTTACGGGTATCGGTGTATATAAAAGTATATAGCGATTGACGTGCTTTTTCCCGGTCCTTTACGCACGTAGCCATTGAAGTGGTGCGATGCTGTCTTTCTCACTCGCGAGCCTGGATGCTAGAGTTGCCGGCCATGGATCGCTGCACCGGTAATCGGCCCCTCATTGCCTGGGCATTGTATTTCAGTGTCCTGTTCAACGTGCTTTGCTGTGGCCTGGGTCACGGGCAGGCATTGGGCTTGGCGCTCAATGGCATCGGTGGCGGCTTCTGCAGCCTGGCCAATGACATCTCCACCTCACAGGCCCAGCAACACGGCACATCGTCCACGGCGGACTGGAGCAACCTGTTCGCCTGTCCAACGTGTACGGCGAACTTCCTTACCTTGGTGTTCCTCCTGGGGGTCGCCTGGTTGCTCAGCTGTGCGAACCCAAGGCGGTTTTGCAGCGAGGTGCGCAGCCAGGCGCCTCCACGCTATTGCTGGCCCACGGCCAACCCCCGAGCTTCTCCTTTTTGACGTTGCCGGCGCCTAGGCGCTGATGCGGGCTCGCGCCCGCGTATCGAGCACGATGCCTGGCTGCGCATGCCCGCAGCAGGCGCTGCTATCTGCAACGTCGGTCAAGGATCAACCCTCTCATGACGGTACTGACCTGCGCCAGCCATGCGCCTCGGCATCGCTGGCTTTCGCTTTATCCGCGTGCTCCCCCCTATCTACCTGTCAGAACGGTCCCGAAACGCACACTACCCGCCAGGAATCAAGGCGGGGCCTGTTCAAGGCTATCTGATGCATGGAGCACATGATGTCTCGCCCTTTGGCCACTTCACGCTTTTGCCCCCCGGCTCGCGCTGCACGCTTGAGTGAGTCTCGCTTGCCGTTTCCCGATTACCCCTGCAACGCCCGTACGTTCGTCAAGCTGGACGCGCGACTACTGCCGTACTGGCACACGTTGTTCGACGTGTGCCCAGGCTTGCTCAAGCTAGACCCGCCGGAAGGTCTGGAACTGTTCCGCTGCTTCATGACCTGGGCTTATCGACATCACCCGGCCTTGGATTGGAGCTATTACATCAGCGTCTGCCGTTGGCTGCTGGGCTCACCCTACAAGGCACAGGTAACCGAGACGCACATCGAGGCATTCATGGTCGCGGCGGCTGCCTTATGGATAGCTGCCGACATGTCTGAGGCGCGTGGCCTGGTCCTGGCGTGGCAGCCAATGGCAGATGTGGTGGTGGAATGGAAGCCGGGCATGCGGCCAACCCCCTTCACAGTGGAGCAGACGAACTGCTTGCCCCCTCCGCCCTGGGAGTTTTCCTGGAGCCCACTCAGTGGTAAAGGCCCGGACAGTTTTCGCCGGTGGTTGCCCGTCCCGGGCGCACTAGCGGGGTCAAGGGGGTGATGCGGCTGCGACAATCTACCGCAGCATGGCAGTGGCGCCTGGCATGGCGGACGGCAGCCCTGGGCTTGGCTTTCAGGGTGCGACAGCCTGTCGCAGTTCGGGGGTGCAAGTGGCAAGTGTTAAGTTCAAATCTGGCGTGAAGCGGGTGGCTGAAAAGTTTCAATACAGGCACGCCCCACGACCAAGCCCGGTAACTGCAAGGGCGATATCAATGCATGAAAAGGATATTTTATGCTACAGCAACGAATTACCAGCGATGCCATCGTCACACCCCTGCGCGTTGCAGACGCGCAGGCGGTATCGCAGTATAAAAATGAAGACGTTGTACTGAAGTTTTGCAAGGAGTGGGATGTCACGCGCGAGGAGGCAGAAGAGCTCTTCGAGGAAACCAAGAAATTCCTGTTGCTGGCTGCGCAGTGCCAGCGAGAGTGTTTCAGTGTGTCCATTTACTATCAGTTTCAAGTGATTGATGAAATGTGGCATACCTTTCTTCAGTTCACCGACCACTATTATGCGTTTTGCAATGAATACATGGGTGGGTTTCTTCATCATTTTCCGTTCTCGCGGAACATGCTGAAAGAGGAAATAAAGCACCTGGCCAAGCACAACATGACCTTTGCAACGCAGAAACAACAGGATTTTGCTTTCCAGTTGCGCAAAACCCAGCAAGTGCTGGGCGACGATACGGTCATCAAGTGGTACGGCGAGTATGCGCAGAAGTTTAGCATCGAAAGCCTCAATGCTCGACGTAAGCCGCTGATGCTGGACGACCTGCAAACCGACGAGCAAGGGCGGGTGAACGCAGAGATGCTGAAACTTCCGAAGGAGCAAATTCTCAAGTACATACTGGATCGCAATGTCGTGCTCAACAATGTGTGCGGTTGCTCCGGCAAGGGCTGTGGCGCCGGTTGCATGTGCAATTCCAATCGTAACCATTGATGGACGGGTCGCCCACCCTTGGGTGGGCGATCGACGACAACGAGTGCTACCGTGACCGAAATCGAAAAACGTACACTTAAAACCGGTATTGCCAGGCAGGTGGGGATCGCTGGCCTGACATTGCTCGCCTCGCTGCTGTTCGTGTCATTCGGTTTGATGATGCGCTTTGCAATCGATCATCCTGAATCAGTCGCGAGCCTTGCCGGCCTGGTTGCATTCTGCGCGGGCTTCCTGGCCATTCGCCTGGCGATGCCCTGCAGCTTTGCCCTCGTGGAGTGGTTGTCACACGGCTACTGCATCAGGGTTGAGTCGCTGCTCAGGGCGGCGTACCTCGACAAGCTTGGCCGCATCTACCTTGAACAACTGGAACAGCTCAATAGGAGCGAGATGGTGGCTACCTATGAAGCCGCCATGTCATCGGTCAGTGCTTATATCAGGGTTATCTGGGGTGAGGCGTTGCCCATCTTATTTCAAACCGTGTTCGTCATTGGCTGTGTCAGCTTCTATTTTGATGGCGTGATTGCAGGCAGTTTCACTCTAGTGGTTGCCACCTATATGGCGGTGGTCATCAAGATGACCAGTGCACGCTTTCCGTTGATCAAGCGAGTTGCAATCACGCAAAAGTATTTGAATGGCGTGCTCCACAGTGTGATCGCGGCAGGGCTCTGCGAAAAACTGTTCAATGCAGGTGGCAGGTTGAAGCATAGGCATGGGGTGGCCGTAGACCGCTACCTCTCAGCGCAGCAGCGTGTTCGCCAGGTATTCTTCAGGTTCGGCATTGTCACCACCCTCGTATCATTTACCGGGAGTGCAATGGTGTTGGCGGGGGCCGCATTCAGATTCAACCAGGGCTACGCCACGATGGGCAGCCTGATCATGCTGGCCACGTTTCTTTTTCAAGTATTTCTGCCCTTGAACCGTATCGGTGTGCTGTGGCGCACACTTAACAAGGCGCGCATCGATTTCGTCGTACTTGAGGAATCGCTTGGCCGTATGGCAATGCACGCCGCCGCGGTGCATCACGATCAGCCCGCCGACCCTGCAAGTATCGACATTTCCCTGCACCAACTTTGCAAGAGCAAAGGCGGCAGGCCCATCCTGCAAGGCGTCACCGCGAACGTGCCTTGCAAAGCAGGCCTGCCCACTTTCGTGACGGGTACCAACGGCACGGGAAAACGACGCTTGCGCGCCTTATCGCCGGGGTTGACCGCCCTGACAGCGGGTGCATTCGTTTCAATGGCGTCACCCGGCAGCCTGAGCGTTATGGTTTGACACCCGACTGGATCGCCATGACCAGCCAAACCATGGTCTTTATCGGTGGTACGGTTGCCGAGAACCTTGAGACCTTTCTGGGCCCCGTAGACCTGGACGCATACGCCGTACTGGCAAGTACCCTGTCATTCGACAAGCCGCTGGCGTATGAGGTGGGTGAGCAAGGGCAGAACTTGTCAGCGGGCGAGCGACAGAAGCTTGGCATTATCCTGGCTTTGTTGAAGAAGCCCGCGTTGCTCGTCATGGACGAGCCCACCACCCACCTTGACCCGGCGTCGGTCACAGGCTTGCAACGCCTGGTTGAACAAAAGGCCTTGATCTCCCGCGTACTGATTGTGACCCATGACAGCCATTTCATGAGGCATTTTGACTGCGCGCCGAGATTCGGCTTGACGCAAGGCACCCGCACCACAGATGCTGAAAAACTGATATAGGGAATATTAATGGACCGCATGGATTTTGCGTTACCTGAAATGGACTTCTTCATTCGCTCGGCCTTTCAGAAGAAACCCTTCGTATTCGAGTCGGTCACGGGCCACCAGCTGGTGGGCTGGGGTGAAATCAACAACCTGCTTGAGAAGGATATTCTCGATTACCCCAGAATACGCCTGGCGAACGATGGCATCCCCTCCGAGCGTGGCTTCAAGGGGTTTGTAACCTATACCCTGACGGTGACAGGTGAGACCTCGCCGCATATCAACCGTTACAACCTTCTGAAGCGTTTGCAAACCGGTAGCACATTGATCATTGATCGCTGCCAGGCATTTTTTGAGCGCGCTCAACAAGCGGCAAGCTACTTGTCTACACACCTGCGTTGCCGGTCCGGGGCAAATCTTTATTGTGCCTGGAGTTCAACGCCAAGTTTTGGTGCGCACTTCGACAACCACGATGTAATTGCAGTGCAGATCGAAGGTGTGAAACGGTGGGAAGTCTATGCGCCCACACGTCCCTATCCACTGTTGAATGACAAGAGTTTCGACCAAACGCCTCCCGCCGGCGAGCCCATGCTGTGCCATACCTTGACGCCAGGCCAGGCCATCTATGTACCTGCCGGTTATTGGCATAATGTGTTCACTGAAACTGAGCGTTCGATGCACATTTCCTTCCCTGTTGTACGGCCCCGTAAGATTGACCTGATCAGGATGGTCCTGGAGCGCCTGGAGGCGTCGGCGGAACTGCGCGAACCCATTGCCCACGGCAGTGATGCTATTGGCAATGCCAGGTTGAGTGGGGTGCTTTACGCCTGCCTTGCGAATATTGACATTGATGAGTGGGAGGCGGCGGTTGTCGAAGACTGTATGCAGGGAAGAGATATAAAATTCAACCTGCCTGATATAAGGACCCGAGATGCCTGAAATTTCACTTTCACCGGAAGCGCGAGCGCTCATGATTGGCAAGTTGAAGGCGTATTGTGCCGATACCTTTGAGTTGCAGTTGGGGCAGTTTGAGGTTGAGTTTTTCCTCGATTTCATCGAAGAGGTCTGCGGTCCGGCGTTTTACAACAGTGGCGTTGAGCAAGCGATAAAAACCTATGCGGCATGGAGCGAGCGGGTTCAGGAAGAAATGGACCTGAAGAGGATACTGTGAAGATCTCATCAAATTTGTCGTTGATGCGCAAAGAGTGGTACAACGCTTTTTATACACTGAATATCGAGCAGTTGGATTACTTGGAAGCGGACTGGTTCTTCTCGACGAACGGCATAAAGTTCATGTACAAGAAAAACCAGTTACATAAACTTTCTGTGCTCCGTGGCCAGGACGCGTCAGCTTTTTCTCAGCACAAACGAACGGAGTCGAATGTCGAAGTGCGAGAGCTGGGTAACCTTGCAGCTGTCAGTGGTGTGGCATTCATTGTCACGCCGCAAGGGAGCAAGCAGATAAATTTCGTCGAGAGCTGGATCAAAATCAACGACAGTTGGAAGTTGCAATTTCAATCATTCGAAGGTGAAGGCTGACGCAACAGATCAGGCCAGCACAGCGTGTTCAAGCCTGTGCTGGCAAGATCGTTGCGCACTACTCCGTCAGCGCAAATACGGCGAGCTAAGGCGTTACCAGCACATCACACTGCGATTCGTCCAGTACATGCTTGGTGACGCTACCCACCAACAGCTCTTCCAGCGCGCTCGTACCCTGCTTGCCGACCACGATCAGGTCGCATTCCAGCTCCTGTTCCTGCTCGGCAATGCGCCAGCCAGGGTCACCGTGCACCACGATCTGCCGGGCATCGGCTACGCCGGCAGCTTCGCTCAATGCGGCCAACTGTGCCACTGCATCCTGGCGGATGACATTGCGGTAGCGGGTGAGGGTGTCCTGGTCGATATGGGCGAAGCGCACGCTGCCTTCGAACGGGGCTTCGTACGCATGCAGCAGGATGATCTCGGCCTGCGGGGCAATGGCCTTGGCCAGTTGGATCGCGCGCAGCGAAACAGGTGAAAAATCGACGGGAACCAGCACGGTGCGGTAGGCGTCACGAGGTGCCGGCTTGACGACCAACAACGGGCAGGGCATGTGGTTGAGCATTTTTTGCACGGTCGAGCCCAGCAGCAGGCGCCGCGCCACGCTCTGGCCCTTGGCTCCGCACACCAGCAGGTTGCTGTGTTTGTCCTGCACTACCCGGGTGATTTCCGTGATCACCGAACCACTGGCAACCTGCACACCCGCAGAAATGTCGTAGCGCTGGAACAACATGGCGGCCAGTGCGCGGGTTTTTTCGCCGGCGCTGTCCAGTACCCGTTTCAACAGGTCGTCATCAGGCGCCACCAGTTGCTTGAGGCGCTCGAAGGGGGCCGGGTTGGCAACGTACAGCAGGTCCAGTGCGGCCTGCTGCGTGTTGCTCAGGTAGGCAGCGCGCTCTGCTGCGTTGCGGGCATGGGGGACAGGTCGGTGGCGACCAGTATGTGTTTCAGCGGGCTCATGTGGGGCTCCTTTTCAAGGCCGCGCACAGTGGTCGAAGGCAAACCTTGAACAATGTGCGCCTGGCGGTGCTTGAGTCATTCCTTGCGTGCAGCCATCGTCGCGTGAACCCGGCGCGAGGGCTTGATTTGGGTCAATGGAGTGTAGGTGCAGCGGCGGATCATGCCAGCAACAGCATCCGCAGCACCCCGGTCACGACAATGGCGAACACCACCACCGGCAAGAGCGAAAACCGTGTGGCTGCGTACACCGTGAGCCCCAGCGCAATCAGGTCGGCCGGCTGCCCGGAAACGAACTTGGGAGCGATCACGGCAATCAACACGCAGCCGGGCGCGGCGTTCAGCACCTGGGTCAGCTGTGGCCCCAGGGTGCGCTTGCGCAGCAGCAAAAAGCCCAGCGCACGGGTCAGGTAGGTGGCCACGGCCATGCCCAGGATGGTGACCAGCGTCGAAACGTCCATCATGGCTTGGCCCACAGGTAAGCGCTCACCAGGCCAGCCACGGTACCCGCAAGCACGTACCAACCACCGGGGATCAGCAGGTAGAACAGCGCTGCGGTGAGCAGGCTGAACAGCCATGGCACGGCGGCATGTACGCCTTTCCACATGCCTTTGAGAAGTACCAGGAAGACTGCCGCGAAGGCCATGTCGAAGCCATAGCTGCGAAGGTCGCCGAGCAGCGGCCCGGCCTGCGCGCCCAGGCTGGTGAACGTGACCCAGGTGGCCCACAGGCTCAGCGACACGCCCATGAAATAGCGCAGGCTGAAGCCACCGCGCTGGCGCGCATCGGCCAGGCCCATGGCCCAGCTCTCGTCACACATGAAGAACAGCGCCCCCAGTGCCTTGGGTAATGGCAGGTGGCGCAGGTACGGCGCCAGTGTCGCGCCCATCAGCAGGTGGCGGCTGTTGACCAGCAAGGTCATGGCGACAATCACCAGGATTGCCGGTGGTGAGGTCCACAGCTCGATGGCGGCGAACTCCGAGCCGCCACCGAAGTTGAGGCCGGTCATCAACGCCACTTCGCCGGCTGCCAGCTGGTGCTGGGAAGCTTGCGCGCCCAGTACCAGGGCGAAGGGGATGAAGCCCAGCAGCACCGGCAGGGCGGCAACGGCGCCCCGGCGCAATTCGCTTTGCGGTGTGGTGGCAGGGGGATCGTTCAGTACAGGTTCAAGGGTATTCATGGTCACCTCCAGTGGAGGAAAATTATTCCAATGAATCGCTGGAATTGGCTTGCGTAGTTGCACAGATGCGCAGAGCATTTGGCATCTGCTACCGAATACTTAAAAAAAGAGAACGTTCAATGCCAATCAAGCTCGATGCCATCGACCGCCGCATCCTGCGCGCGCTGCAGCGCGACGGCAGGTTGCAGAATCAGGAACTGGCCAAACAGGTGGGGTTGTCTGCTTCGCCGTGCCTGCGACGGGTGCGGCTGCTGGAGGAGGCTGGGGTGATCGAGCGTTATGTGGCATTGCTGGACCCGGCCAAGGTCGCGCTGGGCCTGACCCTGTTCGTGCGCGTATGGCTGAAGCGTCAGGATCAGGACACCACCGATGAGTTTGTCGAGGCCGTGCGCCAATTGCCCGAAGTGGTGGAGTGCCATGTGATGGCGGGCGACTGCGACTTGTTGTTGCGGGTGGTGGCGGCTGACCTGGAAGCCTATCGGCGCTTTCAGATCAAGCACCTGACCAGCCTGAGCGTGGTGCAGAACGTGAAGACCGAAGTACCGATGGAAAAGATCAAGCTGACCACTGAGCTACCGGTGTAGCTGCGCGGGTGCCAGCCATCACAGCCCCGCGCTGGCGCGCACCATCGCGTAGGCCTGGCGCACCAGCGGGTTGACGGTGTTGGCCCGCACCCACAAGTGGTAGGTGACATCGGGTAGCGCCGGCAGGCCGTCGCTTTGGCCGAGCACACGCATGTCGGGGCCGACCATCTCCTGGCTGCGCGCAGTAATGCCCAGGCCGGCGCGCACCGCTGCCTTGACGCCGATCAAGTTGGACGCCAGGTACGCCTGGCGCCAGGCGATACCGGCCCGTTCCAGGGCCTCCAGGGCCAGTTTGCGGTACAGGCTGGGCTCGTCCACCAGCACCAGCGGCAACGGCTCGCTGGGCAGGTGCTGATACTGCGCCGCGCATATCCACCACACCGGTGAGGTACGCAGCGCAAAGCCTTCCAGGCCCGGTGCGGTGCGGGTTGAAATGACCATGTCGACCTTGCCGCGCTGCAAGTCTTCCATCAGGAACGGGCTGCGGCCAACGTCGATTTCCAGGCGCAGGTTGGGCGCCGAGCGGGCGATGTGGCTGAGCAGTGGCGGCAGGATGGTGTCGGCGATGTCGTGGGGCGAGCCGATCCGCAGCACGCCGCTGGGGCCATCCAGCCGCAGGCCGGCGAGCGCCTCGTCATTGAGCGCGAGCATTTGCCGGGCGTGGCGCAGCAACTGACGGCCAGCGTCGGTCAGCGACTTGTGGCGGCCTTGCTTGCGCAATAGCGGTACACCTACCTGTTGTTCCAGGCGTTGCATGTGTTGGGTGACCGAGGCCTGGGTGCGGCCCAGGTTGCGGCCGGCTTCGGCGAAGCTTGAATGGTCGGCGATGGCGACGAACGTACGAAGCAGGTCGAGGTCGAGGGTGCTCATGGAGTGGGCCAGGCAGCGTTGGGGGAGAGGGGCGCACAGTGCTTTTACATTAATGATGCACGGCTAAAGATAATGAATACTTATCTATTGTTGGGTGCTTGATCAAGAGGCTATCTGTGTGCCCCCTATTTTTCGAGGCTTATATCCATTTTGAAAATTTTCCGTTCATTCAGTGTTATAACGATAGGCGATATTTGAATTTCCCCTCATCCCTGCAACTTTCTAGCATGCGCGCTCATTGGCCGGGTGTTCCGGCTGCCGGGACGAGGAACCCCCATCATGTCGCTGTCCACCATTGCCCGTCGCGGGCTGCTCGCATCGTTGCTGGCCACCACCACGCTGGCCGCCAGCGGCCTGGCCCAGGCCGATGCCACCCTGGACAAGGTCCAGCAACGCCACAAGCTGGCCGTGGGCGTGGTGTTGTCCGGTGGCCCGTTCGGGGCCATCGACCCAGCCACCCGCGAACCGGTCGGTTTCAGCGTCGACCTTGCGCGTGACCTGGCGCGCCAGCTGGGCGTGGCGGTCGACCTCGTTGCGGTGCAGCCGGCCAACCGTGTGCAGTTCCTGCAGCAGGGCAAGGTCGACCTGCTGATCGCCAACATGGAATGGACCCCCGAGCGCGACAAATTGCTGGGCCACGTGCCCACGCCGTTCTACCGCGTGGGCGGTACCGCGGCGCTGGCCAAGGACAGCCCGATCAACACCTGGGCCGGGCTCAAGGGCCAGCCGGTGTGCACTTCGCAGGGCAGCAGCTACACCCAGGCGCTGGTGGAGCTGGGTGCCGACATCAAAGCCTTCAAGACCTCGGCCGAATCGCTGCTGGCCCTGCGCGGCAACAACTGCGTGGCTGCCGTGCACGATGCCACGCTGATCAACCCGCTGCTGGCCAAAGGTGGCGAGTGGAGCGGCTACCGCGCCCTGGCCCCCGAACTCAACCCGGCGCCGTCGGTGATCTGGACGCGCCTGGGTGAGACCGACACCCAGCAGCGCCTGGACCCGTTCGTCAAGCAGTGGCACCGCAGCGGCTGGCTGATCGAGCGTGAGCAGGCCAACCACATCACCCCGGCCTCGCCGGCGTTGGTGGAACTGCGTGCCAAGTTGCAGGGCGAAGGCGCCTGATGAGCGAGGTTCTGCACGGGCTGGTCGGGCAGCTCGCCCGGCTTGGCCTGAATTACGGCTTTCTGTTCGACACCTACGCCAGCGGCAAACTGCTCGAGGGCGCGTTGACCACGGTCTACCTGTGCCTGTTCAGCGTGGTCGGCAGCCTTGTGGTTGGCGTCTTGCTGGCGGCGGCGCTTACGTCCGCACGTCGCTGGTTGGCCTGGCCGGCGCGGGCCTTTATCGAGGTCACTCGTAATACGCCGACGCTGGTGCAGTTGTACTGCGCGTTCCTGGTGCTGAACATGCTGATCAACCAGAGCCTGGGCAACGCCAACCCGATGACGCCCTTTGCCTGGGTGGTGCTGGTGATATCCCTGCACAAAGGGGCGTTTCACGCCGAGGCCTTGCGCGCCGGCATCGAGGCGGTGCCGGCAGTGACCCTGGAGGCGGCCAGCTCGCTGGCCTTCAGCCGCCGCCAGCAACTGCTGCAGGTACAGCTGCCGCTGGCCGTGCGCTTTGCCTTGCCGGCGCTGGTCAACAACCTTATCGACCTGGTGAAGATGACCGCCGTGGCGTCGGCGATCGCTGTCAACGATATTACCTATGCCTCGATCATGATCTGGACCCAGGGCGACAATGTCATCGAACTGATGATTCTGATCCTGGCGTTCTACGGCCTGCTCAGCTTCGCTGTCAATTGTGCCGGTCGCGCCGTGGAAGCGCGCCTGAGGATGCCGGGTTATGGCCATTGAGAACCTCGCCACACTGTGGCATTGGTCACCGACCCTGGGGGCGGGCCTGTTGCAGAACATCCAGATCAGCGTTGGCGCCATTGGCCTGGGCACGTTGCTGGGCTTGCTCATAGGCGTTCTGTCGCTGTCGCCCTTGGCGCCACTGCGCGGTGTCGCACGGCTGTGGGTGCAGGTGTTCCGTAACGCACCGTGGCTGGTGCTGATCTACTTCACCTCGTACGTGTTCCCGTTCGAAATCCAGGTGGCCGGCACCTGGCTGGCCTTTCCCGACTGGCTCAAGGTCACGATCGGCCTGGCCCTGCCTGCCAGTGCCAATGTTGCCGAGATTTTCCGTGGTGCGGTGGCTTCTATCCCGGCTACCCAGTGGGAGGCTGCGCGTTCGCTGGCCTTCAGCCGCGTGCAGATCTTCCGTTCGATCATTCTGCCGCAGTGCCTGCGGCGCATGTTGCCGCCCTGGATGAACTTGTACGCGGTAGTGACCATGGGCACCGCGCTGGCTTCGCTGGTGGGGGTGCACGACCTGATCGACAGCGCGCAGATTGCCGCCAACACCGTCAACCGCAGCGGCTTCACCGTGCTGGTGTACTTCAGCGTGCTGGCGTTGTTCTTCGCCTACTGCTACCCCATTGCCCGCCTGACCCAACGCCTGGAGCGCCGCTATGCCTTCTGAACCCTTGATCCAGTTGCGCGACGTGCACCTGGCTTTTGCCGACAACCCGGTGTTGCGTGGCATCGACCTTGATGTGCAGGCGGGCCAGGCGGTGTCGATCATCGGCCCGTCCGGCTCGGGCAAGTCGACCATCCTTCGCTGCATGACCGGCCTGCTGCGGCCGCAGCGTGGCAGCATCTGCATTGGTGGTACCCAGGTCGAGCGTTTGCGCGGCGAGGCGGAGCTGATTGCCCTGCGCAAACAGGTGGGCTTTGTCTTCCAGCAATACAACCTGTTTCCCCATTTGAGTGTGCTGGACAATTTGCTGATCGCCCCGACCAAGGTGCTTGGGCGCAACCGCGCCGAGGCCCGCGAGCAGGCCCTGGCGCTGCTCGACAAGGTGCGCCTGGGCCACAAGGCAGCAGCCTTCCCAGGTGAGCTGTCGGGTGGCCAGCAGCAGCGTGTTGCCATTGCCCGTGCCTTGGCGATGCGGCCCAGGTTGATCCTGTTCGATGAAGTGACCTCGGCGCTGGACCCAGAGATGGTTGGCGAAGTGCTGGCGGTGATCCGTGAGCTGACCGAGGAAGGCATGACCTGCGTGCTGGTCACCCATGAAATGCGCTTTGCCGAAGAGATCAGCGACCAGGTGTATTTCACCGAGCATGGCCGGATCGTCGAGCATGGCAGCGCCGAACAACTGTTCCGCGCCCCGCAACACGAGCGTACCCGTGCCTTTCTGCAGCATGCGCTGGGTGAGGGCGGCCAACGCCCGAGCCGCCCGGCGCCCGATGTTTTCAGCAACCTGGGGCGCTACAGCCTCAGCGTGTGACCTCCGCTAGCCAAGAAGAGAAACCGATAATGTCCCGTGAATCCGTGATCCAGCCGTTTCTGGCGCAAGTGCGCGCTATCCATGAGCGTGGTGTCGACCGCGCCGCCCTGCAGCAGATCGTCCGCTTGCTCGAAGGCCTTGCCGAGCGCCGCGAACTGTTCAATTTCGAGCGCTTCCCGGCACCGGACGCGACCACCGGCGAGACCCAGTTCCGCTACCGCCTGAACGATGATGGCGAGTCGCCGACCCTGTACGTCAACTCGCTGCTGCCGGGCAAGGCGACCCTGCCACACAACCATGAGACATGGGCAGTCATCGTCGCCGTCGAGGGGCAGGAGCTGAACCGGGTGTATCGCCGCGAAGATGACGGCAGCGACCCGGCCCGTGCACGCCTGGCGCTGGAGCAGGAGATCGTGGTGCAGCCAGGGACCTCCGTGGCGTTCCTGGGTGAAGACCTGCATGGCATTCGTGTGGAGGGAGATCAGCCGACCTTGCACTTCCACCTTTATGGTCGGCCGCTGGAGTCGCTGGAGAACCGTTACGGGGTCAAGGACGACGGCAGCGTGGTGAACTACAACAAATCACAGATGGCGCCTTCGATCGCGGCATACGGCCTTTGATCCGTATTGCCTGAGCTCAACCCTGTAAACGACCACGGACTGCGTCCCATGACTCCCAGCATCACCCCCGCGCTACTGCATGACTGGCTGTTCGACGGCCACGAAATCGCCCTGTTCGACCTGCGCGAGCACGGCCAGTACGGCGAAGCTCACCTGTTCTACGCCGTGAACCTGCCGTACAGCCGGCTGGAAATCGAGGCCCCGCGCCTGGCGCCCAACCCGCTGGTGCGTCTGGTGGTCTACGACGCAACCGGCGGCGAACTGGTGCAGCGCGGCGTGCAGCGCCTGCAGGCGCTGGGCTACAAGGCCGTGCATTGGCTCGAAGGCGGTAGCCAGGGCTGGCAGGCCGCTGGCTTTGAATTGTTCGCCGGTGTGCACCTGCCCTCCAAGGCCTTTGGCGAACTGGTCGAACATGCCTGCCACACCCCACGCATCAGCGCCCAGGAGCTGGCCGAATGGCAACGCCAGGGCAAGCCGCTGGTACTGCTCGATGGCCGGCCACTGGACGAGTTCGCCAAGATGAACATCCCCGGCGCCACCTGCTGCCCCAACGGTGAACTGGGCTACCGCCTGGAGGACCTGGTGCATGACCCCCAAACACCGGTGGTGATCAACTGCGCAGGGCGTACCCGCAGCATCATCGGCGCGCAAACCCTGATCAACCTCGGCATCGACAACCCGGTCTATGCCCTGGAGAACGGCACCCAGGGCTGGTACCTGGTCGACCTGCCACTGGAGCACGGGGGGCAACGCGGGTATCCGCCGCATAGCGGCCAGGCACTGGGGCGGCAACGGGCACGCGCCACGGGGTTGGCGCACAAGGTCGGGGTGCAGTGGGTGGCAGCGGCGCAGGTACAGGCCTGGCAGCAGGATGCACAACGCACGCTGTTCCTGTGCGATGTGCGCACCCCGGAGGAGTTCACCGCTGGCAGCCTGCCCGGCGCGCAGCATTGCCCAGGCGGGCAACTGGTGCAGGGCACCGACTTGTACATTGGCGTGCGCAAGGCGCGCGTGGTGCTGTTCGATGGCGACGGCGTGCGTGCCCCGGTGGTGGCCAGCTGGCTGCGGCAGATGGGGCATGATGCGTACGTCCTCGAAGGCGGCCTGGGCAGTGGCTTGGCATTGCCGGCACAGCCGCCGCTGGCGGTAACCTTGGCCGAAGCCAGCGCTGCAGAACTGGAGGGCGCCTTGCTGCTGGACCTGCGCCCGAGCACGGCCTACCGCCAGCGCCACGTGCGCGGCGCGCAGTGGGCGATCCGCCCAGGGCTGGCCGAGCAGGTGCGTGAGCAGTCTGGGCGCCTGGTGTTCATTGCCGACGACCCTCGCGTCGCCGAGTTGGCTGCCAGCGAACTGCCAGATACACAACGTCGCGCTGCGCGCCTGTTCCCCCAGGCGTTGCTGGCCGAGTGGCCGCAGGTCGCGGACGACACCTCGTTGCCAGACGCCGCCTGCATCGATTTCCTGTTCTTCGTCCATGACCGACACGCCGGCAACAAGGAGGCGGCACGCCGCTACCTGGCCTGGGAGACCGGGCTGATCGCACAGATGAGCGCCGCCGAGGTTGCCAGCTTCACCCCCCTGACGCACAGCGACCCGGTCGCTACACGGCTGGTGCATGCCGGGCGTGGCGAATCGGGCCAAGGGGCCCACGGCGTCAACCCACCGGTCAGCCGCCTGAGCACCGTGCTGTTCGACAGCGTCGCCGAACAGCGTGAAGCGCGCAGCCATCGGGACCAGCAACGGGTGCTCAGCTACGGTGCCCGTGGCAACCCCACGGCCTTTGCCCTCGAAGACCTGGTCAGCGAACTGGAAGGCGGCTACCGCTGCAAGTTGTTCGTTACCGGGCTGCAAGCCATCACTCAGACCTTTCTCGCCTACTTGCGCCCCGGCGACCATGTGCTGCTCAGCGATGGGGTGTATGGCCCGGTGCGGCGCCTGGCGCGCGAGCTGCTGCAGCCGTTCGGTGTGCAAGTCAGCTATTTCGCCGCCGATGGCCACGGCCTGGAGGCCGCGTTGCGCCCGAACACCCGCATGGTCTACAGCGAGAGCCCGAGTTCGTTGCTGTACGAGCTCAATGACCTGCCGGCCATGGCTGCGTTGTGCAAGCCGCGCGGGATCCTGCTGGCGGTCGACAACACCTGGGGTTCGGGTTACTTGTACCAGCCGTTGGCATTGGGCGCAGACATCTCGGTGATGGCCCTGACCAAGTACGTGGGCGGGCACAGCGACGTGATGATGGGCAGCGTGTGCACCACCCAAGAGGCCTTCGCCGCGTTGTCGCGCAGCAGCGATACCTGCGGCTGCACGGTCAGCCCGGACGATGCTTGGTTGGTGCTGCGTGGGGCGCGCAGCCTGGCCAGCCGCATGGCCGTGCACGGGCGCCAGGGCCTGGAGATCGCCCAGTGGCTCCAAGCACGCGAGGACGTGGCGCGGGTGTATCACCCGGCGTTGCCGGAGCACCCGGGGCATGCCCTGTGGCGCCGCGACTTCAAGGGCAGCAATGGCCTGCTCAGCCTCGAACTGGCCGACGCCAGCCTGGGCCGGGCAGAAGCGTTCATCGATCGCCTGCGCCTGTTCGGCATCGGTGCCTCCTGGGGTGGCTACGAGAGCCTGGTGACCCTGGCCGAGCTGGGTGAGCGCAGCTTCGCAACCCCGGTGCGTGGTGCATTGGTGCGCCTGCACGTGGGCCTGGAAGAGGTCGGCTCGCTACAGCGCGACCTCGACCAGGCGCTGCGCTGATCAGGCCCAGTCGGCGCGGTCTGCCAGCAACCTGGCCTGGCGCAACAGCTCGTCGTCTGGCGTCGCGCTGGCGATGGCCAGGCGCAGTTGCCCAAGGAACCGCCCCTGGATAGGGGCGATCGTGCCCGAGAACAGGCTCACCCCATCGCCCAGCGCGGCACCGATGGCCGCCAGATCGGGCTTCAGCCCTTTGCCGCCGGTGTAGTGCAGGTCGAGGTAGCGTTTGTCGGCAGCAATGGCCTGTGCTGCAGGCGCGGCCTCGCCGAGCAACGTGCGGCTGACGGCGTGCTGCGGGTTGCCGAACACTTCCCACACCGCGCCCGTTTCGACGATGCGGCCTTGTTCCAGTACCGCTACACGGTCGCACAGATCACGGATTACCTGCATTTCGTGGGTGATCAGGACGATGGTCAGGCCCAGCCGCTGGTTGATGCTGCGCAGCAGGTCGAGGATCGCCTGGGTGCTTTCCGGGTCCAGCGCCGACGTCGCTTCGTCGCACAGCAGAATCTGCGGCTCCAGCACCAGCGCCCGAGCAATGCCGACGCGCTGCTTCTGGCCGCCGGACAGTTGCGCGGGGTAGGCGCCGCCACGGCCGGCCAGGCCGACCAGGCGCAACAGCTCCGCCACCCGGGCGCTGCGCTGTGCTTGCGGCACCCCGGCCATGCGCATTGGCAGCTCGATGTTCTGGGCGACCGTGCTATTGGCCAGCAGGTTGAAGTGCTGGAAGATCATCGCCACCTTGCGCCGCAGCGCGTGCAAGGGCTTGCCTTGCAGCCCGGCGATGTCCTGGCCGTCGATCAGTACCTGGCCGGCGCTGGGTGCTTCCAGGCGGTTGAGCAGGCGAAGCAGCGAGGACTTGCCCGCGCCGCTGCGGCCGATGATGCCGAACACCTCGCCCCGGCGCACTTGCAGGTCGATGGCGTCGAGCGCGCTGACGGCGCCATAGCGTTTGTGGATGCCGCGCAGGCACAGGTGCGCGTCGGTTGGCTGGATTTGCTGCTGGTAACGGCTCATGTTCGGGTTCCATGCCCTCCGTCACCAGAGGGCGTCAGGGGTCAGAAACCAGGGGCGATCTGGCCTTTGTAGCGGGTCAGGATGAAGTTGCGCACTTCAGGGGAATTGAGTGCCTTGGCCAGCTTCTGGATACCCGGGTCCTGCAGGTTGTCGGGGCGGGCGACCAGGTATTCCACGTACAGGTCCTTGCCTTTTTCAACGATCAGCGCGCTGTTGGTATCGATGCCGGCCTCCAGTGCGTAGTTGGCGAAAACGAAGGCCAGGTCGACCTGTTTCACCGAGCGGGCCAGCATGGCGCCTTCCAGTTCGCGGATCTTCAGGTGGTGGGGGTTGTCGGTAATGTCGCGCTGAGTGGACTGCGGGTTGGCCGGGTCTTTCAGCGTGAGCAGCCCGGCCTCGGCCAGCAGTACCAGGGCACGGCCAGTGTTCACCGGGTCGTTGGGAATGGCGACGCTGGCGCCGTCGGGCAGCTCGGCAAGGGTTTTGTACTTGGCCGAATAGGCGCCGAATGGCTCGATGTGCACGCCTACCACCGGCACCAGGTCGGTGTGCCGGGTCTTGTTGAAGTCGTTGAGGAATGGCCGGTACTGGTAGTAGTTGGCGTCCAGGTTCTTCTGCGCCAGTTGCAGGTTGGGCTGGATGAAGTCGTTGAACACTTTGATGTCCAGGTCGACCCCTTGCTTGGCCAGGGCCGGTTTGACGAACTCGAGGATTTCCGCATGCGGTACCGGCGTGGCGCCAACCACCAGGTGTTCGGCGGCCTGGGCACTGAAGGCGAGGAAAGCGGCGAGGGCGGTGAGGGTGTTTTTCATGGTCAGTACCTGAGAAGAGTCGGGGTTCAGCGGCGGGTGAAGTGTCTTACCAGGCGGTCACCGCTCATCTGCAGCACCTGCACCAGCAGGATCAGTAGCAGCACGGTGACCACCATCACATCGGTCTGGAAGCGTTGGTAGCCGAAGCGGATCGCCAGGTCGCCCAGGCCGCCGCCGCCGATCACACCGGCCATGGCGGTGTAGTCGACCAGCACGATGGCGGTGACGGTGACCGCCGCGATCAGCCCGGTGCGCGCTTCGGGCAGCAAGGTGTAGCGGATGATCTGCGCGATGCTGCCGCCCATGGCCTGGCTGGCTTCGACCAGGCCACCGTCCACTTCGCGCAGTGCGGTTTCTACCAGGCGGGCGAAGAATGGCGTGCAGCCGACCACCAGCGGCGGGATGGTGCCCTTCACGCCCAGCGACGTGCCGGTCAGCAGGGTGGTCAGCGGAATCAGCACGATCAGCAGGATGATGAACGGCAGCGAGCGCAGCACGTTGACCACCACCGACAGGCTTCGGTACAGCGGGCCGTGCGCCAGTAACTGGCGCTGCCCGGTCAGGTACAGCAGTACGCCAAGGGGCAGGCCGAAGAGCACGGTAAAGCCCAGTGCGGCGCCCAGCATGCTGAGCGTTTCCAGGCAGGCCTGGGCGATTTCCGCCCAGTCGACGTTGGTCAGCAGGTCATTCATTGGCGTGGCCTCAGTTCCAGTCATGGCGAGGCGGCTTGACGCCGTTCAGTGCCCAGTTACCGACCAGATGGTACTTCCAGCGCACCGGGTCGTGCAGGGTGTGCACGCGGGCGTTGCGCCAGTGGCGGTCGAGATTGTGCCGGGTCAGCGACGAGCGCGTGCCGCCCAGTTCGAACAGGCGGTTACTGGCTTCGATGGCGGCCTCGGTGGTCAGTACCTTGGCCTTGGCCACTGCAATCGAAGCCAGGGCCACGTTGTTTTCATCAGGGGCGGGTTTGGCCGCATCCAGGGCCTGGCCTGCACGTTCGAGCAGGGCTTCGGCGGCTTCCTGACGAATCTCCAGCGAGCCGACCTGGATGATGGTCAATGGGTCTTCGCTGGCCTTGTCGACCTGGGCATCGATCCACGGCCGGGCATGCTCACGCACGAAGGCGAGGGTGTCGTCCAGCGCTGCGCGGCCGATGCCGGCGTCGATGGCCGCTGTGGTCAACTGAGCGAAGGGGCCGGCGAGGGTCGGGCTTTCGTAGGAGCGGTAGCTGGGGAACAGGTTGAATGCCGGCACCCGCAGGCCGTCGAGCAGCACCGTGCCGCTGGACGTGGTGCGCTGGCCCATGCTGCTCCAGTCATCGACGATCACCAGGCCGGCACTGCCTCGTTGCACGAAGGCCAGTTGGGCACGGTCCTGCTCGTCCAGGGCCAGCACGCCGAGCCAATGGGCGTACAGCGAGCCGGTGCAGTAGCCTTTGCGCCCGTCGATGCGGTAGCCATCGCCCTCGGCGACCAGGCGTGTGCGAATGTCCTGGACGGTTTTGCCGCCGGTTTCCGACAGGGCGTTGGCAAATCGGTGCCCTTGCAATACCAGGTCGTAGAAGTAGCGTTGCTGCTCTGGCGTGCCTTGCAGGCGTATGTCTTCGAGCAGGCAATAGTGGTTTTGCGGAATTTGCCCAAGGGATGGGTCGGCAGCGGAGACGATGGCGATCACGCGGGCAAGCGTGGCGAACGATACTTCGGCGCCACCGTAGGCCCGCGGCACGGTGATGCCCCATAGCCCGCTGTTGGAAAAGGCGTCGACGATGTCGGCCGGTACTTCGCGGTTGCGGTCGCGTTCGGCTGCGCCCTCGCGCAGCAGTTCGGCGACTTGATGGGCGACGGCAAGCGCCTCGGCGTCATCGCGAATGATGTGCGCCGCTGGCGTGCGGATTTCGTAGTTGGCGGATACGGTAGGGGCAGGCATGAGCAACTCGTCGTGTAGGCGGATACCTTCACGTTGCAGCTGCTGTGCCAACCTTTAAAGCCAATGAAATCAGGCTTTTAGCTTAGTGTTTCGAGGGGTATCTGCCTGAAAACCCAACTAACTGTTGTTGCACTGTCGGCCCTGCAACAGCAGCAGTTCACTGAGCTTGTCCATGGCCGGTGTCGCCTGGCTGCCTTTACGGGTAACCAGCTCGTAGGGGTCGCTGACCGAGCCCATGCTCAGGGGCAGAATGCTGACCTGTTGATTCATCGCACATTGCCGGGCCACGTCGATCGACACCAGTGCGACGAAGTCAGGGCGGTTTTGCAACAACGACAAGGTTGCCAGGATCGAGGTGGTTTCAACCAGGTGCAGCGGGAAGCGCAGCCCGGCATCGTGGAACTCGCGCTCCAGTTGCACGCGCATCGGCATGTTGGCCCGGTACACGATCCAGCGGCTCTCGGCCAGCTCGGCAAGGCTCAGGCTTGCCGCATGCTTTAACGGGTGGTCGATGTTGGCGATGACCGCCAGCGTCTCATCCTGGACAAAGGTGCTGGCGAACAACTGTGGCGTGTTGCTGACGCTGGTGCGGCACAGGGCGATGTCCAGGCGGCCGCTCTCGATCTGCGCCAGCAATGACTGGCTGGTGTCCTCGATGATTTCGAACGACATCTGCGGCTGGATGCCGGCCAGCTGAGACACGGCTTTCATCAGCAACGGCACGGCGCCCATGATCGCCCCCACCGCCAGCCGGCCGCCAACCCCACGCAGGATGGCATCCAGGTCATGCCGCAGGTTGGCGATATCAGTCTGTACCACGCGGGCGTAGCGGATGGCGCAGTGCCCCGCGGCCGTAGGCTCCAGCCCGCGGTTGGTGCGGTTGAACAGCACGGTGCCGAAGGTGGTTTCGATTTCCTGCAATGCCTTGCTGGCACCAGGCTGGGTAAGCCCGACGCTGCCTGCTGCACCGAGCAGCGAGCGGTGCTCGTCCAGCTCGATCAACAAGCGCAGGTGGCGGGCGTGCAGGCGGGACATGATCGAATTGAGCGAGGGGGTCATCGGGTATGCGTCCTGGTTATACCGATATGGATTGTTCTCAATACCATGGCCAGCCGTGCATTCCTATACTGGCGCTGCACAGCGTCGCTTCCCTTGCGGTTGAGACGCCCAGAACAATAAAGCCAGGAGCCTGCCAAGCCTTATGTCCCTGATCAACTACGTCACCCAGATTCAATTCGAAATCGGCGCCATCGCCCGCTTGCCTGCCGAGTGCGAGCGCATTGGTATAACCAGGCCTTTGATCGTGACCGACCGAGGCGTGCGCGCTGCCGGTATTGTCGATACGGCGTTGAACACCTTCGGCGACAGCACCGCGCAACTGCCGATCTATGACGGTACGCCACCCAACCCCAACGAGAATGCCGTGCGTGAAGCCGTGGCCATGTTCAAGGAGTGCGGCTGTGACGGCATCATCGCCATTGGCGGCGGTTCGGCGATCGACCTGGCCAAAGGGGTGGCGGTGTGTGCCCGACACGATGGCCCCTTGAAAAGCTTTGCGGTGATCGAGGGCGGCCTGGCCCGCATCACCCCGGCAACCGCGCCGGTGATTGCGGTACCGACCACCGCCGGCACGGGCAGCGAGGTAGGGCGGGGCGCCATCCTGATTCTGGATGACGGGCGCAAGGTGGGGGTGATCTCGCCCATGTGGTGCCCAAGGCTGCCATCTGTGACCCGGCGTTGACCCTTGGCCTGCCGGCACAGCTCACGGCTGCCACTGGCATGGATGCGATTGCCCACTGCCTGGAAACCTTCATGGCCCCTGTATTCAACCCGCCTGCCGACGGTATTGCCCTTGACGGCCTGTGGCGCGCCTGGCGCTTCATCGAGAGCGCCACCCGCGAACCGGGCAACCTGGACGGGCGCATCAACATGATGAGTGCTTCGCTGCAAGGTGCGTTGGCTTTCCAGAAGGGCCTGGGCTGCGTGCACAGCCTTAGCCATGCGCTGGGCGGGATCAACCCGCGCCTGCATCACGGTACCCTCAATGCGATCTTCCTGCCTGCCGTCATCACCTTCAACCGCCAGGCCGAAACGGTGCTTGACGAGCACAAGATGCAACGCATCGCCCAGGCGATGGGGTTGGCGGACGACAGCCAGATCGAAGAGGCCATCCGCAACATGACCCGCACGCTGGGCCTGCCGACCGGGCTGCGCGAGCTGGGCGTCAGCGAGGACCTGTTCCCGCGCATCATCCAGGGCGCGCTGGCCGACCACAGCCACCGCACCAACCCGCGCGAAGCGTCTGCCGAGGACTACCAGGGGTTGCTTGCAGCGTCCATGTAAGCCGTTACTTGCGGTTCTTCCAATAACAACAAAAGTGAACGCCCATGAATAGCAAATACGCGCAAGCCGAGCTTGCAGGTTCGCCGGAAGCGGTCGCCAGCGCGAACCCCTTCAGAAAGTATCAGGTCATCACCGTCAGCCTGTTGCTGGTGATTGGCATCATCAACTATGTCGACCGCAGTGCGCTGTCGATCGCCAACACGTCGATCCAGCGCGACATGGGTATCACGCCGTCACAGATGGGCATTCTGCTGTCGGCGTTTTCCCTGGCGTATGCCTTTTCGCAACTGCCCCTGGGCATGATCATCGACCGCCTGGGCAGCAAGATCTCGCTGGGGGCGGCCTTGTTGGGCTGGTCGGTGGCGCAGACGGCTTCCGGCCTGATCAACAGTTTCTCAGCGTTTATCGGGCTGCGGGTGGTGCTGGGGATTGGCGAAGCGCCGATGTTCCCGTCGGCGGCCAAGGCGCTGGCAGAATGGTTCGAGGCCGAAAAGCGGGGACGCCGACCGGCATCGTACTGTCATCGACCTGCATTGGGCCGTGCCTGGCGCCGCCGTTGCTCACGTTGCTGATGGTCACCTGGGGCTGGCGCGGCATGTTCATCGTCACCGGGGTGTTTGGCATCTTGGTCGCCGCCTGCTGGTTCGCCTTCTACAAAAGCAAGGCGCGCTACCTGGCCGAACTGCCTGCCGAAGAGCGTGAGCGGCTGCTGGCGACCCAGGCGTGTAAACAGCCGGAGGCAAGTGCCAGGCCGAGCCTGCGGGCACAACTGGCGGCGTGGGCCGAGTTGTTCCGCCACAAGAGCACCTGGGGCGCTGTATTGGGCTTCATGGGGGTGATCTACATGCTGTGGCTGCACCTGACCTGGTTGCCGGGCTACTTCGAACGTGAGCATGGCTTGAGCCTGTACCAGACGGCCTGGGTGGTTTCGCTGGCCTATGTGTTCGGTGCGCTGGGCACCATTGTCGCGGGACGCATCTGCGACCGCCTGGTGAAAAACGGCGCCAGCGTGCTGGGTAGCCGCAAGCGGGTCGTGGTGACGGCGTTGTTCGCGGCGGCGGCATTTACCGTTCCGTTGTCGTTCGGTAGCGGTTTCATGCTCAGCGTGGCATTGCTGTGCTGCGCGTTGTTCAGTGTGAACATGGCCAGCTCCACCGCCTGGATGATCGCCAATACGGTGGTTGACAGCCAGCGTGTGGCCTCGTTTGGCTCGATCCAGAACTTCGGCGGCTACCTGGCGGGCTCGGTGGCACCGATCGTGACCGGGTTCAGCATCCAGCAGACCGGGTCGTTCGCTTCGGCATTCCTGATCAGTGCAGCGGTGGCGGCAGTGGCGGCGATGGCTTATGTACTGTTGCTGAAGCAGCCGGTTTCAACGGATCAGTGATCGTCATGCCGATTCATAACGGCTTGTTATGCCAGGCATCATGACAATATATTTACCCTCATCAATTTCAGGCCCTAGCATCTGTTGCCCGCCATCGCCCATTTCCATGAGGTTTTGATGAACAGTTCGCTCTTCGTACACCAACGCACCGCAGCCCTGTTAATGCAGCACTGGCGCAGTGGTGACCTGCTGACGGAACTGCCCGCCAGCCTCAAGCCTGAGACGTTGAAGCAAGGTTATGACAGCCAGGACCAGTTGTTTGCCGCTGCCGCTGGCCAGCGCGCAGGTTGGAAGCTGGGCGTCGGCAGCCCCGCAGCCATGCGAGCAGCCAACTTGTCGCGGCCACTGATTGGCCAGCTGGAGGCGGGGCGTTGTCATGCGGATGGCGCACACATCCAACTGCCGGCCATTACACCGGTGACCATCGAGTGCGAGATCGCCTTCGTGCTTGACCGTGATATCCCGCCACAAGCTGGGCGGGCCCCGGTCAGTGAGGACATCCGCGCTACCTGCGTCACCTTCGAAGTGGTGCGCTCGCGCTTTGTCGACCGCAAGGCGGTCGGCTGGCCGAGCTTTGTGGCAGACAACGTAGGCTTCGAGGCGCTGGTGGTCGGCAGCAGCCTGGGCGCAGGCATCGCTGTACCGCTGTTGGCCGACCTGGCCGAAACCACCGAGGTGCACGTAGACGGTGAATTGCGGGCGCGTGGCCTGTCGGGCGAAGCGGCGACCGACCCGCGGGTGTCACTGGCCCACCTTTATGCACATGCCGCCGAACGCGGCGAGACCTTGAAGGCAGGTGATGTGGTGACCACGGGGGCCATGTGCCAGCCCTTTGACCTGGATGGAACCGGGTATCGGATAAGCGCCAGGTTCCTTGGCCAGGTGCTGTCGTTCACGCTGTAACGGCCGACCATTGCTCGAACGCCGCCTGCATCCTCTGCCGGGTCTGTGGGTCGGCGGGGATCAGGTGTTCGATGCGCAGTGATTCCACCGTGATATCCAGCGGCATGCCGAAGGTGGTGAACGTGGACAGGAACCTCAGCTCGCCATAGGGGCTATGCACACGCGTCAGCAGCACTGGTGTGGCAGCCGTTTCGAGCGGGCTGCCCGGAATCGGCAGTTTGCCCAAGCGCTCTGCCAGCGCCGGGTTGCCTGCCGCCTCCCTGGACGCACGTTGCCAGGCAGCGCTGCGAATTTCTTGCGCATTGGCCAGATGATCGCCCAGGCCGCCGGGGCAGAGCAGTGTCTGCAGCAGGTTGAGGCCTGTGGCCGGCTGTGCTGTAACGCCGGCCATCGCCAACAAGAGCCCGGTACTGGTATTGGCGGCGATGACGTCCCAGTTGCTGTCGATGACGATCGCAGGTGCGGGGTTGTTGACCTGCAGGATGTGTTCAATGGCGGCTTGCACCAGCGCCAACTCGGGCGCATCGAGTGGCGAGGCCGCGTAGCGGGGCGCGTAGCCGGCAGCGACGAACACTTCATTGCACAGCTCCAACGGCGCGCCAAGGGCCGAAAGCAGCGCATGCAAGGTGCTCGGGCTGGCCCTGGCGCGGCCGGTCTCCACGCAGCTCAGATGGCGCTGCGACAGCCCCGCCAGCAGCGCCAGGTCCAGCTGGCTGAGGCTGGCCTGCCGACGCAGGTGGCGTAGATGCTGGCCTGCCGAAGTATGTGGGGCAGGGCTATTGCGATGGAACAGGTGCTGATTCATGCGTGGCCTGATCGTCCTTGAGTGCAATGTACATGACCTCACTGGTCATTGAGCGCCAACAACCCTACCACTACTGTGCCCGCAAACCCTACCAAGGAGAACGATATGGGCTTGCGTATCTGCGCGCTGGCAGTGCTGATGCTGTTTTCGCTGTATACCGGCTGGACGATGCTGATTGCCGAGCAATCACTGCTGGCGTTCGGGCTGGCGCTGTTGTCCCGGCCGGACACTGCCCAGGTAGTCATCGACCTGTACCTCATGGCGGGGCTGGCTTGCCTGTGGATGGTCAAAGACAACCGACTACGGGGCAGTGCCGGCGTCGCGGTGCTGCCTTACCTGCTGCTGACCGTTGTCTTCGTTTCGCTGGGGCCGTTGTTGTACCTGGTGATACGAGGCGTTGCCGGAGGGCGACAGCCATGAGCGGTGCCTTGCAGGTGTACGCGTTGTGCGTGGTCGTGCTGTTTCTCAAGATGTTGTTGGTTTCCTGTTATCAGGGCTATCACCGCTTGCGTTTCGTGGCCTTCACCAACCCGGAGGACGCCGCTGTATTCAAACGCGCCGCACAGGCCACGGAACGCCCGCAGGTGTTGCGTGCAGCCAAGGCATGGGCCAATGACCTGGAAAATATCCCGTCCTTCTTCGCCCTTGGTGGCTTGGCCATCGCCCTCGACACACCGGCGGCGCTCGGTGCCTGGTTAAGCATCGTGTTCACCTGCGCCAGGGCCCTGCACACTTGGGCCTATCTGGCGGGGGTGCAGCCCTGGCGAACGCTGTTCTATGGCGTCGGGGTGGTCTGCCTGTTGGGCTTGTGCGCAATCATCGTGCTGAAGGTACTGAAGGGTTTGCTTCACTGATTCTGGCGAAAGAGCAAAGTTTGCATGAGTCAACTTGATGCTTTCCCGCATTGCTACTAATACTTAGGTACTGCCGGGAGAGGGATGATCATGCAGACGCGCTTTGTGGTGGTTCCAGCGGTGCCGCTCAAGAAAGAAATCTATCCACGCAACCTTGGCTTTCCCGCCACATTGGCGGCGGGCTATGACTTGTATGACACGCAAGAAAAGCTGCGTCTGAGCCTGCACTACCCGACACGCGCCGAAGCTGAGTTTCAATGTGCATGCCGCAACCGTTGTCGGGATGCCGACGAGGCGGATATCGCGGGAATTGGTTGAGCCCAGTGCAACATTGATACATGCAGAAAACCAAGGGCCGCCAGGCGGCCCCAATGCGTTGGGCTGACAGGCGTCAATAAATCTGCGGCACGATGATATCCATCGGCGTCGGGTTGCGAATGTAGTCCTCCTTCCTGACCCGTTGCGGCAGCTCGATCATCGGCACCTCCACTTCTTCATAAGGCATTTGCCCCAGCAGGTGGTGGATGCAGTTGAGCCGGGCTTTTTTCTTGTCGTCGGCCTGTACCACCCACCAGGGTGCCTCGGCGATGTGGGTGCGTTCGAGCATGATTTCCTTGGCCTTGGTGTAGGCCTCCCAGCGCCGGCGTGACTCCAGGTCCATGGGGCTGAGCTTCCATTGCTTGAGCGGGTCGTGCAGGCGGCTGAGAAAGCGCAGGTGTTGTTCCTGGTCGGAAATGGAAAACCAGTACTTGATCAGCTGGATGCCTGAGCGGGCGAGCATGCGTTCGAACTCCGGTACCGTGCGGAAAAACTCCTCGTACTGGTCGTCGTTGCAAAAGCCCATGACCTTTTCCACGCCGGCACGGTTGTACCAGCTGCGGTCGAACAGCACGATTTCGCCTGCCGCCGGCAAATGCGGAACATAACGCTGGAAGTACCATTGCGTGCGTTCGCGATCATTGGGGGCGGGCAGGGCGGCCACCCGACAGACACGGGGGTTGAGGCGCTGGGTGATGCGCTTGATCACGCCACCTTTGCCAGCCGCGTCACGGCCCTCGAACAGGATTACCACCTTGTGGCCGGTCTTGACCACCCAGCTTTGCAGCTTTACCAATTCCCCTTGCAGGCGGAACAGCTCGCGAAAGTAAGTCCTGCGTGCGGCTTTTTCGCTGCCATCCTCGACATGTTCATCAAACAGCGCATTCAGGTCATGGCCGCCTTCGGCCAGTTCCAGCTCCAGTTCTTCATCGCTGTGGTCAAGCAGTTCGCGGTGGATGCGCCGCATCAAGGCGTGTTCTGTGGCGGTCATGGCAAAGGCTCTCGTTAGCGGAAATGGCCAAGTGATAGTCCGCTTCGGTTACCAAGGCATGACATCAAGTTGCCGTCATGGCACAGGTAAAGCGCTCTAACACGCGGATGCCATTCAACAGTCACAAAGCTGTAACACAGCTGATGCAAAGTGTGCCGGCCATCACACGGAGCACTTTTTGATGAAACGCCTGATGAAGTCTGCTGCACTCGCCGTTGCGGTTTCCCTTTGCGCCACTTCGGCAGCCTTTGCTGCAGAAAACGTCCGCCTGACTGGTTCCGGCGCCAGCTTCCCTGCACCGATCTACCTGACCTGGTTCAAGGACTTCAGCAAGAACACCGCTGGCGTCACCGTTGACTACCAGTCCAAAGGGAGCGGGGCGGGTGTTCAGGACTTCCTGAACAAAACCGTCGACTTCGCCGCCAGCGACTCGGCCATGAGCGAAGCAGACATTGCCAAGGTTGGCGAAGGCGTGCAGTTGCTGCCAATGACCGCCGGTGAAATCGTCCTGGCTTACAACCTGCCGGGCAACCCGAAAGGGCTGAAGCTGCCGCGCGATGTGTATTCCAACATTTTCCTCGGCAAGATCACCCAGTGGAACGACCCGCAAATCGCCGCGGCCAACCCTGAGCTGAAACTGCCTGCCACCCCGATTACCGTGGTCGTGCGTGCCGACTCCAGCGGTACCACTGCGGTCTTCACCAAGCACCTGTCGGCCATCAACGCTGACTTCAAGCAAGGGTTGGGTGAAGGCAACACCGTCAACTGGCCGGCCACCGACAAGTTCATCAAGTCGCCGAAAAACGATGGCGTAACCGCCACCGTCCGCCAGACCCCAGGTGCCATCGGCTACATCGAGTACGGCTTCGCCAAGCTGGCCAAGGTCGACTTCGCCGTGCTGCAGAACAAGGCTGGCCAATACGTCGTGCCGAATGCCGAGAGCGGTGCCGAAGCACTGGCTGCGGTGAACATGCCGGAAAACCTGGTGGCTTGGCTGCCGGACCCGGATGGCGCCAAGTCCTACCCGATCACTTCCTACACCTGGATGATCTTCCGCAAGGACAACGGCAACCCGGAAAAGGCCAAGGCCATGCGTGAAATGGTCGAGTACAGCCTGACCAAAGGCCAGACCATCGCCGACTCGATGGGTTACATCCCGCTGCCTGCTTCGGTCGTCGACCAGGTGCGTAAAGCGTCCGCCAACATCCAGTAATACCCAGGCGCTCCCGGTATTGGCATGACGCCATGCCGGGGGTGTTTGTCCCTTGTCCCGGAACTCGCCAATGAACACACCCTTTGCCATACCGGATAACCCAGACTCCGCGTGCCAGCCACCGTCTGCGAAAGACTTCCTGGTCGATCGCACCTTCCGTGCGCTTGCGCGCATTGGTGTGGTGCTGGTGCTGGCGCTGGTCTTCGCGCTGGTCTACGAAGTGGGCCGCAAGGCACTGCCTGGCATCGAAAAGCACGGCTTTGACGTGCTGTTTGGCAGCGTCTGGGACGTCAACCAAGGCAAGTACGGTATTCTGCCAGCGATCTGGGGTACGCTTTACAGCGCCTTGATCGCCCTGTTGATCGCCGGTTTCTTCGGCGTCAGCATGGCCATTTTCCTTACCCAGGATTTTCTTCCGGCCAAGCTCGCCGCGGTGTTTCGCACCATCGTCGAGCTGCTCGCCGCCATCCCCAGCGTGGTCTATGGCCTGTGGGGCATCTATGTGGTCATCCCGGCAATTCGCCCGCTGACCGCCTGGTTGAACAGCGAGCTGGGCTGGATCCCGTTTTTCGGTACCTCCCTCAGTGGCCCCGGCCTGCTGCCAGCGGCGCTGGTACTGGCGATCATGATCCTGCCGACCATCGCTGCGGTTTCCCAGGATGCGCTGACCAGCGTGCCGATGAAAACCAAGCAGGCTGCCTATGGCATGGGGACTACCCATTGGGAAGCCATCCTCAAGGTGATGGTGCCATCGGCCGCTACCGGCATCTTCGGATCGCTGGTGCTGGGCCTGGGCCGTGCGCTGGGTGAAACCATGGCGCTGGCCATGCTGGTCGGCAACGCCAACACCATTTCCCTTTCCTTGTTCGCCCCGGCCAATACCCTGGCGGCGCTGTTGGCGCTGAACTTCCCGGAGGCCGGCCCCAACGAGGTCGAAGTGCTGATGTACGCGGCACTGGTGCTGATGTTCATCACGCTGCTGGTGAACGTGCTCGGCTCGATGATCATGCTCTACGCCCAGCGGGGTAACAAACAATGACTGACCTGACGACCCCTGTGGCCGCGTTGCCCAGCCTGCAGCGCAAGCTGGAAGGCCGTGCCCTGCGCAGCCTGGTATTGACCACCCTGGCCTGGCTGGCGGCGCTGGTGGCCAGCGTGCCGCTGATTTCCGTGCTGTACATGCTGATCACTCGTGGTGGTGCACGCCTTAACCTGGAAGTGTTCACCGAGTTGCCGCCCACCGGCTTCGAGATGGGTGGCGGTTTTGGCAACGCCATGGCCGGCACGTTCGTCATGGTCGGTATTGCCGCCGCCATCGCGGTACCGGTCGGTATCCTGGCCGCGGTGTTCCTGGCCGAGCTAGGCCCGGACAGCAAGCTGGCCAACGCCGCGCGCTTTGCCGCCAAGATGCTTACCGGCCTGCCGTCGATCCTGGCCGGCGTGTTTGCCTACGCCCTGGTGGTGATGACCACCGGTACCTACTCGGCACCGGCAGGCGGTGTGGCCCTGGCGGTGCTGATGCTGCCGATCGTGGTGCTGACCGCCGAAGAGTCGATGAAGATGGTGCCCAAGATCATGAAGGACGCTGCCTACGGCATGGGCTGCACCCGCGCCCAGGTGATCTGGAAGATTGTTTTCCCACCGGCCTGCCGGCCATCCTCACCGGCGTGATGCTGGCCGTGGCCCGCGCCGCTGGTGAAACCGCGCCACTGCTGTTCACCGCACTGTTCAGTAACTACTGGATCTACCACGACGGTAGCCTGGCGGTCATGAACCCTACGGCCTCGCTCGCCGTGCTGATCTACAACTTCTCCGGCATGCCGTTCGACAACCAGCTCGAGCTCGCCTGGGCGGCCTCGCTGGTGCTGGTAATGATCGTGCTGGTCATCAACATTCTGAGCCGAGTCTTCGGCAAGCCCAAGTATTGAGAAAGGGAGCATCCAACTTGAACGTATCCACTGCGCAAAGAGCCGCTCCCATGGTCAGTGAAGCTACCCCGATCGTCATGGACTGCAAGCTGGACAAGATTTTCTACGGCAATTTCATGGCCGTGCGTGACAGCCATGTACCGATCCGCAAGAACGAGATCACCGGCTTCATCGGGCCGTCGGGCTGCGGCAAGAGTACCGTGCTGCGTAGCCTGAACCGCATGAACGACCTGGTGAAGGGCTTCCGCTTCGAAGGCCATGTGCACTTCCTGGGCCAGGACGTTTATGGCAAGGGCGTTGACCCGGTGGTGGTACGCCGCTACATCGGCATGGTGTTCCAGCAGCCCAACCCGTTCTCGATGAGCATCTTCGACAACGTCGCCTTCGGCCTGCGCCTGAACCGCTACAAAGGCGACTTGGGTGATCGCGTGAAGCACGCCTTGCAAGGCGCCGCGCTGTGGGACGAAGTGAAGGACAAGCTCAAGGTCAGCGGCCTGTCGCTGTCCGGTGGCCAGCAACAGCGCCTGTGCATTGCCCGTGCCATTGCCACCGAGCCAGAAGTGCTGTTGCTGGACGAGCCGTGCTCGGCGCTCGACCCGATCGCTACCCGCCGGGTGGAAGAGCTGATGGTCGAGCTGAAGAAGGACTACACCATCGCGCTGGTGACCCACAACATGCAGCAGGCGATTCGTGTGGCCGACACCACGGCGTTCTTCTCGGTCGATATCTCCCAGGGCACGCGCACCGGCTACCTGGTCGAGATGGGCCCTACCGCGCAGATTTTCCAGAACCCGCGCGAACAACTGACCAGCGACTACATCAGCGGCAAATTCAGCTGAGCCATGCATGCCCAAGGTGGCCGGGTGTCGCAGCCAGGGAGGTTGCAACACCTGGCCGCGTTACCTTCCGTTAAAGTGTTACCCAGGATTTCCAATGCGAGCGATGCGTCGTCTTGATCTGTCAGCGGTAGAGCGCGCACTGCGCGAGGTGCAGGGCCGCTTTGCAGAACTCAGCCAGCATTTCACCGAACCGCGCGACCCGTTCACCGACGAGGTGCTGCTGAATGTGCTTGAAGGCTATGCCCTGATTGACGACTATGTCGCTCGCGGTATCGACCTTTTCGACCTGCAACAGCTGAACCTGATGCTGGAAATCAATGCCACCGTGCTGTGCGGCAGCGACCCGGCCCGCCGCCTGGAGTTCGCCCCGCACCTTGCCGCAACCGAGGCGCACTTTTTCAACAACGTGGAAGGTGGCATCAAGGATTTGTACAACTGGTACTGCTCGTACCGCAGCGATTCGATCTGGAAGCGGGCAGCCGGTGTGTATGTACGTATCCTCAGCAAACCGCAGCTGTTCATCGAAGGCAACAACCGCACCGGTTCGCTCATCGTCAGCTACTTGCTGATGCGTGCCGGGCTGCCGCCATTCGTGCTGTCGCTGGATAACGCCGAGGGTTACTTCAACCCGTCCTCGGTCATACGCAACTCCGCTAAACACGGTGTCAAGGCTTTGTACGAACTCCCCAAGATCAAGAAAAAGTACGCCGCTTTCCTTGAAGCGAAGGCGCCTGAGCCCGGCAAGTTCTTCCTGAGCGGCACACCCGTGCCCGCCTGTGAGGGGCGCCGCTGATGCAACGGTCATCCATGTTCGCACGCGGGCGCCAAGCCATCGAACGCAAGCTCAAGCGTGGCCAGGTGCGCATTTCGTTCGATATCGACGACACGCTCGCCTGCCTGCCCGAGCACGCCGCCGCCGAAGACAGCAAGCTGCCAACCTTCGTCCACCGCTGGCTCGGCGAGCCCCTGCGCAGCGGCACCCGTTCGCTGATTCGCGATCTGCGCCGCCAAGGCTGCAGCATCTGGATCTACACCTCGTCGGGGCGCACCCCGGCTTACATCCGCCGCTGGTTGATGCTGTACGGCATCCATGTCGATGGCGTGGTCAACAGTGACCGGCACCAGCACATCCTGGCGCAGAAAGGCCTGGAAAATTCGCCGTCCAAGCTGCCATCGGCGTTCGACATCGACCTGCATGTCGATGATTCCGAAGGTGTGCGGCTGGAGGGCGTCGACCACGGTTTTCGCGTGGTGGTGGTGTGCCCGAAGGATGAAAACTGGGCGCAGAAGGTGATAGACGCGGCGGCCGATGTGCAGGCGCGGCTGGCCTGGCAACAACCGCACCGTTATGAGATGCCCGTGCGCCAACGCTCGCAGGCGCTGGCTTCCTGAAGTAACGCGATAAGGGGGCCGCAAGGCGGCCCCCAGTTCGTTCAGGCGTATTGATACCCGCCTGCTACTGATGTGTACACCCTAAGTCTTGCGCCCCGGCCCAGGCAGGTACTGGGTCCGAATCATCACGCCATACCCGCCGCTCCAAAGCACCCACCCAATCGCGCCAAAGCAGCGTATCTGGCAATTTGCCCACTTCTGATAATCGCCTCCGACATCCAGTCCCCGTTTGGAGCGCGCCATGCACAACAATAAGCACCTGCCGCCTCGTTTCCTCGCCGCCGCCATTGCCAGTGTTTCTGCCCTGGGCCTGAGCGGTGTCGCCGAGGCCGAGATCATGCTGTACGACAAGGACCAGACGACGTTTTCCACCGATGGCTATATCAACGCCTTCTACGTCAACAGCAAGGTCGACCGTGAGGGCGAACAGTTCGACCGCCGCCAATCGCGGGTGAAAATGGGTTTCTTGCCCAACTACCTGGGCTTCAACATGGGCAAGCAGGTGGATGACCTCAAGCTCGGTGCGCGTGCCTCGTTCTGGGTAACCATCAACGACAGTGAAACCAACGGCACCGACACCGCCATCGACGTGCGTCAGTTCTACGGCACGGTGGCCAACCCCGAATGGGGCGAGGTGCTGATCGGCAAGGACTTCGGGCTGTTCGCTCGTTCCAACATCCTGCTCGACGAACTGCTGGCCGGTTATGGCCAGGTCAGCGACACGCTGGGGCTGGTGGATGGCGGCGGGGTTTCGTTCGGCAACATCGGCAGCGGCTACCCGTACCCGTTCCCCACCTCGCAGATCACCTACCGCACCCCGGTGATGGACGGCCTGCGGGTGGCGGTGGGCATCATGGACCCGGTGGACACCAACGACAGCAGCCCCACCGGCAAGGCCTACCAGGAAAACCCCCGCACCGAGAGCGAGATCACCTACCAGTTCGACCTGGGTGGCGCGCAGATCTACAGCTGGGTCAACGGCAGTTACCAGACCTCTGACAACACGGACTCGACAGTAGAGACGATCACCTCCAAAGGGGTGGGGTACGGGGTGCAGGCGAAAATGGGCGGCTGGTCGCTGACCGGCTCTGGGTTCCAGGCCAAGGGCATCAACCCATTCTTCACCAACAATGCTGGCGAACCGGTGTTGCGCAATGTCGACAGTGACGGCTACCTGCTGCAGGGCTCGTACAAGTTCGGCAAGAACCGCGTGGCGCTGTCCTATGGCAAGACCAAGGACGATGGCAATGGCGCGGTGGGCAGCGGGGCAGACTACGAAACCCGCGGCGTGGCGTTGTTCCACGACATCAACGACAACCTCAAACTGGTGGCCGAGTACAACCAGTTCTCCATTGACGGGCATGACACCAGTGCCCAGAACGAAGACACCGATACCTTTGCGGTGGGCGCGGTGCTGACCTGGTGAGTGGTGGGGGCCGCGAAGCGGCCCCTGCAATGACAGGCTGACAACAGTACTCCCATGGAACCGCCCACCCGCTACCCAAGTAGCATTCGTCCCCCGTACCCACCTTCGTACACTGATCCCTCAGCCACCCCGCGCCGGAGACCACGATGCAGCAGGCCCAAAACGACGGTGTGGTCAGCGCCATGTCCCAGGCAACCGACGCACGGCTGGCAGCTCAGGACCTGGCGCGGCAGTTGCTGCACCCGCACTTGGGTTTCGTGTTGTTCTTCTGTTCCGCCGAATACGACTTGCAGGCCTTGGGCGAAGCGTTGGAGCAGGATTTTGGCGGTATTCGACTGGTCGGTTGCACCAGCGCCGGCGAAATCACCCCGCAAGGCTACGGCCGTAATTGCGTGACGGCGGTGGGCTTCGATCACCGGCACTTTTCCATCGCCACCGAGTTGATCGATGAAATGGAGCGCTTCAGCCTGATTGATGCGCAGCAGATGGTCGAGCGCCTGGTCGGCACCTGCCGCAGCAATACCCTGGCGCCCATCAAGGGCCACAGCTTTGCCCTGACCCTGCTCGATGGATTGTCCAGCCGCGAGGAGATGGTGCTCGCGGCCCTTAGCGCAGCACTGGGGGAAATCCCGCACTTCGGTGGATCGGCCGGTGATGACAACTACCTGAACCGCACCCATGTGTACTACGCCGGAGCATTCCACAACGGCGCAGCGGTGGTGGTGCTGGTCAACACCTGGCTGGACTTTGAAGTGTTCACCACGCACCACATTCTGCCGCGCCAGGAAAAACTGGTGGTCACCGGGGCCGACAGTGCTCAGCGCCGGGTTTTCGAACTGAATGCCGAGCCCGCTGCCGAGGAGTACGCCCGCCATATCGGCGTGCCGGTGGCCGCACTTGATCACCGGGTGTTCGCCGCCCACCCGCTGGCGGTACGCATTCACGATCAGTACTACGTGCGGGCGATTCAGCAGGTGCACCCGGACCTGAGCCTGAGCTTCTACTGCGCGGTGGAGAACGGCATCGTGCTGACGGCCATGACCCCAGGCCCGTTGTTGCCGAACCTGCACCAGCTATTCGACGGTTTGCACCAGCGGCTCGGCCCGTTGCTGCTGACCATCGGTTGTGATTGCTTCCTGCGGCGCCTGGAACTGGAGGCCCGGCACGGCCTGGAGCCAGTCGGTGCGTTCCTGCGCGAGCAACGGGTGATTGGCTTCAACACCTACGGAGAACAGTTCAATGGCATGCACATCAACCAGACCTTTACCGGGGTCGCCATTGCCCGCAACCGGCCGCCTGTCGGTCGCTGAACTGCAGGCCGAGGTTACCCGGCTGCAGCATCAGAACCACAAGCTGCAGCGCATCAACGGCGCGCTGATCGAACGCATCGAGTCCGGGGTAACCCGTGGCAACGACCCTTACGCCGCTTTCCAGCATTCGGTGGTGCTGGCCGAGCAGGTGCGTGAACGCACCGATGCGCTGAACCAGGCCATGGCGGAACTCAAGGCCGTCAACCGCTTGCTCAGCGAGGCCCGGCAGCGTGCCGAGACTGCCCACCAGCACCAGATTCGCCTGATCACCGACAACGTCCCGGCACTGATCGCTTACCTGAACGCTGATCTGGTCTATGAGTTCACCAACAAGGTTTACGAAGAATGGTATTGCTGGCCGCACGGGGTGATGCTTGGCCAGAGCCTGCGTGAGGCCCACAGCGAGCAGCATTACCAGCGCCTGGAAGCCTATGTGGCACGTGCGCTGGCGGGGGAGAGCGTAACCTTCGAGTTTGCCGAAACCAATATCAACGGCCAGGAGCGCTACATGCTGCGCTCCTACGTGCCTAACCGCCTGGCCAGCGGCGAAGTGGTGGGTATTTTCGTGCTGATCCGCGACATCACCGAACGCCGCAACACCGCCCAGGCGCTGCACCAGGCCTATCAGCACCTTGAGCAACGGGTGCGCGAACGCACCGCCGAGCTGACCAGCCTCAACGACCAGTTGCTGCGCGAAATCGAAGAGCGCAGCCAGGCAGAATCGCGCCTGCGCGAGGCCAAGCGCGAAGCTGAACAGGCCAACCTGTCGAAAACCAAGTTTTTGGCCGCGGTCAGCCATGACCTGCTGCAACCGCTGAACGCGGCGCGGTTGTTCACCAGTGCGCTGCTCGAACGCCGTGAGCCGCAGAACGCTGGCCACCTGGTGCGCAATGTCAGCAATTCGCTGCAGGATGTGGAGAACCTGCTCGGCACCCTGGTGGATATATCCAAGCTCGATGCCGGCGTGATCAAAGCCGATGTCGCCCCGTTCGCCCTCAGCGAGTTGATGGACAACCTAGCCGCCGAATACGCCCAGGTGGCGCGCAGCGAAGGGCTGGCGCTGCACTTCGTGGGCTGTTCTGCCGTGGTGCGCAGCGACATCCAGTTGCTGGCGCGCATTCTGCGCAACCTGCTCAGCAATGCCATCCGTTATACCCGCAGCGGGCGTGTGGTGCTGGGGTGTCGGCGCCTGCGTGGTGGCCTGCGGATCGAGGTATGGGACAGTGGCATCGGCATTGCCGAGGAGCACCTGGAAGACATGTTCCTGGAATTCAAGCGCGGTGATGTGCAACGCCCGGACCAGGACCGCGGGCTGGGCCTGGGCCTGGCGATCGTGGAGAAGATCGCCGGCATCCTCGGCCACCGGATCCGCGTGCGTTCGTGGCTTGGGAAAGGTTCTGTGTTCGCGGTCGAAGTGCCGCTGAGCGCCACGGCACCCAAGGCCCAACCGAGCCAGGCGATGTGCGAGCCGATGCTCGAGCGCCTGCGTGGTGCACGGGTGTGGGTGCTGGATAACGATGCGGCGATTTGCGCCGGCATGCGCACCTTGCTGGAGGGTTGGGGTTGCCAGGTGGTCACCGCGTTGTCGGAGGAAGACCTGGCGCGCCAGGTGGACAACTACCACGCCGAGGCCGACCTGTTGATTGCCGACTACCACCTGGACAACGATTGCAATGGTGTCGATGCGGTGGCGCGGATCAATGCCCGCCGCGCCCAGCCGCTACCGGCACTGATGATCACCGCCAACTACAGCAACGACCTCAAGCAACAGATCCGTGAGCTAGGCCACACCCTGATGCACAAGCCGGTGCGGCCGATGAAGCTCAAGACAGCGATGAGCCATTTGCTGGCCGGTGCAGGTCAACGCCGTAGGTAATCGGCGAAATCGATATCGCCGGCACTCAGGATCGCCTGCACCCGGTTGTGCACATTGAGTTTGCGCAATATCGCCGAAACATGGGCCTTGACCGTGGTTTCGGCGATATCCAGGGTGTAGGCAATCTGTTTGTTCGATTCGCCTTTGGTCATGCGCTCGAGCACCAGCAGCTGCTTGCGGGTCAGGGCCTGGAGCATTTCCGGCGGGAAGCTCGGGGCGTCGTTGTGGCGCCGGCTGGTGCTGCTTTTCTGGGCGCGGATGATGTCGGGCGGCAGGTACACATTGCCATTGAGGATTTGCTCGATCGCTTCGATCATCTGTGAGCGTGGCGAGGACTTGGTGATGAAACCCACGGCGCCGTAGGTAATGGCCTGCAGCACGATTTGCTTTTCCTGCTCGGCCGAAACGATCACCACCGGCGTGGTCGGTGCCTCGTTGCGCAGGGTGATCAGGCCGTTGAGGCCATGCATGCCGGGCATGTTCAGGTCGAGCAGGATCAGGTCGAGGTCGTCGTGTGCCTGAGTCAGTGCCAAGGCGCTGTCCAGGTCGGCGGTTTCCATGACTTCACTGCCCTGGAAACCATCGCTGATGACGTTGTGGATGGCTTCGCGAAACAGGGGGTGATCGTCGGCAATCAAAATTTTGTACATGGCCTTTTCACCTTGTTTTTATTGGATGGAGCGGGGCACGCATGCGCAGGCAGGCAATTCAGGGGAAGGGCACTGGTTGCGCCGGCTGCAATGGCAGGTTGGCTTGCTGCCAGGCATCCACGCCGTCGCGGTACCAATACAGGTTGTTATAGCCCAGGGCTTTCGCGCGTTTTACCGCGTTCCAGCTTAACCAGCAATCGGAGCGGCAGTAAAACACCAGTGGTTGCTCCGGGTGACCGGCGCTGGCTTTGTGCAGGTTACGCACGAAGTAGTCCTGCCAGGCCTGGGTCAGTTCGCCGTCGCCGGTGTTGGCCAGCCATAGGCTGCCGGGGAGGTTGGCGTGCGGCTCGTCTTCGATGAAGCGCCCTTGCAGCCATTGGCGGCGATAGACGTCGATCAGCACCGGCCTGGGGGTTTGGCCCAGCAGGTGCTGCAGCGTGGCGGTGTCGATGACCTGGCCGCCTTCGACCTGTTGCGGGGTCGGGCTGCGGTAAAGGGTGGCGCGATAGCCCTCGGCGGTAAACAACGGCGCGGTGTCGGCGTGGGCGATACCCAGTGACAGACACAGCGTAAGGGCAGCCAGCAGGGGGCGCGGGGCACGTGGCATGGTTTTATCCTTTTTGTTATAGGCCCATTACATGCCAGTGGTGGTGCGTTGTGAATGCGACGATCAGACAGCAAAGGCAGTACTAAAGTAGTAGGCGGCCGCCGCCACAAGAAAGGCGCACTCACAAGCCTGGTTGATCAGCGGGGCTTGCGCAGCGCCGCATGCTGGGGGTTGAAGGTGAGTATCGCCAGCAGCGTGAACAATGCGGTCAACCCAAGGCACACCACCAGTGCCAGCAGGTTCAGGCGCTCATAGAGCGCATACCGCACCAGCTCCACGGCATGGCTGAACGGGTTCACAGCGCACAGCCAATACAGCCACTGGCTGGCCTCGCGCATCTTCCACAGCGGATACAACGCTGAAGACAGGAAAAACAGCGGGAAAATCACGAAATTCATCACCCCGGCAAAGTTCTCCAGTTGGCGAATCGCGTTCGACAGCAACAGCCCCAGGGCGCTGAGCATGAAGGCCACCAGCAACAAGGCCGGCAACGCCAGCAGCAAGCCCGCAGCCGGTGGCTGCACGCCGTACAGCCAGGCGATGGCGAGGAAGGCATAGACTTGCAGCAGGGATATCAACGAGGTCGCCAACAGCTTGCTGGCCAGCAGAAACGGCCGGGGTAACGGGCTGGTCAGCAATACGCGCATGCTGCCCATCTCGCGGTCATACACCATCGACAGTGAGCCCTGCATGCCGTTGAACAACAGAATCATGCCGGCCAGGCCCGGAATGATGTACACCTCGTAGGGGATGTAGGTGTCGTAAGGCTCGATGATGGCAATGCCCAGCGCCGCGCGAAAGCCGGCTGCGAACACCAGCAACCACAGCAGTGGGCGCACCAGGGCGCTGAGCAGGCGCGTGCGCTGCAACACGAAGCGCAGCCATTCGCGCAGCATGATGCCGTTGAAACATTGCCAGTAGGCGTTCATTGGGCGTCGGCTCCTGAAGGGGTGCTGGTCAGGCGGGCAAAGGCGTTGTCGAGGTCGCCGCCGTGCTCCAGGCTCAGCGCATCGGCCGTGCCACTGGCCACCAGGCGCCCCTGATGCAGTATCAACAGGTCATCGCTGGGCTGCACTTCGTCCAGCAGGTGGGTGGCCCACAACACACTCAGTTGCTGCTCGCGGCACAGCCGACGCAGGTGCTGGTTGAGCGCCAGGCGGCTGGCCGGGTCGAGGCCCACACTGGCCTCGTCGAGCAGTAGCAGGCGTGGTTCATGCAGCAGCGCGCGGGCAATTTCCACCCGGCGGCGATGGCCGATGTTCAGCTCGCGCACTCGATCGCGCCGGCGCTCGCCAAGGCCTTGGCGGGCCAGTTCGGCTTCGACGCGCTGGTCGCTCTGGCGCCGCGACAGGCCATGCAACGCGGCGTGGTAGCGCAGGTTTTGTTCAACGCTCAGGTCCAGGTCCAGGGTGCTTTGTTGAAACACCACGCCCAACTGGCGCAATGCCGGGCGTGCAGCGTTGCGCAGCGAGCAGCCGCACACGCGGATGTCGCCGTGCTGCAGGTCGTACAGCCGGGTAAGCAGGGCGATCAAGGTCGATTTGCCGGCACCATTGGGGCCCAGCAACGCGGCAAAACGCCCGGGCGCCAGGCTGAAACCGACCTGCCGGAGTGCCTCGCGCGCGCCATAGGCAAAGCTCACGTCACTTACATCGAGGGCGTTCATGGTGTCACCACCACACCCCAGGGGTAGCGCCCGACCTTAACCGACTTGAGCACCTTGAGGTTCTTCACATCGATGACCGAAACGTCGCCGCTGACACCGTTGGTGGCCAGCAACTGGCTTTGGTCCGGGGTAAAGGCCAACTGCCAGACTCGCCGCCCGACCAGCAGGTAGTCGAGTACCTCGTAGGTCTTGGCATCGATCACCGCCACATGATTGGCCGGGCCCAGGGCGACGAAGGCGTACTTGCCATCGGCGCTGAGCTTGATGCCCACCGGCTGGACCTTGTCCGGGTGCACGCCCTTGATCTGGAAGTTCAGGGTTTTCAGCACCTGGCGCGTGGCCACGTCGAGGATGGTCACCGTGCCGCCGATTTCCGCCGAGGCCCACAGTTTCGAGCCGTCCTTGTCGAACTCGACGAAGCGCGGGCGTTGATCGACCAAGGTGCTGTCGGCCAGGGTCTGGGTGCTGGTGTCGATCCAGTGCAGCATGTTGGTGGTTTCGCTGGTGTTGACCGCCCATTTGCCGTCGGGGCTGACCGCCATGCCTTCAGGTTCGATGCCGACGTCGATCTGCCCGAGCACCTTGTCGGTCACGGTGTCGATCACCGTCACCAGCGCATCGTCTTCGTTGGACACATACAGCCAGCGGTCATTGGGGTGCAGGGCGAACTGCTCGGGGTCCTTGCCGGAGGGCAGCTCCTTGATGATCTTGCGGGTGGCCACGTCCATCACTTGCACCCGGTCCGAATCGCTGGCGCAGATGTACAGCAGCTTGTTGTCGTGGGACAGCAGCAGGCCGCGCGGGCGCTGGCCCACCGGCAGGGTTTCGGTGACTTGCAGTGTTTGCATGTCGATCAGGCTGAGGCTGTTGTCCTTTTCGTTGGAGACCCAGGCGGTGGCCGCCGTGGCGTGCCCGCAGGCCAGCGCCAGGGCGCCCGACAGCAGGCTGGGGTAGAGCAGGGCCCGGTGGAAGAAGGGGCGGCGCATGGCGAATTCCTTGTTGTTGTGGTTGTTGGGTCAGGGGTAGCTGCACGTCACTTCGGGCTTGTCGTAGCCCAGGCTGTCCATTTCATTGAAGGGATGCAGGAAGCCCTCCTGCGGCGAGGTGCTGACCAGGGCCCGCGGCTGCACCAGCGCAATCGGCTGGCGCAGTTCACCGTTCCATGGGCGGTAACTGAGCTTGCGGCCCTTGAAGCCGTCCAACGGCAACTGCTCGCTGAGCAGCAGTTGCTGCAGCGCGCGTGGTTCGGCCTGGCGCAGCTTGCTGGCCGCGCTGGCGACGCTGCGCACAGCCATCCAGGCGGCGAAGTCGCGGTCGTTCATCCAGCGCCCGGCCTGGGCCTCGAAGCGCTTTTGCAGCTGGGCCGCACCGAAGGTTTCCACGGTCTTGTGCCAGCCCGTGGGGGTCAGGCCCTGGGTGCCGGCCACCGGGCGCGGGTACCAGGTCTGGTAGGGCAGGTATTCGCCGAAGTCGCCGCGTTCGTCAGCCACCAGCACCACGTCGTATTCGGCGGTTTGGGTGAACAACGGCATGTCGGCCTGGGCGCTGCGGCGCTGGTCGTTGTCGAAGGTCCAGGTTTTTTCCGCGACCAGTTGCACACCAAAACGCTTCAGTGCGCGGCGCAGGGCGTCGGCGTAGGCTTTGTCGTCCTCGGTCTGGCCGACCACCAGCAGCGCCCGCTGCCACTTGCGCAGCACCAGGAACTGCACCAGGGCATCGGCCAGCATGGCCCGGCCCGGCAGGCTGTGCAGCACATTGCCCAGGCACTGGCTGCTGCGCAGGCTGTCGTCAGGGCTGCCGGCATTGAACAACAGGCTGTCGGGCAGGGCGGCGGACAGCGCGCGCAGGCTGGCTGCTGGGGCGTTCACCACGAACAGGCGCAGGCCTTGGTCATGTTGGGCGTTGGCGGCCTGCAGCAGGGCCTCGGGGCTGTCGACCGTGGCGCTGGTCAGCTGGAAGTGCTGTTTCAGGAAGCGCCCGGTGCTGTTGCTGTCGACAATCGCCAGTTCCGCCCCTTGCAGGCCGGCGTCGGCAGGCTCGGGGATGATGTTGGACAGCAGTGGGCCGGGGTCGGGGCGATAGCCCAGGTAGCCGATGCGCACCTGCAACGGTTCTGCAGCGCACACCAAGGGCGCCGACAACGTCGCGGCCAGGGCCAGCAGGCAGGTCAAGGCAAGTTGGGCAGGCTGGCGCATAACACACTCCACGGCAGATGGCGCCAGCATAGGAACCCCGCCGGGAGGGGGAAATATGCAGAAAGTAGCGCTCGGCCGGTACCAAGGTAGTAATTCACCGCGCAGGCCACGGTTTTACGATGGGCCGCAGCGCCCCGAGGAGAACCGCCCATGCGCCTCATCAACCTGTCTGCCCTGTGGCGTATCAACCTTTGGGTCACCTTCTGCTTTGCCCTGGTGACGCTGGCGTGCGCCGGGGTGCTGTTGCACCAGGCGGTGGCGGACGTCGAGCGTGAGTTGCAGTCTGCCGAAGCCGTGGTGGCGTACCTTGGCGACACTGCCGAGCGTGACCCGGCGAGCCTGCAACCCGGCCTGACCGAGCGCTTGCGCCATGTGCGGGTGCACTGGCTGGCGCCGGGTGAAGCTGCACAGCTTCCACACCAAGGCGGTGTCGATGCCTGGCTGGGGCGTCAGCTGTTTGGCGAGCGCGATCACAGCAGTCGGCTGCTGGCGCTGAGTGACGGGCGCCGAGTGTTGATAGCCGTGGATGCGCGGGATGAAATCGACGAAGTCTGGGATTCGCTGCAGCAACTGCTGAGCCTGTGCGGCCTGGCCCTGTTGTTGAGCCTGTTGACCATCCGCTGGGCGGTGCGGCGTGCCATGGGCCTGCTGGAGGAATTGCTGGGTGCCTTGCGCCAGGTTTCAGGCGGGCAATTGACAGCACGCCTGCGCGAAGCCGGCCTGCCGGAAGCGCGCCAGTTGGCGGAACACTTCAACCGCATGGCTGCCACGCTGGAGCAGGCCCAGGCTGACAATGCCCACCTGACCCAAGCCCTGTTGGCGGTGCAGGAACAAGAGCGTACCCAGCTGGCGCAGACCCTGCACGATGACCTGGGGCAGTACCTGGCCGGCATGCGTGCTCAGCTCTGCCTGTTGCGCATGGTGGCCGATCAGCCTGCGGTGGTGACGCAGACGGCGCACGCCCTCGAATTCAATTGCGAGCGCTTGCAGCAGGGTTTTCGCGCGCTGGTGCACAACCTGTACCCCGTGGCGCTGCACTACATGCCGCTGGCCGAGGCTTTCGGCCTGCTGGTGAGCCAGTGGCAGGCCAGCCAGGGCATCGAATGCCGGCTACGGGTTGGCGAGCACTTGCCGGCGCTGCCTGGGCCGAGCAGAACGCACTTGTACCGCTTGCTGCAGGAGGCGCTGACCAACGTCGCCCGGCATGCCGGCGCCAGCCAGGTGCGGGTACGTCTGCAGCGCAGTGCCAAGGGTTTGCGCCTGTTCATTCGCGACAATGGCTGCGGCGCACGCCCGCCCCAGCGCCCAGGGCTAGGTTTGCACTCGATGGCCGAGCGCGCCCGTAGCCTGGGCGGGGAGCTGCGTATTTTCAGCCGCCCGGGTGGCGGCTGGGCGCTGGCCCTGAACATTCCCAAGGAGGTGTGATGAATATCGTGTTGGTCGATGACCATGCCGTGGTCCGCCAGGGCTACGCCAGCCTGCTGCGGGCGGTGCTGCCGTTGATGCAGGTGCGTGAGGCTGCCAGTGGTGAAGAGGCGCTGGCCCGGGTGCAGGAGCAAGTCCCCAACCTGGTGATCATGGACTTTGGCCTGCCCGGTATCAGTGGCCTGGAAACCACCCGCCGCCTGCGCCAGCGCCTGCCGCAACTGCGGGTACTGTTTTTCAGCATGCACGACGAGCTGCCGCTGGTGCGTCAGGCGCTGGACGCGGGGGCCTCGGGCTACCTGACGAAGAACTCGGCGCCCGAGGTGTTGATCGAGGCGGTGCAGCGGGTGATGGCCGGGCATGCCTACATCGAGCAGCCTCTGGCCACCCAGTTGGCGTGCACGTCACAGCAGAGCGCCAGTGATCCACGGTTGCAGCGCATGACCCAGCGCGAGCTGGAGATTTTCACGATGCTGGCCAAGGGGACGCCGATGCGGGTGATTGCCGAGCAGTTGTGTATCAGTGCCAAGACCGTGTCCAACCACCTGACCTTGCTCAAGAGCAAGTTGCAGGTCAGCTCGCATGCCGAGCTGGTGCACCTGGGGATCGACCTTGGGGTGGTACGGGTGGCGGGGTGATGGCCGACATGACAGAAGTGGCGCTCGGTCTCCCAGGCGCCACACATCCCACGTCGAACCCTGCGCTCACTTGTCCCAAGTCTCAGGGCACCCTTTGCACCCTTCCATGTTGGCCTCCTGAAAATTCCCGTAATGCTGCCGCGCCCCGCGCAAATCGGCGCGGGCCAGGTTGCTCTGGCCAAATTTTGCTTCCTGCAGGTTGGCATCGCCCAGGTTGGCCCCTTGTAGATCAGCCTTGCTCAACCAGGCCATCTCCAGGTCCGCCGCCTGCAAGTTGGCCTGCTGCAGCTTCGCCCCGGACAGCCTGGCGAACTGCAGGTAGGCCGCACTGAGGTCGGCCTTGGCAAACTGTGCCCCTTGGGCGAACAGCCCCCAGCCCTGAATGGCCACCAGCCTGCTATTGCTCAGGTCGGCCAAGCGCAGGTTGCTCTGTTGCAGGCTGGCGCGGGTCAGGTTGGCGCCTTGCAGGCGGGCCCTTTCCAGGTTGGCCAGGTCCAACTGGGCATGGCGCAGGTCGGCATCGCGCAGGTCGGCGCCGGCCAGGTTCATCTTGCGCAGGTCCTGGTTGGCCAGCTTGGCGCCGCGCAGGTTGGCCCCCGGGCACTGGCTGGCTTCGGCAATCACGCAGCCGTTGATGGTCAAAGGGGCATCGTTGCCAGCATCGTCGGCATTCTCGGCCATGGCAGGGGACAGCACCAACAGCAAGGCAAAGGGTAAGTAGTTCATGGCGAAAGGCTCTATGCAGAAGAAGGGCTGATGCGGGGAGGGGCACAGGCCCGCTCCCCGCTGCAGGTCAACGCTGTGCAGTCTTGGTGTCCCAGCTAGGGATCTTGAACACCCAGAACGAGCCGCCCTGCGCCACGGGTTTGGTCAGCTCGGCCATGTCGCCGCCCCACAGCGGCACCGCGCCGCCATAGCCCACGGTCACGCCGATGTACTGCTCGCCATCCTGCTCCCAGGTGATGGGCGGCGAAACGATGCCGCTGCCGGTCTGGAACTTCCACAGCTCCTTGCCCGTCTTGGCGTCGAACGCCTTGAAGAAACCGTCACCCGTGCCGGTGAATACCAGGTTGCCCTTGGTGGCCAGCACGCCTGCCCACAGCGGCAGGTGCTCCTTGTGTTCCCACACCAGCTTGCCGGTAGTCGGGTCCATGGCGCGCAAGGTGCCGACGTGGTCGTCGTACATGCGCTTGATACGGAAGCCCATGCCCAGGTAGGCCGAGCCTTTCTTGTAGTTCACTTCCTCGGTCCAGTATTCCTCTTTCCACTGGTTGCCGGGGATGTAGAACAGGCCAGTGTCTTGGCTGTAGGCCATGGGGTTCCAGTTTTTGCCGCCAAGGAACGGTGGCGAGACTTCCACCGGCTTGCCCTTGGTTTCACCCGGCAACGGCTTGGCCGGGCGTTGGCCGGGGTTTTCCACCGGGCGCCCGGTCTTCAGGTCGATGTGGCTGGCCCAGGTGATGTTGTCGACGAAGGGGAAGGCGTTCTGCAGCTTGCCGTTGTTGCGGTCTACCACGTAGAAGAAGCCGTTGCGGTCGGCGTGGGCGGTGGCCTTGACCACTTTGCCGTCCTTATCTTTGTAGTCGAACAGCACCAGCTCGTTGTTGCCGGAGAAGTCCCAGGCATCGTTGGGGGTGTGCTGGTAGAACCATTTGACCTCGCCGGTGCTCGGGTCGACGCCGACCTGGCCGGAGGTGTACAGGCTGTCGAAGTCATGCGGGTTGCCGTCCTTCGACGTGCGCGCCCAGGTATTCCACGGGCCGGGGTTACCCGCGCCAACGATGATGGTGTTGGTCTCGGGGTCGAAGCTGGCGCTTTGCCAAGGGGCGCCGCCGCCGTGGCTCCAGGCCTCGACCTTGCCGGTTTCGGTGGTGGGGTCGTCTGGCCAGGACGGCGCCTTGACATCGCCGGTTGGGGTGCTGTCCTTGCCGTTCAGGCGGCCCATGTGGCCTTCGACGAAAGGCCGCATCCACACCTCTTCGCCGGTGTCCGGGTCGCGCGCGAACAGCTGGCCGACCACGCCGAATTCATCGCCGGAGCTGCCGTGGATCAGCAGGACCTTGCCGCTGGTCTTGTCCTTGATCAGCACCGGTGCGCCGGTCATGGTGTAGCCGGCGCTGTGGTCGCCGAACTTCTTGTTCCACACCACTTTGCCGGTGTTTTTGTCCAGGGCGATGACCCGCGCGTCTAGGGTGCCGAAGTAAATCTTGTCGCCGTAGATCGCTGCCCCGCGGTTGACCACGTCGCAGCACGGGCGAATGTTGTCGGGCAGGCGATGGTTGTAGGTCCACAGGCGTTTGCCGGTCTTGGCATCGAGGGCGAATACCCGTGAGTAGGAGCCTGTGACGTAGACCACGCCGTCGCTGACGATGGCCTGGGACTCCTGGCCGCGCTGCTTCTCGTCGCCGAAGGAGTAGGACCAGGCCGGCGTGAGCTTGAACACGTTCTGGTCGTTGACCTGGGCCAGCGGGCTCCAGCGCTGGGCGTTGGTGCCCATGCCGTACTGCAGCACGTCCTGGGTGGTCAGGTGGTCATTGGCGATGTCTTCCCAGGTGACGTGCTTGCCGGCAGGTGCAGCAGAGGGGGTGGCCGCTGTTGCCACAGTGCCCAGGGCCAGGCTACCGGCCATCAGCAGGACGCGCACGCTCAAGGCCAGAGGGGAAAGGGCGGGTAGCGATCTTATTGTCATGGTTGCAGTTCCCAGTGGAGGTTTTGGCCTGCACAGGGTGGGGTGGGGCGGTGGTTGCGGGATACGGAAAAATTCCCGCCCTTGCCGGGAAGAGTTCCCGCACGGCACCTCAATTGGCCCTTCGCCACAAGCCCTACTACCAAGGGAGTAAGGCCCGGCCACCAAAGCAGCATTCGGCCGCCTGCGGGCTGTTTCTAAGATGGCGGCACGGCCTCTGTGGTTGAGGCTTTGCGTGCAATGGTGAGGGCATAACAATGACAAAAAAACGCGATGTGTTGCTTGCTGCAGGGTTGCTGGCCGGGGCTGTGCTGACCGGCACGGCCTGGGCCCATGGCAACGTGGTGCCCCAGGCCGTGGAGACCAAGGGCTTGACCTCGATCAAGGACGCTGGCGTTAGCCTGGACGGCGACGGTTGGGCGGCAGTGAACCCTTACCGCAGCTCACCCGAGCACGACAAGGCCGTGGAAATCGGCGCCTCGGCCTACAACCAGAACTGCGCGGCCTGCCATGGGCTGGAGGCCAAGTCCGGCGGTATCGCCCCGGACCTGCGCATGCTCGATGCCGGTGATGCCGGCGATGAGTGGTTCGTTGAGCGGGTGCGCCACGGTGCGGTGCGCGACGGCCGCGTGTACATGCCTAAGATGGCCGATTACCTGAGCCAGGAAGCGCTGTGGGCGGTGCGCACCTACCTGGACAGCGTGCACGTCGAGGAGTGACGGCCATGCGCCTGTGGACGGTGCTGTTGAGTGGCCTGCTGCTGTGTTGCGCGGTGGCTCAGGCGCAGGTGCGCAACTACGACGCGATCATCGCCGCCGGCGAGTTGAAAGTGGCGGTGTACAAGGATTTCGCACCCTACAGTTTCCAGGACCACGGCCAGCCGCGAGGCGTCGATGTGGAGCTGGCACAGGCCCTCGCCACGGCCTTGGGGGTGCGCCTGCAACTGATTTGGGCACCGCCTGGAGAAAAGCTCGACGATGACCTGCGCGACTACATCTGGCGCGGCAGCCCGCTGCGCCACCAGCAATTGGCCGACCTGATGATGCGGGTGCCATACGATCACGATTACGCGCAGAAGCGCAACGAACTGGGCGAGCTGGAAAACGCCCAGGTGGTGATGTTCGGCCCCTATCAGCAAGAGCGCTGGCAGGTGGCCTATGACCAGCGCCGGCTGGCCTCGGTGGCCAGTGTGGCGGTGTTCCAGCAGCACCCGATCGGGGTCGAGGTCGACAGCGTGCCGTCGTTCTACCTGACCTCGGTGTTCAACGGCATGCTCAGCGCCAAGACCCACCATTACCCCAACGTGCAGCAGGCATTTGCCGCGATGCAGGCCGGCCAGGTGGACGCGGTGATGGCGATGCGCGGCGAGGTCGACTGGCAGCTGCACCAAGCCGCCGACCCGCAACTGGCCCTGGCGGAAAACGCCTACCCGAACCTTGGCAAGCAAGCCTGGGAAATCGGCATGGCTGTGCACGAAAGCAACCGGCAGTTGGCCTATGCGGTGGAGGAGGCCCTCGAGGGCATGATCCGTGATGGCCGGCTCAAGGCGATGTATGCCACTTACGGCCTGCGTTACGAGGTCCCGGAGATGTATCAATAGGAGTGGCCATGAACTGGCGAGCGACGTTCCTGCTGGCCTGCTGGATGCCCTTGGCGGCCCAGGCTGCGACGCAGGGCACCCACATAGACCCGGTGCCCTCGGTCATGTGGGACTTCTACCACAAGCAGATACTGGGCCAGGCAGCGTTCGTGTTCGATGACCGTGTAAAACTGCTGGCGCCGCCCTTTGCCGAGGACGCGCGGCAGGTGCCGCTGGAGATCGACGCCCGGGCGTTCACAGGCGAGGTGGTGCGGATCATCGCCTGGGCCGAACTCAACCCGCTGCCGCGCATCGTCGACTTCCAGCCTGGCGAGCGCGTGCTGCCCTGGTTGTCGATCCGTATTCGTATCGAGCAGGCCACGCCGCTGCGTGCCGCCGTGCTGACGCGCGATGGCCTGTGGCATGTCGGCTCGACCCTGATTGATGCCGCAGGTGGCGGGTGTACCGCGCCCAGCGTAGTCCGTACCCAACCCGGCTGGGAGGAGCACCTCGGTGAAGTGCTGGGCGGGCGCTACCCGCGTGGCGACAGCAGCCGCCTGCGCCTGCAGGTGGCCCACCCGATGGATAACGGCCTGGTCAGCGGCATTCCCGAGTTCTTCCTCAACCATGCCGAGTTGCAAGGCGACGACGGCCAGCGCCTGGCGAGCCTCGAGCTGTACCCGGCGGTCAGCGAAAACCCCAACCTGGGCTTTGACATCCGCGGCACCGGGCCAACCCGGCTGTTGTTGCAGGACAACAGCGGCAACCAGTTCGAGGCAGCGGTGCCCTGAGCAGTTGCCCGACTTCACCCCAGACCAGAGGCGCCGTCATGCGTTGGACCCTGCTATTGCTACTGTGCCTGGGGCTGCCGGCCCAGGCCGACCTGGAATACCGGCTCACTCCCCGGCAGATCGCCGAGGGCACCTGGTTGCTGGAAGGCAGCACCGACAATTTTGCCAAGGCCAATGGCGGCAATGTGGTCAACACCGCATTCATCGTCACCGACAGTGGTGTGGTGGTCATCGACAGCGGGCCATCGAAACGCTATGGCGAAGCGATGCGTCAGGCGATTGCCACCGTCACCGAAAAGCCGGTGCTGGAAGTGCTGTTGACCCATCATCACCCTGATCACGTACTGGGCAACCAGGCCTTTGCAGATGTGCCGATTGGCGCCTTGGCCGGCACCCGCGACCTGCTGCGCCAGCAAGGCGACGCCATGGCCGAAAACATGTACCGCCTGGTTGGCGACTGGATGCGCGGTACCGAGGTGGTGTTGCCGACCCAGGTGCTGCAGCCGGGGGGGCGTGAAGTGGGCGGGCACCGCCTGCGGCTGCTGGCGCTGAGCGGGCATACCGGTGCCGACCTGGCGATTCTCGATGAAAACACCGGCGTGCTGTTCGCCGGCGACCTGGTGTTCTACGAACGTGCCCTGACCACGCCCAACAGCCCGGGGCTGGAGGTGTGGCTCAAGGACCTGGACACCTTGCAGGCGTTGCCCTGGAAGCAACTGGTGCCCGGCCACGGCCCGGTGGCCAGTGATGCGCAGCCGTTCGCGCAGATGCGTGACTACCTGGGTTGGCTGGATGGCCTGATGCGTGATGGCGCGGCGCGCGGCGATGACATGGCAGAGATGATTCGCAGGCCCATCCCTGAGAGGTTTGCCGGGATCAGCTTGACGCGGTATGAGCTGATTCGCAGTGTCAGCCATCTGTATCCGCGTTATGAGCGACAGCAGCTGCGGCGGGTGGATGGGGGCGGTGAGGCTTTTTAGGGTTCGTCATGGCATTTTTTGCGCCTGTGAGATCGAGCGCCGCGCGGGCGGCGCTCGATCTGTGCCCCCACGCAAATCCCAAGCCGATACCAAGGAACTAGAAATCTCCGCACTGCGGCCAATTGTTGGTAACCGGGTAGGCAACCAAGAATTCTCGGCACACCGGGAAATTTTCCCGGACACAACAATAAAGCCAAAGGTAGCCGTCATGACCCGATCCCCACGTCGCCCCTTGTTCGCCGTGAGCCTGGTGCTCAGCGCCATGCTGCTTGCCGGCGCGGCTCACGCCGCTGTCAGCAATGAAGAAATCCTCCAGGACCCGAAGAACCCGCAGCAGATCGTGACCAACGGCCTGGGCGTGCAGGGCCAGCGCTACAGCCCGCTGGACCTGCTCAATGCCAACAACGTCAAGGAACTGCGGCCGGTCTGGGCGTTCTCCTTCGGCGGTGAGAAGCAGCGCGGCCAGCAGGCCCAGCCGCTGATCAAGGACGGGGTGATGTACCTGACCGGCTCCTACTCGCGGGTGTTCGCCGTGGACGCCCGCACCGGCAAGAAGCTGTGGCAATACGATGCACGCCTGCCGGATGACATCCGCCCGTGCTGCGATGTGATCAACCGTGGCGTGGCGCTGTACGGCGACCTGGTGTTCTTCGGCACCCTCGACGCCAAGCTGGTGGCCTTGAACAAGGACACCGGCAAGGTGGTCTGGAGCAAGAAAGTGGCCGACCACAAGGAAGGCTACTCCATCAGCGCCGCGCCGATGATCGTCAACGGCAAGCTGATCACCGGCGTTGCCGGTGGTGAGTTCGGCGTGGTGGGCAAGATCCAGGCGTACAACCCGGAAAACGGCGAGCTGCTGTGGATGCGCCCCACCGTGGAAGGGCACATGGGTTATGTGTACAAGGATGGCAAGGCGATCGAAAACGGTATTTCTGGCGGTGAGGCGGGCAAGACCTGGCCTGGCGACCTGTGGAAGACCGGCGGTGCGGCGCCATGGCTGGGCGGGTACTACGACCCGGAAACCAACCTGATCCTGTTCGGCACTGGCAACCCTGCGCCGTGGAACTCGCACCTGCGCCCCGGCGACAACCTGTACTCCTCGTCGCGCCTGGCGCTGAACCCGGACGACGGCACCATCAAATGGCACTTCCAGAGCACGCCCCATGATGGCTGGGACTTCGACGGCGTCAATGAGCTGATCTCGTTCAACTACAAGGACGGCGGCAAGGAGGTCAAGGCTGCCGCCACGGCCGACCGCAACGGCTTCTTCTACGTGCTGGACCGCACCAACGGCAAGTTCATCCGCGGCTTCCCCTTCGTCGACAAGATCACCTGGGCCACCGGTTTGGACAAGGATGGCCGGCCTATCTACAACGACGCCAGCCGCCCAGGCGCGCCGGGTAGCGAGGCCAAGGGCAGCTCGGTGTTCGTCGCCCCGGCCTTCCTCGGTGCCAAGAACTGGATGCCGATGGCCTACAACAAGGACACCGGGCTGTTCTACGTGCCGTCCAACGAGTGGGGCATGGACATCTGGAACGAAGGCATCGCCTACAAGAAGGGCGCGGCGTTCCTCGGCGCCGGCTTCACCATCAAGCCGCTCAACGAAGACTACATCGGCGTGCTGCGCGCCATCGACCCCATCAGCGGCAAGGAAGTGTGGCGCCACAAGAACTACGCGCCGCTGTGGGGCGGGGTGCTGACCACCAAGGGCAACCTGGTGTTCACCGGCACGCCGGAAGGCTTCCTGCAGGCCTTCAATGCCAAGACTGGCGACAAGGTCTGGGAGTTCCAGACCGGCTCCGGCGTGCTCGGCTCGCCCGTGACCTGGGAAATGGACGGCGAACAATACGTTTCGGTGGTTTCCGGCTGGGGTGGTGCGGTGCCGCTGTGGGGCGGCGAAGTGGCCAAGCGGGTCAAGGACTTCAACCAGGGCGGCATGCTCTGGACCTTCAAACTGCCCAAACAGTTGCAGCAAACGGCAAGCGCTCAGCCATAACGCTGTAACCCTACTACCAAATGACGAGAGCCCCGCTGCCAACGATGCATTCGCCCGGCACGCGGGGCATTTTACCATCGGTCCATCGCCTGTCGTGGGACAGGCATCGACCCGCAGAGGCTCAGCATGATCTACGCACAACCCGGAACTCCAGGTGCCGTCGTGTCCTTCAAACCACGCTACGGCAACTTCATCAATGGCGAGTTCGTGCCGCCGCTGGCTGGCCAATACTTCACCAACAGTTCGCCGGTCAATGGCCAGCCGATTGCCGAATTCCCGCGCTCCACTGCCCAGGACATCGACCGCGCCCTGGACGCCGCGCATGCCGCCGCTCAAGCCTGGGGCAAGACCTCGGTGCAAGACCGCGCCCTGATGCTGCTGAAAATCGCCGACCGCATCGAACAGAACCTGGAAGTGCTGGCCGTCACCGAAAGCTGGGACAACGGCAAGGCCGTGCGCGAAACCTTGAATGCCGACGTGCCGCTGGCGGCGGACCACTTCCGTTACTTCGCCGGTTGCATCCGTGCCCAGGAAGGTGGTGCCGCCGAGATCAACGAAGGCACCGTGGCCTATCACATCCATGAGCCGTTGGGCGTGGTCGGGCAGATCATCCCGTGGAACTTCCCGCTGCTGATGGCCGCCTGGAAGCTTGCCCCGGCGCTGGCCGCCGGCAACTGCGTGGTGCTCAAGCCGGCTGAGCAAACGCCCCTGTCGATCACCATTTTCGCCGAGCTGATCGCCGATTTGTTACCGGCCGGTGTGCTGAACATCGTCCAGGGCTTTGGCCGCGAGGCTGGCGAGGCCCTGGCTACCAGCAAGCGCATTGCCAAGATCGCCTTCACCGGCTCCACCCCGGTGGGTTCGCACATCATGAAGTGCGCGGCCGAGAACATCATCCCGTCCACCGTCGAGCTGGGCGGCAAGTCGCCGAACATCTTCTTCGAAGACATCATGCAGGCCGAGCCCGCGTTCATCGAAAAGGCCGCCGAAGGCCTGGTGCTGGCGTTCTTCAACCAGGGCGAGGTATGCACCTGCCCGTCGCGGGCGCTGATCCAGGAATCGATCTACGAGCCGTTCATGGCCGAGGTGATGAAGAAAATCGCCAAGATCACACGTGGCAACCCGCTGGATACCGAGACCATGGTCGGTGCCCAGGCTTCCGAGCAACAGTACGACAAGATCCTTTCGTACCTGCAGGTTGCCAAGGAGGAGGGCGCGCAGCTGCTGACTGGCGGCAGTGCCGAGCGGCTGCAGGGCGACCTGGCAAGCGGTTACTACATCCAGCCGACCCTGTTGAAGGGCAACAACACGATGCGCGTGTTCCAGGAAGAAATCTTCGGCCCGGTGGTGGGCGTGACCACCTTCAAGGACGAAGCTGAAGCGCTGGCGATCGCCAACGACACCGAATTCGGCTTGGGCGCCGGTCTGTGGACCCGCGACATCAACCGCGCCTACCGCATGGGCCGGGGGATCAAGGCCGGGCGGGTATGGACCAACTGCTATCACCTGTATCCGGCGCATGCAGCGTTTGGTGGCTACAAGAAGTCGGGTGTTGGCCGTGAGACCCACAAGATGATGCTCGACCATTATCAGCAGACCAAGAACCTGCTGGTGAGCTACGACATCAACCCGTTGGGCTTCTTCTAAACCACGCCGCTTGCTTGGCGGGCACGCCCGCTCCCACAGGGACCGCACAACTGCAGGCCTGTGGGAGCGGGCGTGCCCGCGAAGAGGCCCCTACCAACGCACCCCGTAAGCTCGTTCCAAAGTAGCATTCGGCCCAGCCCGCCCCCGTGCATTAATGCTTCTACCGGAATTCTCCGGCACAAGAAGAGGACTTGCCCGATGTGGAATAAACCCGCTTACACCGACTTGCGCATTGGCTTCGAAGTGACGATGTATTTCGCCAATCGCTGATGCCTGCCCGGCCACCGCATCGGTGGCCGGGCCTTCAGTGCCGATGCCCCTGTGAAGCTGATCGATCGCGAGCACACACTGGCTTTGGGCAAAGGTTTCCGCCTGCACTGGGAGCCGCTGCAGGCTTGCCATGTGCTGCTGTACCCCGGAGGCATCATCGAGCTCAACGCCAGTGCCGGTTGGGTACTGGAGCTGCTGGACGGCCAGCGTAGCGTGGCTGCCATCATAGATCGCCTGGCAAGACGCTTCCCCAGCGCAGCAGGGCTCGAAGAGGACGTGCTGGCGTTCCTGGAGGTGGCCCGCGCCAAGGCCTGGGTCGAATGAACCGTGGCCCCGCTTTGGTCTGGTTGCTTTCGCGGCCGGATGCTTTACGCTGGCGGTTACCTTCCAGAACAATAAGAACAGGCTTTCCGATGAGCCAGAGTTTCAGCCCGCTTCGCAAGTTCGTATCGCCTGAAATCATCTTTGGTGCCGGTTGCCGGCACAATGTCGCCAATTACGCCAAGACCTTCGGTGCACGCAAGGTCCTGGTGGTCAGCGACCCCGGCGTGATCGCCGCCGGCTGGGTGGCGGATGTGGAGGCCAGCCTGCAGGCCCAGGGCATCGACTACTGCCTGTACACCGACGTGTCTCCCAACCCTCGAGTCGAAGAGGTAATGCTCGGCGCCGAGATCTACCGGCAGAACCACTGTGACGTTATCGTCGCCGTTGGCGGCGGTAGCCCGATGGATTGCGGCAAAGCCATCGGCATCGTGGTCGCCCACGGGCGCAGCATCCTCGAGTTCGAAGGCGTGGATATGATCCGCGTGCCCAGCCCGCCACTGATCCTGATCCCGACCACCGCCGGCACCTCGGCGGACGTGTCGCAGTTCGTGATCATTTCCAACCAGCAGGAGCGCATGAAGTTCTCCATCGTCAGCAAGGCGGTGGTGCCGGACGTGTCGCTGATCGACCCGCAAACCACCCTGAGCATGGACCCGTTCCTGTCGGCCTGCACCGGCATCGATGCGCTGGTGCATGCCATCGAGGCCTTCGTCTCCACCGGCCATGGCCCGCTGACCGATCCCCATGCGCTGGAAGCCATGCGCCTGATCAATGGCAACCTGGTGGAGATGATTGCAAACCCCACCGATATTGCCCTGCGCGAGAAGATCATGCTCGGCAGCATGCAGGCGGGGCTGGCGTTCTCCAATGCGATTCTGGGCGCGGTGCATGCCATGTCGCACAGCCTGGGCGGGTTCCTCGACTTGCCCCATGGCTTGTGCAACGCGGTGCTGGTGGAGCACGTGGTGGCGTTCAACTACAGTTCGGCACCCGAGCGTTTCAAAGTGATTGCCGAGGTATTCGGCATCGACTGCCGTGGCCTCAACCATCGGCAAATCTGCGGCCGCCTGGTGGAGCACCTGATTGCCCTGAAGCACGCCATCGGCTTCCATGAAACCCTGGGGCTGCATGGGGTGCGTACTGCCGATATTCCGTTCCTGTCGCAACATGCGATGGATGACCCGTGCATCCTCACCAACCCCCGTGCGTCGAGCCAGCGTGATGTTGAGGTGGTCTATGGCGAGGCCCTCTGACGAGCAGCAACGGGCGCTGGCCGGGCTGCTGGGGCTGGGCGACCACTCGGCGCGCAAAAGCCACTACCCGGAACTTTCCGCCCGTCTGGACGAACTGGAGGCCGAACGCAACCGCTACAAGTGGCTGTTCGAAAACGCCGTGCACGGGATTTTCCAGGCCAGCCTGCAGGACGGCATGCGTGCCGCCAACCCGGCGCTGGCGCGCATGCTCGGTTACGACGACCCGCAAGCGGTATTGTTTTCCCTGACTGACTTGGCCGCACACCTGTTTGACGGCGGCACCGAGGAGTTGCAGGCCATTACCGCTATCCTCGCCCGCGAGCACAGCCTGCATGGCTACGAAACCCGTTTGCGGCGCAAGGACGGCAGCCACCTCGATGTGCTGATGAACCTGCTGCTCAAGCCCGGCCAGGAGGGCATAGTAGAGGGGTTTGTCGCCGACATCACCGAACGCAAACTGGCCCAGCAGCGCCTGCAACAGCTCAATGACGAACTGGAGCAGCGGGTTGCTGCGCGTACCGATGAATTACTGGAGGCGCGTGATGCCGCAGAGGCGGCCAACCGCAGCAAGGACAAATACCTCGCCGCCGCCAGCCATGACCTGCTGCAACCGCTGAACGCTGCGCGCCTGCTGATCTCCACCTTGCGCGAGCGGCCGTTGCCAGAGGCCGAGCATGTGTTGGTGGAGCGCACCCACCAGGCCCTGGAAGGCGCCGAAGACCTGCTGACCGACCTGCTGGACATTTCTCGGCTCGACCAGGCGGCGGTCAAGCCGGACGTAGCCGTGTACCGCTTGGATGAGCTGTTCGCGCCGCTGGTCTCGGAGTTCAGCTCGGTCGCCGATGCTGCAGGCCTGAAGCTGCATGCGCGCATAGCCGACTATGCCATCTGCACTGACCTGCGGTTGCTGACACGTATCCTGCGCAACTTCCTCAGCAACGCGTGCCGGTACACCGACCAGGGGCGGATCCTGCTCGGCGCGAGGCGCCGCGGCGGCCATTTGCGGCTGGAGGTGTGGGATTCCGGGCGGGGCATTGCGCAGGATCGGCTGCAGGCCATTTTTCTCGAATTCAACCAGCTGGACGTTGGCCGCGCGGCGGATCGCAAGGGCGTGGGCCTGGGGTTGGCGATCGTAGAACGGATCGCCAAGATTCTCGGCTATCGGATCGAAGTGCGTTCGTGGCCTGGGCGTGGCTCGATGTTCAGCATCGAAGTGCCGCTTGGTAAAGCGGCGCCCCTGGCCGCTCACCAGGCCGTGCCGCTGCCAAGCGTCGGCAACCCGCTGCCGGGCCGCCGCCTGTTGGTGCTGGACAATGAGGTGAGCATCCTTGAAAGCATGGGCGCGCTGCTAGGGCAGTGGGGCTGTGAAGTGGTAACCGCAACCGACCAGGAAGGCGCCTTGCAGGCCTTGCAAGAGCGCGCTCCAGAGCTGATCCTGGCGGATTTCCACCTGGACCATGGTGTGGTGGGCTGCGAGGTGGTCAGGCACTTGCGTGAGCACTTTGCCGCGCCGATACCGGCGGTGATCATCACCGCCGACCGCAGCGATCAATGCCGGCGGGCCTTGCACAAGCTTGGCGCACCATTGCTGAACAAACCGGTAAAACCGGGGAAGTTGCGCGCGGTGTTGAGCCAGTTGCTGGGGTAATTCGCTAAAGCCCCGGTGTGAGGTTGCAGTTACGGCTATTGATCGTCTGCGAGAACCTTGTAGGTACTGTGCGCCACGCGCAGGAATTTGGCGGCGGCGCCCTTGTTGACGTTGTAGCCGCCTGCGCCGCTGTGAGCGTCACGGGCATAGTTGGCGATGGTGGTGCCGATTGCTGTTCTCATGAAAAACTCGAAACCGATTCGATACTTTTCGACCAGCGCTGGCCCGTTCGGGCACATTACCCGGCGGTGCTCGGACGTGAGCTCTTGAAGCTCGAAAGTATCTCCCAGAGCGCCATTACGGGTTTCCAGGACAATGGATTCGTACAACGTCATGTTCTTTCCTTGGTAAATGGGGCGGCCTGCTCAGTCAGGCCGCCTGAGTCTATCTGCAAACCTTGCAAGTGGCTGGTTTTCAGAACACGCGAACGGCACCGGCAGCTACGGGCAAGAACAGCCAGGCCTCTGTCACCGGCTTGCCTGATGCGGCCTCCACAGCCTTGGCGTAGGCCTGCAACTGCCCCGCGTGCGTTGCCGCCAGCCGCTGCCATTGCGCCTCGGGTGCCGGGTTGGACTTGTGGTCGATCAACACCCAACCCTCTGGGGTGGCCAACAGCAGGTCAATGCGGCCATCCAGTACCTGGCCGGCATCCAGCAGTTGTTGTACCGGGTATTCAGCCTCCGCGTCGGCGTGGGGCCAGCGACTTGCAATCCAGGCATGCAAGGCCGTCACCTGGGCCAGTACCTGGCGGGCATCGACGTGTTCGAGTACGTCCAGGCCCCGCAGCAATCGGTTAACCTCGTCCTGGCTTATCGGGCGCTCCGGGTCGCTGAACGACAGGCCAAGGCTGGCATGAATCGCAGTGCCTACTGCGCTCATGTCCGGGTTGCCTTGCAAGGTGATGCGGCTACCGATACGGCAGGTTTCCTGTGCACCAGCAAGCGCGCTGGCCTGGGTGGCCGAAGGCTGCACCCCAAGTGGCAATCGAGGTGTAACGCTGTCGGGGGACGCAAACCAGTGCAGCTGGTTGGTGGTGGCTGTTGCAATGACTGGCGCACTGCCGGCGCCAAGCGTGCGATGCTCGACGCGCACGGTTGTTCCACTTTTCAGCTGCAATTCATGTGTGCCTGCTTCGGTCGTCAGCCATGGAGCCTGGACGCAATCTAGCCACGGCCCAGTCAACCGCCTGCTGGAACGAGCAATCACCAGAAAATCACGGGCGCGGGTCATGCTCACGTACAGCAGGCGCTTGGCTTCCTCGACAGCCTCATCGCGGCACGCCTTGGCAGCGGGGGTTTTGCCGATGGTGTCCGCCAGCGGCACGTTTTTCTGCTTGCCCAGTGGCCACGGCCAGTAACGGATAAAGCGGTCGCGCAATGGATCATTCGGGTCCAGGGCACTGTCGGATTGCGCCGAAACCGACCACAGCCGCTCGCCAACGTCCCGCGCCAGGTCCATCAGGATGACCACGGGCCACTCCAGGCCCTTACTGGCGTGGTGAGTCATCACCCGGACCGCATCCAGGGCCGGGGTTGCCAGCGCATCATTGCCCGCGCCGGCGGTTTGCCCCACCAGAGCACCAGCCCGGAAATCGATGCCGCCCCCAGCCCATTGCGACAGAGGTCTTGGTAGCGTTGCGCCAGTTCAAGCAACGCGTCCAGGTTGGCCAGGCGCTTCTGCGCCTGTGCCGGCGTGGTCGACCAGCCCGTTACGCAACGGGCCAAGTCGCATTCGGCGATCAAGCGCTGCAGCGCCTCGACCGGCGTCAGCAATGGCAGGTCGGCACGTAGCCGTGCCAGTTCGGCGACCAGCGGATGTGCTGCATGCGCATCGACTGTTTGTTCTCGCCATTGGCCTTGCGGGTGCCCGGCGTGCAGATAGTGCAAGCGCTCTGCAACCCAGCTTTCTGGTTCTTCGGCGCTGGTCATGGAGACGATCTGGGCGGTGGCCAGGGTATCCGTCGGGTCATTCAACCGGCGCAAGCAGGCCAGCGCCAGTGTCGCTTCTGGCGTTGCCAGCAGCCCGGGCTGGGCGGTGGAGCAGGGCAGGCCTGCGGCGGCCAGGGCCGCCGCTACCTTGGCCACATTGCTGTGGGAGTAGCAAAGCACGGTGATATCGCCAGCCTGCAGGTCACGGGCCTGCTGGGTGGTCTTGTCGAACACCTGGTAGCGGCTTTCGAGCAGTTGCCCTATCCCTTCGGCAAGTGCACAGGTCTGCTGCTCGGCATTGCTGCCATCGAGTATCCAGTTGGCAAAGGCGGGCCCGCCAAGCGGGTCCTGTCGAGTAGGCGTGAGCCGGACCTCGTCGGCGGACAGGCTGTTGCTGAACGCCTGGGTGAACACTTCGTTGGTCAACTCGACAAGCTCAGGGCGCGAGCGCCAGGATTTGGGCAATACCTCTTTGACCCCGCCCATGCCAGGCAAAGCGCCAAGGATGGCTTGCATCAAGGCGCAGTCGCTGCCACGAAAACCGTAGATCGCCTGTTTGATATCGCCTACCCAGTAAACCCGCTTGGCGATGCGGGCAAGCTTCAGGAAAATCGCCAACTGCATAGGGCTGGTGTCCTGGAACTCGTCAACCATGACCAGGTCCAGTTCTTGCTCCAGCACCTCGATGACCGCGGGGTTGTCCAGCAATCTGAGCAACGCATGTTCCTGGTCGGCGAAGTCCAGCACGCCCAGCTCGATCTTGTTACGGCTGTACAGTTGCAAGGCATCGATGGCGAGGTTGAATATCTGGTCCAGGTATTCCCTCAGATCGGCGTGCAGGCGCGGGTGCTCGGCATAGCGCTGTACCCTTTCGGTCACGCCGGCCACCAACGGTGTCAGCTTGGCTTCCGGTGCCGTTTTAGCCAGCTTTGCCCAGTCGCTCCAGCGGGCATTGCCTTGCTGCAGCTCACGCTGGAAGTCCTTGAGCAAGGTGATGTACGTTGCTGTCAGCTTGACTTTGCTGTTGGCGGCTTGCAGCAGTGCAAGCACATCGGGAAGGGTGCGCAGCAGCTCAGCGTCCAGATCGCTGCTGGTCACGCTGGGGAAGTGCGCAAGCAGGTCCTGGGCGTTACGCGCAGCGAAGTCGCGCGCGCGCTCAAGGTCAATGTCATTGCTGCGCAGCTGATCCAGCAGTCGGCGTAGTGCGTCTTGCCAGCTGTCACTCGGAAGGTCGCTCTGCTGCAGGGTAACCTCCAGCCCCAGGCGCCGACTGATGGCAAGGAACGCCTCCATGCGCGTACCGTCAAGGACGCTATCGACGGCCTGGTTGAGCAGCACCTTCGCCTGCTCTTCTTCCAGCACGCGCTGTTGCGGTGGCATGCCGGCTTCAAAGGCGAAGTGCTCGAGCAACTGGCCACACAGGCTGTTTACCGTACCGATGCGTGCCTGGCCCATAGCGCTGGCCAGGCCGACCTGCCCCTTGTCGAGCAGGTGGCTGCGCACGCGCTCGCGCAGCTCGGCAGCGGCTTTGCGGGTGAACGTGGTGGCGATGATGCCCTCTGGCTGCACCTGTTGGCTGGTCAGCTCCTGGTACAAAAGCTCCGTGAGCCGATAGGTCTTGCCGCTGCCAGCGCCAGCGCTGATGAACGTGATGCGCGGGTTGTCGGACATGCTCATTGCTCCCATCCAGCCAAGCTCAGGTAGTCGTTGTAGGCTTCTTTGAGGTATTCCATGGCCAGTGCATGCGCCGGTGGCTGGGAAGCCTCGTCCTCCTCGATGCCTACCAGTGCCAGCTCGAAGTGGCCATCGGCAAGCTGCCCTTGCCGCCATTTCCAGGCTTTGATGAAGGCCTGCCACAGCTCGCGGGTGTTGCCTGGGGGTTGGCAGGCACCTGTTGCGCGTCGGCGAACACGCGGTCGTCCGGTGTCAGCAAGCGTGCAGGCTCCAGAATGAAATACGCCACGGATGGCACCGAGCCGGTCTGCTGCTGCAGCAGTTCGGCATAGATCGCCAGTTGCAGATGGCGGTTGGCCTGAAGTTGGTCGGGGTACTTCTTGCCACCGGCCCACTTCATGTCGACGACCGCACGCAGTTCGTTTGCGGTGGTCACTACCAGGTCTGCCGAGCCTGCCAGCGCACCGCCCACGAAGGTGCCGGCCAGTGGCTGCTCAGTGGTGACAGCCACGACATTGGCCCGTGCGAAGTGGCTGCGCAGCTGGATCATTGCGCGACGTACGCGGTGGCGCAGTGTTGCCAGATCGGCGCCACGGCCGCGCATCAGCAGGACCGCCCCTTCCTCGAGCACCACCTGCTCGAAGTGCGTGGCGAACCAGGTATCGAACGCGTCAGTGGACATCGTCAGCGCGTCCGGCACGTTGAAAAAGCGCTCGGCCAGGCGGTGTGCGAGCGCGCCATTCAGTCGATAGCTGTCGCTCAAGCTGGGGCTGTTGCTGGCCTGGATCCTGGCACCGTACTGCAGCAGCCAGTGGTAAGGGTTGAACAGCAACAGGTTAAGGCTTGTATACGAAGCCTTCTCTGGCGCAGCCAGTGGGGTGCCGGCAGGCAGCTTCCACCAGCGTTTGCGTAGCGGCAGCGCGTGCAGGGTTTGTGCCTGGCACAACGGCCCTGGCGCGAGCATGAGGTCCTCCAATGCGTGCACGTGCGGCTGGCTGACGACCGTTTCGATCAACTGCCAGAGCGGGTGGGGCTCTTCCTGGGGCGGCGCCAGCACCAGTGTCAACTGCTGCCGTGCTGCCAGGACGGGACGCAGCCAGTCCTGGGCTGCCTGAGCCAGTTGCGCGGTGCTGTCGGGCAAGGCGACACCCAGGTCTGCCCATTGGCGGCTTTCAGCTCTGGACCACGGGGAGCGTGCCGGCAACGCCGGCATGGCCAGGTTCCACCATGTCACAGTGTCGGCCGGTTCGATGGCTGCACCCGGGCGAGTGACGGTCAGGTAGGCGCCGGCCTGTGCCGCCAGCAGCGGGTTGTCCGAACCGTTTGCAGTCGCTTGCTCGACAACCTGCTGCAACTGCCGTGGGCGCAGGAACTCGACACCTTGCTGCTCGAGGGCGGCCAGTGCCTGCAGCGCTGCCTGACATTGGCCATGGCCGGCCTGCGCTGCCTGGCGCTGTGCTGGGTCCTGGTGCCCCAGGCGCAGCTGAAAGAACGCTTGCAAGCGCTGAACGCGCACCTGCACTTCGTTCAGCGGAGCACCCGTGTCAGGGGAAAACGTGGGTGCTTCGAGCCAATGTTCGATAGACGTGCGAACACTTGGCGCGTCAGGGCCGTAGTACGCGCTGATGCGTTCGAGCAGCCTGTCCCATTCGGCCCCGACAATGCCGGGCATGCTGGATATCTTGGCTGCCAGCTGGCGGCGGGCAAACAGCCGAACGGGGTTGATCGGATGGGTCAGGAACTGCAGAAGCACCGGGTAATTCAGCGGTGCCCAGAGCAATTCCATCGTCAGCGGCAAGACTTGCAAGGCCGGCCGCAGAATGCTGCTGCCAGAAAGGCCATGCCGGGCCTGGTTCGCACCTGCCAGGTGGCTGTCCAGGCAGGCGCCGTCGGCAGTGGCCACCAGCAGCGTCTGCCGGCCTTGGGGCAATGTGCGGCTGAGCCAGGTAGCGGCCAGCGTTCGGGTCTGCGCCTGAACCACCCGGACGCTTCCGTCATCCTGCCAGGGCACGGGGGAGACGGGCGCGCCTGCAACACTGTCGCGCAACACCGCCTGCAACTGCCCGAGAAACCTGGTGCAGCACCCGACGGGTTAGGCAGCTGCGCGTGAGGCAGCCGTTGCAGCACCCGTTGCCAGGCCAGGGGGTACACCTCCCATGCATCGCTGAGGTACACGTTGGTAATGCAGGCGCGGCGAACGGCCAACGCTTCGGCAACCTGTTGCAGTCGTTGCCCGATGGACGGTGGCACGACCTCGCAAGCATCGGCTTCAACTTCGGCAAGGTCGTTGATCCGTTGGCTGGCAACTGCTTTTGCGCGTCCGTCCCAGCCGTGGAGGTACAAGTCGTCGCGCCAGGCCAGCAGCGTGGCTGCCACGCCCAGTTCGTCGGCGCTGAAGCTGGCGTGATAGAAGCGTCGCCCGTTATCGCACTGGGCCAGGCAGGCGCGGTACGCGGCTGCGCGCTGCGCTGCACATGGCCGCACGGCGAGCAGGCCCAGCTGGCCTTCGAGGATGTCCAGCAAACCTTGTGGCCCGACTGTCAGGGCGCCTAGCCGATTGCCGGGCTGTGTAGCCCGCTGACCGTCGAGTTGCATTCCGAACGTGATGAGCATTTCAGGCACTTTGGCGCTCCTTGTATCCAGCGCACCACTTGGGCAGCAGTGACGTTGGCCTGTGGGCAGGTTTGTTCCATTGTGTGAGCGGGGGGCGACAGCTTGTGTCGCAGCCAGCTTGTGCGCTGGCTGGCGGGCAATTGGCGCGATGGTGGCGTTGGCTGGACGTCAGGGCTCCGGGTCAGGAGGTCAGTCGCTGACCACCGGGTAGCAGGCGTCGCCCCAGAGGGTGTCGGGGTTGTCGAGCATAAGCAGGATGATCAAAGGGACCAGCTTGCCCAGCAGTTTGGTGCAGTCGCGCAGCTGTGTGCGATTGACGCTGCCGTTCCAGGTCGCACCGCCGTGCATCAGTTGATTGCGCAAGGTGTAGATGCGGTTGAACAGTACCCCCAGAACCTTGGCCGTATCACGTTCCGCCAGTGCGTGGTGGGCGGCGCGTTTGCCGTTGCGCAGGCGTTCTTCCCACTCGGCTTCGCTGATTTTGCCGTTCTGGAACTCCCAGAAGCTCTGGAACACATAGGGGTTGTCCAGCAATGCACGGATGCTGCCAGAAAACTCCGACCACACCAGTTTCTCGATGACATGCTCACTGTCCAGCACGCAGAGCTTGTGCAGGAAGGCCTTGAATGCCTCTTGTTCGGACAACCGATACTGCTCGTCGATATCCGTGGCGTAGGCGGCGTTGAAGGCGATCCACAGGAAAACGAAACGACCATCGACGTCGTCGGCCTGCTCGGCGCGCTGTAGCCAGCTCAGGGCCCGGTGTATACGAATCGCCAGGTTGGGGTGATGGGCGTCGCGTTCAATGCGCTGACGAGTCTTGAGCGACTGGTAGTCCATTGCGTTTGCTTCCTTGGCTTGGGGCAATGCTGGCTGGGAGGCCGTATTCGCGGGGCAGGGCCCATCAGGTAAGTTATGGCTATAGGCTATCACTCATTGCAGTCATGACTCTACTCGGTTACCGGGCTGTACCGCTTCGGGCACCAGGTGCTCAGGCCAGGCACTGTTCAGGCGCGTACGCGGCGGCGGCGCGGCGCAGCGTATCGCCGATCTGTTGGCGCAATTGTGCTGGCGCATGCACCACCACCGCGTCACCGAGCGACAACAGCCACCAGTGCAACTGCCAGGTATTGTTGACCGTTGCCTGAAGGCGGAAGCCTTGCTCCCACGGTTCGAGCGTCATGTCCGTGCTCAGTGGGGTTTCGCGAATCAGGCGTGCCTGGCGTTCGCTCACCCAAGCTTCCAGGCAGATCTTTTCGGGTTTGCCAAATTGCAGGGCATCCGTGGCGAGGTAGCTGTGCAATTCGAACGACTCCAGCCCCTGGCACGGCGAGTCGAGTACGGTCACCTCTCGGAAGCGGTGCACCGCGAATTGACGGACATCGGTGTAGGGCGCCGCCGTGGCGATGAGGTAAGTGATCAAGCCGCGCTGCACAATCGCCAGCGGGTTGAGTGTCAAGTCGCTTTGCTTGTCATTGTGCGCCGAATAGTACTGGCAGCGGATCTGCTGTTCGCTGATCAAGGCGTGCTGCAGGGCTTCAAGCGTTTCTGCATGAACCTGCGGCGCTTGCATGTTGAAGTCCGGCCGCACGCTGGCCACTTTGTCTGGCCAGCGGGCGGCTGGGTTGCCGTCGCCCAACCCCTTGAGCTTTTGCCGTGCGTGCTCGAAGCGTGGTTCCAGAACACTCAGCATGCTCCCTGGCAACAAGGGGCGAACGGCGTCCTCGACCAGCGCCAGGCTGACGGCTTCGGTCAACGTGATGCCTTGCAGCTCGACACTCACACCTGGCTTCCAGTACCAGCCCGATGGCGTTCCCCCTTCGTTGCGCTGCAACGGAAACACCAGGGAAAGGTCATGCAGATCGCGCTCGATGCTGCGTCTGCTGATGACGTAGCCCGCATCCGTCAGGCGGGCCAGCAGTTCAGTCACCGTGCTGCCGGGGGCGCGTTTTGGCAGCTGGCGCAGCAGCTCCCACTGGCGGCTCAGCGCGGTATGGGTCTTGGCTGAAGGCAAGAGAGTCATCCTTGTGGTGGCAGGGCTGGCTTATGGCCAGCAATGGCGGCTAGTCTGCCTATCGGCGCCAAACCTGCAACCTTTAATTCGTCCACTGGGTGAAGCCGATGGGGCGTTGTTGCGCCGTAGTTTTCAGGCGGCATTCGGCAATCAACGCCGTGGCCAGTTCATTGGCGTTGGCAAAGGGTTTGAATCGGCCGCGTCGGGCAACCGCGGCGAAGTCACCCGGGGTCAGGCAGGTTTCGCCGCGCAGACGGGCGGCGGCGTGCTGTGGGTCTTTGAGCCCCAGCGCCTTGAGGTGTGCGCTGAACAGCGCTTGAACCTGGGCGGTTTTCAGGTAGCCGAAATGCACTTTGAGGTCGAAGCGGCGCAAAGAGGCTTCATCCAGATCGCTCATCAGGTTGGTCGAGGCGATGAACAGCCCTCGGTAGCTTTCCATTTGCGTGAGCATTTCATTGACCGCAGTGACCTCCCAGCTCTGGCGAGCCTTGCGGCGGTCCTGCAGGAAGCTGTCGACTTCGTCGAGCAGCAGAACGGCCTGTTCTTGCTGGGCACGATCGAACGCTTGTGCCAGGTTCTGCTCGGTCGTACCCACGTAGGGCGAAACCAGGTCCGAGACTCGCTTAACCATCAGCGGTTTGCCCAGCTGTTGCGCCAACCAGTGGCCAAACGCGGTCTTGCCGGTGCCTGGCGGGCCGTAAAAACAAAGCCGGGCCTCTGCGTCAGCGCGTAGCCCGTCGACCAGCCCGTCGAGGGGCTGGTCGGTGTTGATCCAGGCGGGGAATAGAAAGCGGGCAGAGAATGCTCATTGCTTTGCAGCTTGTCGAAACCTTGTGCCTTCAAGGTCGCGTTCACGACGCAACGAATGGTGTTGTCCAGCATCTTGCCGGCGCGCGGGGCCACGCTTCGCCCCACACGCACTGCCCGGTCCAGCACAGCAGGGGTGACCTGGTCATGGGCGCTGAGGTGTTCTACCAAGGTACTGCCCAGCTTGCCTGCGCCACATTCGCGCAGCATCTGCTGGCGCTGCGCCAAGGGCGGGTTCGGCACCTCGATCACCAGGTCGAAGCGACGAATATGCGCAGCGTCGATGTCTTCGATGCTGTTGCTCAGCCAAAAGCACGGCAGCGTGTTTTCTTCCAGCATGCGGTTGATCCAACCCTTTTGCGAGCGCTTGCCAGCGTCTGCACTGGCGGCCTGGAAGATGTCTTCGATTTCGTCCAGTACCAGCAGGGCGGATTGCGTTTGCAACACACTGTTGGCCGCGCGCAGCGAACACAGGCGCTGTTTTGCCGATACCGGGTCGCCGTGGCTGTCGGTGCAGGCTACTTCATAAAGCGCACGGCCCAAGGTATTGGCGAGTAGCCTGCTCAGCTGGGTTTTGCCAGTGCCAGGAGGGCCGTACAGCAGGATGTTCACACCTGGGCGCTGTTTGGCCAGGACGCTGCCCAGGTAGCGCTCGGCGATCAGCAACTGCTGGCTGACATGGCTGTAGTGTTCCGCCGTCAAGCTGCCAGGAGGGCTCAAGCGAAAAGCGTAGGCGAACAGCTCCAGGGGGGTACCCTTGTTGAAGCGCAACCGGCCAGGCAGCTCCTGGTTGCTCACCGACAACATCGAGCTCAGCGCCATGGCGGCGCGGTTGCTGGTGCTGATTTCCAGCAGGCCGGTGCGCAGCAACGGGCTGTTGTGTGCCAGGCAGGCTTCTACGGTCGCAAGTGGCAAGCCGAGGAGTACAGACAGCACTTTCACTGCTTGTTTGAACCCCAGCATGCCCAACTGGTCGGTGGCATCGCTCAGCGTTGGGTCGCAGTGCAACAACACGCAGAAGCCGAGTACCTGCAGGTCCGCTTCGGAAAAACTCAGCAATTGCCCCAAAGCCTCGAGATTGGCCGCCAGGTTATCCGGGTAATCTACTTGCGGATGCTCGGCGGTGAAGGCGCGCGCGCTCTTGCGCAACGCGGCCAAGGCAAGGGCAGGTTTGTAGTGGTCGTCATCCACCCACTTTGCGATGCCCAGCTCATAACCCAGGTCATCGTCATTCAGCCCGTGGCGGCCGATGAACGTACGATGCGCCCCAAGGTCCAGGAGCAGCTGGAAACTCCACTTCAGGGACAGTGTGCAGGTATCGACAGTGCGACGGCTGTCGAAGGCGAAGGGGTGCAGTCGAGAACCCATGATGAACATCCTGATGCTGTGGGGTGCTCATGGTCTGGGGGGCGATGGTCAGAATGTGTCGTCATCGGCGCTGCGCACCCCAGCGCAGCCGACCGCAAACAAATGAAAAGAAGCAATCGAACACGGGCGCGAAGCTTGGATACATCGATAAAGATAAAGGGTTGAAGCTTGCGCCGTCGTGCAAGTCATGGGTTCGGGCCAGGTGACTGGGCGCATTCCACGAGCCAGTCGATCAACACCTGCAGGCGTTTGGGCATCGGGTCATGATGCGGGTAGACCAGGTAATAGCCATAGTTGGGGGTGTCGACGAAACCGCCGAACGGCAGGACCAGTTCACCTTGCGCAATGCGCGTTCTGACCAGTTGTTCCCGGCCGATCGCGACGCCTGTGTGGTTCAGTGCCGCGAGCGTGCAAAGGTCGGAGCGATCGAAGGTGAGGAACCGGCGCGGGAGGCTGATACGCGCACCTGTGGTGCTGGCCCAGAGCTGCCATTCGGCATCGAATGCAGCGTTGTCCCAGGCCGCTACATCATGCAATGTGGTGCATTGATCCAGCCGGTTCAGGTCATTGGCCAATGCATGGGTCTGAGCGTAATGAGGGAGCACACCGGGGCGATTCGCTCGTTCATCAAATGGATGCTCTGCAAACCCGGATGGTGACCATCCGAATAACAGAGGACCAGGTCGATCTTGCGGGTGCGGTAATCGATGCTCTCGTTGCCCACCCTGATATCGAGCTGGATGTCGGGGTAACGGGTGGTGAACTGCGCCAGCCGTGGCACCAGCCAGCACTGTGCGACTGACGGGCGTACATACAGCGTCAGCTGGCCGGCGATTTCGGCGTGCGCGCGTGCCTGCACGGCCTCGCTGAGCTCATCCATGGTGCGCTGCATGACCGCGAACAGGCGCTCGCCGTCTTCGCTGAGGCTGACTTTGCGCGGCATGCGGTGGAACAGCTTGAGCGCCAGTTCATCTTCCAGTCGATTGATGCGATGGCTCACGGCACTGGCCGTCAGGCACAGCTCATCCGCCGCGCGAGAGAGCTCAAGTGCCGTGCGGCCACCAGAAAGACATGCAGGCTGCCCAGGTGCGAGCCACTGAGTTCACGGCGCCGCCGCTGGGCTTTTTCATGGTTCAATCCTTCCTGTGCAGTTCACTGATTGCGGTTACACGCTGCGCCCTTTCGCCAGGTAGGCGTTGAACTCATCTTCCGGCACCATGCTGCCACCGGTTCCCCAGACGAGGTGGGTTGCCTGCTGCAGCTGGGTTGGGGTGAAGCCTTGACGAGCCAGGTACTCGTCTGCCTGCAATACCCGTAGCATACCGGGTACGCCGGCCAAGGCAGAAGGTTCCAGTTTGACCTTGTCCTGCTCATGGGCGATGACCATCAAGCGGTACAGTGCTTCGTCGGTCACGGTGTAGTAACCATCGATCAGCCGCTGCATGGCTTTGCCGACGAACCCGGATGGCCGCCCGACCGCCAGACCGTCGGCGGCGGTGATGTTGTCGATGCCGAAGTCCTGCACGCTGGTTTCATCGTGCAGGCCGGTGTACACGCCCAGCAACATGCAAGGGGAGTGGGTGGGTTCGGCAAAGATACAGTGCACCGCATCGCCGAATACCAGCTTCAACCCGAACGCTACGCCGCCAGGGCCGCCCCCTACGCCGCAAGGCAGGTAGACGAACAGCGGGTGATCTGCGTCCACCTGGATGCCAGCCTGGTCGAACTGGAGGGCCAGCCGTTCAGCGGCGACGGCATAGCCCAGGAACAGCTGAGGCGAGTTCTCGTCGTCAACGAAGTAGCAGCTGGGGTCGGCTGCCGCCTGTTGGCGCCCTTGCTCGACCGCAACGCTGTAGTCGGAGGCGTGCTCGACCACGGTCACGCCGTTGGCACGCAGCTTGTCCTTTTTCCACTGCCTGGCGTCGGACGACATGTGCACGCTCACCTGGAAGCCCAGCTTCGCGCTCATGATGCCAATCGACAAACCCAGGTTACCGGTCGAGCCCACGGCGATCTTGTACTGGCCGAAGAAGGCGCGCGCCTGCTCGCTTGCCAGCCGGGTGTAGTCATCCGTTGGCGTGATCAGGCCGGCCGCCAGGGCCAGGTCTTCGGCATGCTTGAGTACTTCATGAATACCACCCCGGGCCTTGATCGAGCCGGAAACAGGCAAGTCGCTGTCTGCCTTGAGCCACAGGCTGCCGGCGTTGCGCAATGCGCCTTCCTCGATCAGCCGTTGGCGAAGCAGCGGCAATGGGGCGATGTGCGACTCGATGATGCCACCGGCTGGCGCTGTTTCGGGGAAGACTGTTGCCAGGTACGGCGCAAACCGCTGCAGCCGTGCGCTCGCCGCCTGCACGTCTGCAGCCGTGAGGCCCACGTCGCGTAGGGCTTCGGATGCCTGGGCGATACCCGGGTTGAACCAGCTTGTTTCTTTCAGGGCGACCAGGTCGGCGATGATCGGGTGGCTTTGTTGCCAGGCTTCCAGGGTTTTTCCGTGAATCATGATTTCACCTGTTGTGCAGTCTTTGCAGAGTAGATCAGACAATTTTTGAAAGGAGCAGGGTCAGGCACAAGGCGATCACCGAGGCCAGCACTGTCGCCGCAGTGAATTTTTTCAACGCATCGCTGAGTGACAGCCCCAGATACTCCTTCACCACCCAGAACGCCGAATCGGTAATGTGTGTCCAGCCGATGGCGCCTGCACCGATGGCGATCACCAGGATTTCCCGGTTGTATTCGGGGTGTTGGCCCAGGATCGGCATGACCATGCCGGCCGCGCTGATCATTGCCACCGTGGCCGAACCGACCGCGAAGTGCATGATCCCAGCGATCAGCCAGGCGAGGATGACCGGGTTGAGCTGGGTCTGGTTGAGCACGTCAGCCAGCGCCTTGCCGATGCCGCTACCGACCAGCATGTCGTTGAAGGCGCCGCCGGCACCGATAATCAGCAAAATACCGGCCAGGGGCGGGAAGCAGCGCTGGGTCAGGTTGAGCAACTGCGCCATGTCCAGGCCGCGGCGCAGGCCCAGTGCCCAGTAGCCGAACATAACCGACAGCGCCAGGGCGATCAGTGGGTTGCCAACGAAGGCCACCCACTCGTACAGCGTGGAGCCCTTTGCCAGCACCATGACGGCCAAGGTTTTGCCGACCATCAGCAGCAACGGCAGCAGGACGGTGGCGAGGGTAATGCCGAAAGCAGGCAGCGGCTGGTCATCGACCTGGGCTTCGGTACGTGCCGAAAGGAAGGTATCTTGCGCTTGTGTTGCGCCGCGCTTGCAGGCGAAGCGTACCCAGACCGGGCCGGCGATGATGGCAGTGGGCAAGCCAACGATCAGGCCATAGAGGATGACCGTGCCGATATCGGCATTGAGCATGCCGGTAATCGCCGTAGCAGCTGGGTGTGGCGGCAGAATGCAGTGCACCACCATCAGCGAGGTGGCCAGCGGGACGCCGAGGTACAGCATGCTGATGCGGGTTTGCCGGGCAACCACGTAGATCAGCGGAATGAGCAGCACGAAGCCGACCTCGAAAAACACCGGGATGCCAGCGATGAAGCCCACCAGCATCATGGCCCATGAAGCATTGCGTTCACCCAACAGGTTCAGCAGCGTGGTGGCGATGCGCCTGGCCCCACCCGACTCTTCCAGCAGTTTGCCGAGGATACTGCCCAGGCCGATGATGCCGGCAAGAAAGCCCAGCGTGCTGCCCATGCCTTTTTCGAACGCGGCAACCATGGCCGTCGGCGGCATGCCGGTACCAATGCCCACCACCAGGCTTGCGGCCAGCAGTGCCAGGAAGGGGTGGACCTTGAGCTTGCTGATCATGACCACGATCAGCAGTATTGCAGTGCCCAGAACGATTAATGAGAACGTTGGAGTCATCGTGTAGTTATCTCTATCGCTGATCGCTTCCGTGCGAGCTTCTTGTTGGTTTGCAACCATTAGATTTCAGCGATTTGATCGACTCAAACGATCACTCCTCACACCATAGGTGAGCCCATGTCATGCATGGCGTCAGCACTCATTGTCGCGCCGACCAGGCGCAATTCAAGGCTGCCATCGCGATCGCCAGTGCCGCCCCGGCGTAGGCCCAGATCGCTGGCACCTGCGGCAGCAGCACACCCGCCAGCATCGGCCCGAGCCCCGCGCCAATGTCACGCCACACGGCGTTGCCGGCCAGCGCCTGGATGCGTTGTTGCGGGTTGCGCAGGGCCACCAGCGTCATCACCAGCGGCAGTTGCAGGGCGCGTAGCACCAGCACGAAGAAGGCGCCGATGAACAACCAGTGGCTGGCAAACAGCAGCAGCGCCAGCGACGTGGCCAGTGACAGCGCTACCAGCATGCGCAGCGGCCCGAAGCGGTCGGCCAGGCGCCCGCCGAAGGGGCTGAAGAGCATTTCGCTCAGGTAGCGCACCGCCATCAGCACGCCCGCTGCCAGCACGCCGGACTCCCCCAGGTGGGTTTGTGCGTAGAGCGAGAGGCCGAAGATGAACAAGCCGTCCAGGGTCACCCCTTCGATGAAGGACCAGGTAGCGATGCTGTCGGGCAGGCGCAGGCGCCGGCCCCCGCGGCTGGCGACCGCGTGGCCGGTGCCGGGCAGGGCGCGCGCACGCCACAGCCCGAACAGAGCACCGATGCAGAGCACGAAGAACACACTGCGCGGGCCGTAGGCCTGTGCCATCAGCGCACCCAGCGGCAAGGCCAGCATTGGCCCGATGGAAAGGGTCGCTCGCGAGCGTCCCGCACGGCGTGCCGCCCCTTGTACCTCAGCGGTAGCGAGGGTTTGGGTACTCAGGTTGAACGTGGCAAAGCACAGGCCCCAGACCAGGCGCAGCAACAGTAGCGCGGCGAAACCGGTCAGCATCGCATTGCCCAGTGCGCACACGGCGGCGGCGAAGGCCGCAAGGCTGCAGGCCGCGCGGTCGCCATGGCGGGCATAGAAGCGCACGACCCAGCCGTAACCGATGATGCGCACCAGGCGGTTGGCCGCCAGCAGCACGCCAGCTTCGGCCAAGGTCACGCCGAAGTCGGCTGCGTACATCGGCAGCAGCAGGTAGAGCAGTACGTCACTGGGCAGGCACAGGCTGAGCACCTGGGCCGCGTTGCGCGAGTCTCGGTCGGCGCGTTGGGTTTGCACCGGAGTGGCGACGGACGACATGACAATCTCGTGACAAGGGGAGGGTGCAGGATAACCTGCGTCGCTTCCCCAATGAAACCTGGCCACGGCGCCTCATTCAGCCATAAGGCGGCGCCGGCAGTTCAGCCAGGAGTGTCTTCAACCCGTCGCTCCATTGCTTGCGAATTTGCTGGTAATAGGCATCGTCGCTGTTGATGCGCCTGCGTGTCATGCTCTCCAGGCTGTTTTTGCGGTACACCAGCAAGTCCAGCGGCATGCCCACCGACAGGTTGCTGCGGATGGTGGAGTCGAACGAAATCAGGCCACAGCGCAACGCTTCATCGAGCGGCGTGCGGTAATCCAGGTTGCGGTCGAGTATGGGCCGGCCGTACTTGCTTTCACCCAGTTGCAGGAACGGAGTATCCGGCGTGGCCTGAAAGAAATTGCCCTGCGCGTAGACATTGAAAATGGCCATGGGCCCGGCGGCTATCTGGCCGCCGACAATGAATGAACTGCTCAGGTCGATGCCCGCGGTGAGTTTGCTGCGGTCACGGCTGACCACTTCGCGCAGGGTGTCGGCAACCAGCACCGTGGCATCGAAAAGCGTGGCAACGTTCAGCAGGTGCTGGCCGCTGCCCAGGGTACGCTGGCGCAGCAGGTTGACCACGGACTGCGAGGTCGCCAGGTTGCCGGCGGTCTGCAGCACGATCAGCCGCTCGCCTGGCACGCTGAAGACGAACAACTTGGCAAAGGTGGAGATCTGGTCGATGCCGGCATTGGTGCGTGAGTCGCTGATGAAGACGAGCCCGTCCTCCAGGTGCATGGCGACGCAGTAAGTCATGCGGTTTCCCTTGTGTTGCGTATGGAGTGGCCTTGCCGCGCTCGCGCGACAAGACCTGCCTGCAGCCAACCTGTCACTGGCGATGAACGTGGACGTTGGCCTGCATCGATTCGACGCCGCCGCCACGGCGCACCCCCCTGACTGGGCAGGCATCGAGGTAGTCCAGGCCAACTGCCAGCTTCAGGTGACGTTCTGGGCGCGTCAGGCGGTTGGTGACGTCGAAGCTGAACCAGGCGTCGTTGATCCACGCTTCGGCCCAGGCGTGGCTGGCCAGATGCTGCTCGTCCTCGGTGCACAGGTAACCGGAAACGTAGCGTGCCGGCACCCCCAGGCTGCGTGCGCAGGCCAGGAAGGCATGGGTGTGGTCCTGGCACACGCCAGCGCCACCCCTGAACGCTTCGATGGCTGTGGTGCCCACCGAGGTGGCCCCAGGGCTGTAGGGCATGTGCTCGGCCAGGCCTTGCATCAGCCCCGTCAATGCCCCCCGGTCGCGATGCTTGCCGCACTGCCGGTTGGCGAAGGCCTTGAGTGTGTCATCGGCTTGAGTCAGTCGGCTGTCACGCAGGAAGGGCAGAGGCGACTGGCTTTCGCCCTCCTGCTCGCAATCCGGGTCGATCTCTACCTGGCCACTGGCAGTCAGTGCAAGGTGCCCGTGGGGTTTGTCCAGGGTCAGCACATGCAGGATGTTGCCGTACGGGTCGATCTGGCTCTTGACCTTGCTGGGAAGGACCAGTTGCCAATCATCGATGCGTTGGCGTTCGCTGCTGCGTGGCGTCAGGCGCAGGAACTGAATGCTGTTGCTGACGTCGCTGGCGTAGCTGTAGGTAGTGTCGTGGCGAATGCACAGTTTCATACAACCTCCAGGTAGGAGTGATGGACCGCCTGGCCCAGTTGGTTGACGCGGCCGATGAAGTCGGTCAACCAGGCGTGCAAGCCTGCGTCGAGGACTTCGTCGATGGCGGTGTAGCGCAGGCGCGCATTGAGTTCGGCGGCCATGCGCTGGGCGGCGCGCCCACTGCTGCCGGGCAGGCCGGCCAGAATCAGGTCCAGCTCCTCGATGCAGGCATGCAGCGAGCGCGGCACGTCCACCCGCAACAACAGCAGCTCGGACACCGGCCGGGCACTGGGCGCCGCGCGATACAGCTCGTTGAAGGCTTCATACGAGGTCAGCGCCCGCAGCAGGGCGCTCCATTGGTAATAACCGCGGGCGGAGCTGTCGCTGACCTCTTCGGAAGCCTCGCCGAACATTTCGTAGCGCGCATCGAGCAGGCGCAGGGTGTTGTCCGCCCGTTCCAGGAAGGTCCCCAGGCGGATGAAACTGTAGGCGTCGTTGCGCATGATGGTGCCGGAGGTCGCGCCACGGAACAGGTGCGAGCGCTCCTTGACCCAGTCGCAGAACTGGCTGATGCCATAGCGGCCAAGGCCATTGCTGGCGATGTTGCGCATTTCGATCCAGGTGGCATTGATGTTCTCCCACATGTCGGCGGTGATCCGGCCGCGCACCGCATGGGCATTGGTCCTGGCGGCCTGCAGGCAGCAATAGATACTGCTGGGGTTGGTCGCGTCGAGGGCGAAGAAGTGCAGCATGCGCTCGGTGTCGAGCTCGGTGTGCCGGCGGATGTAGTCGTCCAGTGTGCCGGAGGCCAACAGCGACATCGCCAGCTCGGCATGGCCGTCGCTGCGCCCAGCCTGTGGCATCAGCGACAGCGAATAGCTGACCTCAAGCATGCGCGCGAGGTTTTCTGCACGTTCCAGGTAGCGGGACATCCAGTACAGGTCCGAAGCGGTTCGCGAAAGCATGGTTCAGTCCTCCACCACCCAGGTGTCCTTGGTACCGCCGCCCTGCGACGAGTTGACCACCAGCGAGCCTTCCTGCAATGCCACGCGGGTCAGGCCGCCGGGCACCAGGCGCGTTTCACTGCCCGATAGCACGAACGGGCGCAGGTCGATGTGGCGCGGTGCGATGCCACTGTCGACGAAGGTCGGGCAGGTTGAAAGGCACAAGGTGGGTTGCGCGATATAGGCGTGCGGGCGGGCTTTGATGCGCGCACGAAAGTCCTCGATCTGGGCTGCAGTCGACGCCGGCCCGACCAACATGCCATAGCCGCCGGAGCCTTGGGTTTCCTTGACCACCAGTTTGGGCAGGTGGGCCAGCACATGGGACAGGTCCGCCGGCTTGCGGCATTGCCAGGTCGGCACGTTGTTGAGGATCGGCTCTTCGCTCAGGTAGAAGCGGATCATGTCGTCGACATACGGGTAGATCGACTTGTCGTCGGCCACGCCCGTGCCCACTGCGTTGGCCAGCACCACATTGCCGGCACGGTACACCGAGATCAGCCCCGGTACGCCCAGTGTCGATTCCGGGTTGAAAGACAGCGGGTCGAGGTAGTCGTCGTCCAGGCGCCGGTAGATCACGTCCACTTGTTGTGGGCCGGCGGTGGTGCGCATGTAGACATGCTCGTCACGCACGAACAGGTCAGCGCCTTCGACCAGCTCGATACCCATTTCCCGGGCCAGAAAGGCATGCTCGAAGTAGGCGCTGTTGAACCGGCCAGGGGTGAGCAGCACGGCAGTGGGGTTGTCCAGTGGGCTGGCGCTCTTGAGTGTGTCCAGCAGCAGGTTGGGGTAGTGGTCGATGGGCGCGATACGCTGCGCGGCAAACAGTTCGGGGAACAGGCGCATCATCATCTTGCGGTCTTCGAGCATGTAGCTGACGCCGCTGGGGGTGCGCAGGTTGTCTTCCAGCACGAAGTAGCTGCCATCGCCGTCCCGCACCAGGTCGACCCCGGCGATATGGGCATACAGCCCACGGTGCAGGTCCAGGCCCTGCATGGCGATCTGGTAGCCCTCGTTGGCCAGTACTTGCTCTGGCGGGATGATGCCGGCCTTGAGGATGCGCTGGTCGTGGTAGATGTCCTGCAGGAACAGGTTCAGCGCCTGCACCCGCTGGATACAGCCACGCTCGACCGTGCGCCATTCGCTGGCGCGGATGCTGCGCGGGATGATATCGAAGGGGATCAGGCGTTCGGTGTCCTGTTTGTCGCCGTACAAGGTGAAGGTGATGCCAGCGCGGTGGAACAGCAGATCGGCCTCGCGCCGGCGCTGCTCCAACAGCTCCAGCGGGGTGTTGGCCAGCCAGCGGGCGAACTCCTGGTAATGCGGGCGGCAACTGCCGTTCGCTTCGTACATTTCATTGAAAAAAGCCCGGGACATACCCACTCCTTGCCGCCGTCGCCGGCAGCTTCATTGCTGTTTTTCTGGGTTCTACAGGGTGCTGCCTTGCTGGGTCGGTGGGTGCTGTGAGCCTCGGTTGCAAGTGATCGTCTATGCGTCATGCGCACAATTGCCTTTGCAATGAAGGTGCCTAAAGGCCTGTGGCGTTCCGAAATAGAGTGGAACGGGCGCGAAAACAGCAAATAGGTGCTGCTTCAGGTTGCCAGTACACGGCGGTGTTCGCCTCGGCCCCAAACAAGCAACACCTGGCTGGAAGAAGACGTGCATCAAAAAAGGGCACTTTGAATCCGCTTATGGGTTTTGACCCGCGTTGGGGCGTGCAGCGAGCAGGCTGTCCGGTGTCACCTGCGAAGAGGGCGGTATTACTTGCCAGAGCGCTCGGGAGCAAGCTTCGGAGGTAATGGCTTATGGACCTGGCACCTGATGGATGGCACTGACGAATACAGCGGTGGCACAATAATGGCGGTCACCTTTGTAGCGTTTGCGCAAGGCTGGCGCTATTTCCAATCTTTCGTTTGCCAGGGACACCCATGCGTCAACCAATAAGAACGCTGAACGCCGAAAACATACACGCCATCAAGAGTGAGTTTGAACAGAGCCTTGATTGCCTGGGGGCGTCAATTCAAGGCAAGCACGGTGTTCAGCTATTGACTTCGATCAAGCGGGATAAGGTGGGGGCCGGCCCCTACCCGCAGGTCACCCTCTTTGAAGCTGCCAACCGAATCATGTCCGACCTGGTGATCCTCAATGGCATCGCTGGCCTGCTTAGAGAAAAAACATTCCCGTTCACCGAATACACGGTGGAGTTTGGAAATGAAGACAAGAACGGCTTCGACATTCGCGCCTCCTCCCCCAGCGAAACGCTGATTGGCGAGGCCTTCAATGTCGCGCCGTCGTTCTTCCAAGGCAAAAAGGCCAGCGCCCTGCGCAAGTTACGTCAAGGCGGCGCTGCCGCACGCTACAAGCTGCTCATGTTCAATTCAGATGCCACGCCTGAACGGTATTCAGCCAAGCATGAACCGGGCACCTTCCACATTGCAGTCGATATTGCCTCCGGCATGATCTCGGTGCGCTGCGCGCCGGTGACAGCGTAAATTTCAACAACGAAAAGATCAGTCCAAAACCTGGTGCAAGGTTCGTCAGGAGGATGAGCATTTCAGAGTGACTACGTATTTGCTGAAGACATTGCTCAAAGACATTTCTAGACGGCGTCGAGATGAGAGGCCGTCCTCACGGTACAGGCAGCCAAATCCTCCAGAAAGGCCTGCAGGATAGGCGGGCGCGACACACCGCGCCGGGTAGCCACATCGAAGGGCGAGCTGAGGTCCAGCGTGTTGGCCCCCAGGCGGCGCATTTCGCCGGTCTTGACCCATTGCTCGGCAAAGTGCACGGGCAAAAAGCCGATATAGGCCCCGGAAATGATCAGGATCGCCGCTGCCTCGATGTTCTCCACCGTCGCATCGGCCTTGGTGATGCCCAACTGCTCCAGGTCGTACTGCTGCATGTAGCCGCGCACCACGATACGGCTTTGGCGCACGTCCTCCATCAGTCGGCCGTTGCCCGCATTGCTGGCAAACAGCGGGTGACGCCTGCCGCAGTACAGGCCAAGCGCCTCGTCATAAAGCGGCAGGTAGGACAGCCCGGCGACGCGCAAGGGAAAATGGCCGATTGCCAGGTGCAGCCTGCCGTCCAGCACGCGCTCTTCAAGTTCTGCCGGGGCACCGATGTAGATGTGCAGGTGGGCATCATGCCCACGTGAAACGAAGCGTTGGGTGGTGCGCGGCAGTGGCGAGACGGGGTCGGTCAGGGTGGAGTCGATGATGCCCAGGTTGAGCTTGCCGCTGATGTGCTGCTTGAGCACGTCGGCGTCCAGGCAAAAGCTCTCCACGGCACTGAGCAGGCGCAGGGTTGCCTCATGGATTGCCACCCCTTGCTCGGTCAGGCGAAAGCCACTGCGCCCGCGCTGGCAAAGCCTGACCCCCAGGCGGGTTTCCAGGTGCGACATCTGTTCGCTGATGGTCGACTGCCCGGCATTGAGCGCCGCTTGCGCTGCGGAAAAGCCGCCGCACCGGACGATAGTGGTGAATACCCTGAGCAGCTTCAGGTCGACATCGTGGAGCTGGATCACCGTAGCCTCCCGGCAGAGCCTCACATCGCCAGTGCTGATATGAGCGCCCATGTATTGTTCTTGTTGCGCAAGCTAAACATGAGCGCCTCGCCACTGCAATGCCTGGCATTTTCTGGACTCGCTGCCTGCCAATACTTCGGGCTATGGCGATGTATGTATCTGCACTTGCGCATTTTTCCCCGCCAACCCGGTTGCCATAGTGGCTGCAACGGTGGTCGAGCAGTCGCCCCGTCTCCTGACATAGAACAACAAGTGGAGAAAGCAGAACATGGCAAAGCACGGTTACGAGTCTGGCCGCCTGAACCTGCCCTTCGTGGGCCATTGCACGTTCGCCAAGGCGCCGGTATGCACCGACTGGGCGGCAATCGACGCCGATGTGGCGATTTTGGGGGCACCCAACGACATGGGCACCCAGTGGCGTTCGGGTGCGCGTTTTGGGCCGCGCGGCATTCGTGAGGCATCGACCTTGTTTTCCTTCGGCCATGCCGGTGCCTATGACTTCGAAGATGACGCCACCTACCTGACCGAAGACCAGGTGCGCATGGTCGATGTGGGCGACGCCGACATCGTGCACACCGACATGGCCAGCAGTAACGCCAACATCGAGTCGGCCGTGCGGCAGATTCTTGCGGCGGGGGCGATGCCGGTGGTGCTGGGCGGTGACCATTCGGTGCATGCCCCGGTGATCAAGGCGTTCGAAGGCCATGGGCCGATCCACATCGTGCATTTCGACGCCCACCTGGATTTCGTCGACGAGCGCCACGGCGTGCGCTACGGCCACGGCAGCCCGCTGCGCCGCGCATCGGAGCTGGAGCACATCGTTGGCATGACCCAAATGGGCATCCGCAACGTGTCCTCATCCAACCGCGACGACTACGACGCCGCGCGTGACGCCGGTTCGCAGATTCTTTCGGTGCGTGACGTACGTCGGTTGGGCTGCGAGGGCGTGCTGGCGAAAATTCCTGAAGGCCGCAACTACTACATCACCATCGACATCGACGGCTTCGACCCGTCCATCGCCCCGGGCACTGGCACGCCGAGCCATGGCGGATTCTTGTACTACGAAGTGCTGGAGATCATCCAGGCCCTGGCCCGGCGCAGCCATGGCCGCATCGTCGGCATGGACCTGGTCGAAGTGGCCCCGGCCTACGACCCCACCGGCATGACCTCGATCCTGGCCGCACAATTGCTGATGAACAGCATCGGCTTCATCTTCCACGCGCGCGCCAACGCCCGCTGACCCGGAGACTGTACTGTGGACAACAAGGTTAAAGCCTACTTGCAGGCCTTTGGCGTTTCCGAGGCGACCCAGCGTTTTCTCAGCAAGCCGCAGCGCATGTTCATCGGCGGTGCCTGGCTGGAGGCCAGCGACGGAGGTACCGCCGAGGTCATCGAGCCCTCCACCGAAGGGGTACTGACACGCATCCCCATGGGCACCGCAGATGACCTCGACCGTGCCGTGTGCGCCGCGCGCGCGCAGTTCGACGGTGGTGCCTGGCGCCAGCTGAAGCCGCTGGAGCGCGAGCGCCTGATTCATCGCCTGGCCGACTTGATCGAAACCCACGGCGACGAATTGGCGCAGATCGAAGCCATCGACATGGGCAAGTCGGTGGTGCAGGCGCGCGCAGTCGACATCCAGGGCACGGTCGATACCCTGCGCTATTTCGCCGGCTGGGCCAGCAAGATCCACGGCCGCACGGTCGAGCCTTCGCTGCCTGGCAATTACCTGGCGTATACCCGCAAGGAGGCGGTGGGAGTGGTCGGCGCCATCGTGCCGTGGAACTTCCCCCTGCAGACCATGGCCTGGAAACTGGGCGCGGCGCTGGCCACCGGCTGCACCGTAGTGGTCAAACCGGCAGAGCTGACCTCGCTGTCGGCGCTGCGCTTTGCCGAGCTGGTACAGGCGGCAGGTATTCCCGATGGCGTGGTGAACATCGTGACCGGGCGCGGCAGCGTGGTCGGCCAGGCGATGTCCAGCCACCCAGGCATCGACAAGCTGAGCTTTACCGGCTCTACCCCAGTGGGGTGTGCGGTGGGCAAGACGGCGATGGACCAGATGAAGCGCCTTACCCTCGAACTGGGTGGCAAGTCACCGGTGATCGTGTTTGCCGACGCGGACATCGAGGCGGCGGCGCAAGCCGTGGCCAATGGGGTGTTCTTCAACTCTGGGCAGGTGTGTGATGCCGGTACCCGTGCGTATGTAGAGCGCAGTGTCTATCCGGCATTTCTCGACGCGTTGGCACGCTACACGGCGACGTTGAAGATTGCCCCAGGGCTTGACCCCGATTGCTTCATCAGCCCGATGGTGTCGCAGCAACAGCAGCGGCGCGTGCTGGACTATATCGCCCTGGGTAAGGCCGAAGGCGCGCAGGTGCACTATGGTGGCGAGCTGCTCGACGGCCCCGGCTTCTACGTGCAGCCGACGATCTTCGCCCATTGCCGCAATGACATGCGCATCGTCAGCGAGGAGATCTTCGGCCCTGTGCTGGTCACTCAGCCGTTCGACAGCCAGGAGGAGGCACTGCAGCTTGCCAACGACTCGCTGTTTGGTCTGGCAGCGGCGATCTACTCCAACGACCTGGGCAAGGTGCATGGGCTGATCCCGCAGCTTCGCGCCGGCACCGTATACGTCAATGCCCACAGTACCCTCGACCCGGCCATGCCGTTCGGTGGCTACAAACAGTCCGGCTACGGCAAGGACCTGGGCGCGGAACAACTGGAGTTTCTGCTGGAGACCAAGGCGGTGTGGATCACCTTGCCCTGAGGTTCAGGGCCGGCCTGCGTCGCTGAGGTTTGGCGAGCGACGCGGGTTCAATCAAGCATCGAATTTCAAGAACAAGAACCTGTAGAGGTGATGCCGATGAACAGCCAAGTGGATGTAGAGCGTGCGCAAGACCTGGAAAGGCGCCTGTGCGCCTATGAGGAACTGGAGAGGAGGGCGCATTGGCCGGGCGCCCTGACGGCGGCAGATGTGGTCGCACTCGCTTTGCTGGTGCTGGTGATGATCGCTGGCGCGTACTACCTGGGAGGCCACCCATGAGTGCTTCCCGTGAGCAGGAGTTTCGCCTGGGTGCGGAACGTGGTGACACCCCCTTGCTGCCCAGTGAGCGGGTGTGGGGTTTTTGGGGCTTTGCCTACGCCAACTCGGCGCTGGCGGTGGCTACCTGGGTGTTCCTGATCGGCGGTGCCACGGCGCTGTTCGTCGGCCCCTTGCAAGGGATTGCGGCGATCATCATCGGCAACATCATCGGCGTGGTCCTGGCAGCCTCGTCCACCTGCCTGCCCTGCGGCAAGTACGGTGTCGAGCAGTTCACCTTCCTGCGCAGCATGTTCGGCCTCAATGGCAGCCGCCTGGTCTACTTCCTCTCGGTGGTGGTGCTGACCATGGGTTGGCTGGCGGTGCTGGGGCTGATGTGCGGGCGGGCGCTGGACAACCTGCAGACCCTGGTGCACCAGGCCCAACCCAGCGGCGACGGTTGGCTGGTGACCGGCGGGGCGTTGCTGGCCATTGTGCTGGCAGCGCTGGTCGCCATGCGCGGGCCAGACATGATCCGCCGCCTGAGTGCGGTGATCGCGCCCAGCCTGATCCTGATCATGCTGGCGCTGATGTACTTCATTTCGCGCCGCTACAGCCTTGACCAGCTGCTGGCCATGCCGCCCTTGCAGCCACCGTTCGAGAACCCGCACGTCAACTTCATGGTCGCGGTGGAAATCAACATTGCCGCGGGCTTTTCCTGGTGGCCCTACATCGGCAACCTGTCGCGCCTGTGCAGCAACCAGCGTACCGCCTTCTGGCCCAACCTGGTGGGCATCTTCGGTGCCGCTTCACTGGGCGAGTCGGTCAGCCTGTTCGCCGCCACCACCCTGGGCAGCAGCGACCCTACCGCCTGGATGCGCCTGGCCGGTGGCATGGGCTTTGGCATCATCGCCCTGAGTTTCCTGGCGCTGGCCAACCTGACCGGCATGGTCAACATCCTCTACACGGCGGTGATCGGCCTGCGTCAGCTGGCCGGGGAACGGCTGCGCAGCATGGGCTGGGGGGTATTGATCTCGCTGTTCTGCATCATCCCGGTGGTGATCGTGGTGCTGCTGCCGGGTATCTACGATGGCTTCTTCATCTTTTTGGTGTGGACCTCCGCACTCAACAGCGCCCTGGCCGGCATTGGCATCGCCGATTACTTCTTCCTTCGCAAGCAGCGCTTGAACCTGCGCCAGCTCTACGCCGAACCAAGCGTATCACCCCTGCGCTACTGCAAAGGCTTCAACCCCATTGCGCTGGTGGCGCTGGTGGCGGGCTTTGCGATCTATGTGGTGGTGTTCAACCCGCAGACCCTGGCCCATACCAACTTCTTCACCTTCGCCACGGCCTCGCTACCGTCCTGCCTGCTGGCCGGGCTGGTGCATTACGGCTTGACCCGACTGCTGGCCGCGCGCCTGGGTTGGGGCGGCTATCCAAAGCGTAACGAACGCAACATCGAGGCCGTCGGCCTTCGCGCACAGGACTAGAACAATGACCAAGCGATACGACTACATCATCATCGGTGCGGGCTCTGCCGGCTGCGTGTTGGCCAACCGCCTCAGCGAAGACGCCGGTACCTCGGTGCTGGTACTGGAGTTCGGTGGCAGCGACCGCAGCGTGCTGATCCAGATGCCCAGTGCGTTCTCCTTGCCGATGAACACCAAGAAATACAACTGGCACTACGAGACCGTGGCCGAGCCGCATCTGGACAACCGGCGCCTGCATTGCCCTCGGGGCAAGGTGCTGGGCGGCTCGTCGTCGATCAATGGCCTGGTCTACATCCGCGGCCATGCCTGTGATTTCGATGAGTGGGAAAGCCTCGGCGCGAAAAACTGGAGCTACCGCAACTGCCTGCCGTACTTCAAACGTGCCGAGCAGTACAAGTTCGGTGGCGACGACTACCGGGGCGGCGCCGGGCCGCTGTCGACCAACAACGGCAACAATATGCAGAACCCGCTGTATGGTGCCTGGGTCGAGGCGGGCGCCGAAGCCGGCTACATCAAGACCGATGACTGCAACGGTTACATGCAGGAAGGCTTTGGTGCCATGCACATGACGGTGAAGGACGGTGTGCGCTGGTCCACCGCCAATGCCTACCTGCGCCCGGCGATGACCCGGCCGAACCTGACCGTGATCACCCATGCCATGACCCGGCGTATCCTGCTCGATGGCAAGCGGGCGGTGGGCGTGGAATATGACCATGGCGGGCAGACGCACAAGGTCATGTGCAACCGGGAAGTGCTGGTGGCGTCCGGCCCGATCGGCTCACCGCATTTACTGCAGCGCTCTGGCATCGGCCCAGCGGCGGTGCTGAAAAGCGCCGGCATTGAGGTGCGCCACGACCTGCCGGGGGTGGGCGAGAACCTGCAGGACCACTCGGAAATCTACATCCAGTATGCGTGCAAGCAACCGGTGACCCTCAACGGCAAGATGAACCTGCTGGGCAAGGCCATGATCGGCTTGCGCTGGCTGCTGTTCAAGGACGGGCTGGGGGCCAGCAACCACTTCGAAGCCGGCGGTTTCATCCGCTCGTCCAAGGGCTTGCGCTGGCCGGACATCCAGTTCCACTTCCTGCCGGCGGCCATGCGCTACGACGGCGACAAACCGTTCAAAGGCCATGGTTTCATGGTGCTGACCGGGCCCAACAAGCCCAAGAGCCGAGGCCATGTGCGGGCGTTGTCGGCCGACCCGTACCAGCATCCGCAAATCCGCTTCAACTACCTGGAGAGCGAAGAGGACCGCGAAGGTTTCCGTCGGTGCGTACGGCTGACCCGCGAGATCATCGCCCAGCCGGCCATGGACCGCTACCGTGGCGAGGAGCTGGCGCCCGGGCCGCAGGTGCAGACCGACGAAGAAATCGACGCCTTCGTGCGCGCGAACATGGAAAGCACCATGCACCCGTGCGGCTCGTGTCGTATGGGTGAGGATGAGATGGCGGTGGTCGATTCAATGCTGCGCGTGCGTGGATTGCAGGGGCTGCGGGTGATCGACTCGTCGGTGTTCCCGAGCGAGCCCAACGGCAACCTCAACGCGCCGACCATCATGCTGGCCGAGCGCGCAGCCGACCTGGTGCGCGGGCGTCAGCCGCTGGCGCCGGTCGATGTACCGGTGGGCCTGGTGGGGGGCTGGGAGGAGGAGCAGCGTAGCCGCAAGCCCGTGCGGGAGATGCCTATCCGTTAAATATCCGCTTGATGGGGTCAACGTGGGAGCGGCCAAGGCCGCTTCCACAGAGGCCAGTCGATGATTGTGGAGTGAATACGCTCCATTGGAATGATTTCGATACGTGGCGGGCAAGTGCAGTGCTGCCGATGCCTCCGGCAGTTAAACCGCCTGATTGATACGAATATATGGAGTGACTTCTTTACAGGAAGTACCCGTGCTCTCAATAAACCCCCTCTAACTAGCGCTATTTGCACTTGGCACAGACCTTGCTCCCGACCTTGCACTCGATCGGCGTTGAAAGTTGTTCATCCGGTCTCGAGCGTTGAACTTGTGACGTTATAAAAACAATTAAACTAGCAAGGTACATGACAATGAATAACTTGCCGCACGGTCACTGCCCGCCTGAGGGCGATACTCACGAACTCAAGCGCAACCTTTCCAACCGCCATATCCAGCTGATCGCCATCGGCGGTGCCATCGGCACCGGCCTGTTCATGGGCTCTGGCAAGACCATCAGCCTTGCCGGGCCTTCCATCATCTTTGTCTACATGATCATCGGCTTCATGCTGTTCTTCGTCATGCGGGCCATGGGCGAGCTGTTGCTGTCCAACTTGAATTACAAGTCGTTCATCGATTTTTCCGCCGACCTGTTAGGGCCGTGGGCAGGCTTCTTTACGGGCTGGACTTACTGGTTCTGCTGGATCGTCACCGGTATTGCCGACGTGATTGCGATCTCTGCCTATACCCAATTCTGGTTCCCGGACATGCCGTTGTGGATACCGGCGCTGGCGTGCGTTGGCCTGTTGCTCACGCTGAACCTGATGACGGTGAAGATGTTCGGGGAAATGGAGTTTTGGTTTGCCATGATCAAGATCGTGGCTATTTGCGCCCTGGTCTGCACAGGCTTCTATATGGTGGCGGCAGCGTACCAGTCGCCGGCCGGGCATGCGGCCGCGCTGGCCAACCTGTGGAACGACGGGGGATGTTCCCCCATGGCGCCATGGGCTTCTTCGCTGGCTTCCAGATCGCCGTGTTTGCCTTCGTCGGCATCGAGCTGGTTGGCACCACTGCGGCCGAAACCAAGAACCCGGAGCGCAACCTGCCGCGGGCGATCAATTCGATTCCGGTGCGTATCATCGTTTTCTACGTGCTGGCGCTCATCGCCATCATGGCCGTGACCCCCTGGCGCGAAGTGGTGGCCAACAAGAGCCCCTTCGTCGAACTGTTCGTGCTGGCCGGCCTGCCCGCCGCTGCGGGCATCATCAACTTCGTGGTGCTGACCTCGGCCATGTCCTCGGCCAACAGCGGGGTGTTCTCCACCAGCCGCATGCTCTATGGCCTGGCGGTGGATGGTGATGCGCCCGGCAAGTTCAGCGCACTGTCCAGCCGTGCCGTGCCCTCCAATGGCCTGATCTTTTCCTGCGTGTGCCTGACCGGTGGGGCATTGGTCATCTACTTGGTGCCGAACATGCTCGATGCCTTCACGCTCATCACCACGGTGTCGGCCCTGCTGTTCATGTTCGTCTGGTCGATCATCCTGCTGTCGTACCTGGCGTACCGCAAGCAGCGCGACCCGTTGCACCAGATGTCGAAGTACAAAATGCCGGGCGGTACCTTCATGTGCCGGGTGTGCCTGGCGTTCTTCGCCTTCATCCTGGCATTGCTGGCCCTGGAAGCCGACACCCGTATGGCCCTGTACCTGGTGCCGGTGTGGTTTGCCGTGCTGGGGCTGGCGTACCGCTCCATTCGCCAGAAGAAACAGGAGACCGCGCAGTTGTCATTCGACGCCGATTGATCGGCACACTCACGTTTTGCCCAAGGGGGACGGCGCCATTGCGCTGTCCCCTGTTGTCTTTCTGCCAGGCAGGGCTTTGGATAAGGAGCTTTGATGAGAATCCACGTCACTTTCGTCGACCGTGTCGGTATCACTCAGGAAATCCTGTCGCTGCTTGGGGCGCGCAACCTCAACCTGGACGCGGTGGAAATGATTCCGCCCAACGTCTACATCGATGCCCCAACTTTGTCTCCGGCCGTGCTGGATGAGCTGTATGCAGCCCTGTTGGGTGTGGACGGTGTGCAGGAGGTGTCGCTGGTCGACTTCCTGCCTGGCCACCGCCGGCGCCTGCAGCTGGAAGCCTTGCTGGCGGCCATGAGTGACCCGGTGCTGGCTGTGGACCCCGCTGGCCATGTGCTGTTGGCCAACCCGACGCTGGTCAGCCTGGTGGGCCGCGAGCCGGCGGGGGAGCCGTTGAACAGATTGTTTGCCGAGCCGAACCTGGCCCGCACCCTGATCGACAAGGGCTTTCGCCTGCCGATGTGCGAGGTGAGCTTTCAGGACCAACCGTTGCTGTTGGAGGCTACGCCCATCAGCGGCGGGGCCGATGGCCTGGTCGGTGGCCTGCTGACCCTGTACCCGGCGAGCCGCATCGGCGAGCGCCTGGCCTCGTTGCTGCATGACAACGCAGACGGGCTGGGCGCGTTGTTGGGGGAGTCGGCGGTGCTGCAGGCGCTAAAGGCACGTTTGCACAAAGTGGCGAGCCTGGAGGCACCCTTGCTGATCCAGGGCGAGACCGGCACCGGCAAGGAGCTGGTGGCCCGCGCCTGCCATGCGCTCAGCGCCCGGCGCGACACGTCTTTCCTGGCGCTGAACTGCGCGGCACTGCCCGAAAGCCTGGCTGAAAGCGAACTGTTCGGCTATGCCGCTGGTGCCTTCACCGGCGCCCAACGTGGCGGCAAGCCAGGCCTGCTGGAACTGGCCGACGGCGGAACGGTGTTTCTCGATGAAGTGGGCGAGATGTCGCCGTACTTGCAGGCCAAGCTGTTGCGCTTTCTCAATGACGGCAGTTTTCGCCGGGTAGGGGGCGGCAACGAAGTGCGGGTGAATGTGCGCGTGGTCTGTGCCACCCACCGCAATCTGGAGAGCATGGTGATGGAGGGCAGTTTTCGCGAAGACCTGTACTACCGGCTGAACGTGCTCAACCTGAAGGTGCCGCCGCTGCGTGAGCGGGGCAAGGACATCCTGCTGCTGGCCGAACACTTTCTGCGCCAGGCCTGTGCGCAGATACAGCGTGCGCCATGCCGTCTGGCGTTGGCGACCCATCCGCTGCTGCTGGGCAATCGCTGGTCAGGTAACGTGCGCCAGTTGCAGAACGTGATTTTCCGCGCTGCGGCGATCAGCGAAGGCGAGGTGATCGATTGCGATGACCTGGAGCTGGCCGGTACCGCGTTGAGCAGTCAGCAGGCTGACGGGGCCGAAATCATCAGCCTGGAAGCCGCCGTTCAGGCCTTTGAAAAGTCCTTGCTTGAAAAGTTGTACGAGAGCTACCCCTCGACTCGGCAGTTGGCCGTGCGTCTGCAGACGTCCCACACTGCCATCGGCCAGCGCCTGCGCAAGTACGGGATCGCCAGCCGGGCTTTGTAACCGGCTCGGTGCGAATGCGCTCCGCTGGAGCGATAGCGCTCCGTTTGTCTGTGAGGCGCGCATTCAATGGGCGGCCCCAAAAGAAGCAGGCAGAGGGTTCAGGCAGTGGAGCGAATACGCTCCGCTGCAGGGGAAAACACTACGATACGTCTATAAGCACCTGATAAATATAAATAAATACTGATTGGCATTGCTCTTGCTCTGGTATCCGGCAGCCCCGCGAAGGGGCCTACCCAATAACAAGAGAGGACAATCCATGAGCACTCTGCGTTTTACCCCGAACACGAATGGCTGCGCCTGGAGGCGACTGGCGAGTTGACCGTCGGTATTACCAGCTATGCCCAGGCGGCATTGGGGGACGTGGTGTACGTACAGCTGCCGGAGCCGGGTGCGTATGGCGAGGGCAATGAAGTCGCGGTGCTTGAGTCGGTGAAGGCCGCCAGCAACATCACCATGCCTTTGACCGGCACCGTGGTGGCCGTCAACCAGGCGCTGGCCGACGACCCAGAGCTGGTCAACGCCTCGCCAATGCAGGACGGCTGGTTCTTCCGCATCCAGGCCAGCAACCCTGGCGACCTCGATAGCCTGATGGACCAGGACGGCTATGACCGTTTCCTGGCCGAAAACGCCTGAGCCGGGGTGGCAGCCATGAACAAACCGCGCATCCCGCTGGGCACCGATAATGAGTTCGTCGCCCGCCACATTGGCCCGCGCGAAGACGATATCGCGGCCATGTTGGCGCTGACCGGCCATGAATCGCTCGACGCGCTGATCGACAGCGTCATCCCTGCCAGCATCAAGGGCAGCAATGTGCTCGAGCTGACCCCAGGGCTGGGCGAAGCAGAGGCCTTGGCCGCGCTCAAGGCCGTTGCTGCCAACAACCAGCTGTACCGCAACCATATCGGCCAGGGTTATTACCCCTGCCATACCCCGACACCGATCTTGCGCAACCTGCTGGAAAACCCGGCCTGGTACACCGCGTATACGCCCTATCAGCCAGAAATCTCCCAAGGGCGCCTGGAAGCGCTGCTGAACTTTCAGACCCTGGTCAGCGACCTGAGCGGGATGGAAATCGCCAACGCCTCATTGCTCGATGAAGCCACGGCTGCCGCCGAGGCCATGACCTTCTGCAAGCGCCTGGCAAAAAACAAGGCGCCGGCGTTTTTTGCTTCCCGTCATTGCCACCCGCAAACCCTGGATGTGTTGCGTACCCGTGCCCAGCCACTGGGGATCGACGTGGTCATCGGTGACGAGGCGGCCCTGGATGGCCAGCCGCTCGACGGCTATTTCGGCCTGCTGCTGCAGTACCCGGCCAGTACCGGCGAAATTGTCGATCATCGTGCCTTGATCCAGCGCGCCCATGCCGATGGCGCACTGGTTTCGGTGTGCGCAGACCTGCTGGCACTGACGTTGCTGACCCCGCCGGGAGCGCTGGGTGCCGACGTGGTCATCGGCAGCGCCCAGCGCTTCGGTGTGCCGCTGGGTTTCGGCGGCCCGCATGCGGCCTATTTTGCAACCCGTGACGCGTTCAAGCGCGACATGCCTGGCCGGCTGGTCGGGGTATCCATCGACCGCTTCGGCAAGCCGGCATTGCGCCTGGCCATGCAAACCCGCGAGCAACACATCCGCCGCGAGAAGGCCACCAGCAACATCTGCACCGCGCAGGTACTGCTGGCCAACATCGCCAGCATGTATGCGGTGTATCACGGCCCTCAGGGCTTGAGCCAGATCGCTCGGCGTGTGCATCGCCTGACCACGATCCTGGTGCAGGGGCTGCGTCAGCTTGGGCATCGTGTGGAGCAGGCGCATTTCTTCGACACCTTTACCGTGGTGACTGCAGGGCCAGTGGCCGATGTGCTTGCCGCGGCTAAAAGCGCAAGACTGAACCTGCGTCCGATCGACTCGGTGCGGGTCGGCCTTTCACTGGATGAAACCTGTGAGCAAGACAGCGTCGAGGCGCTGTGGCAGGTGTTTGCGGTGGCCGGGCAAACGCTGCCGGATTACGCCGCCCTGGCGGCCGACGGCACCGACTGCCTGCCGCTGGCGCTGCTGCGCGCTACGCCATTCCTGCAATACCCGGTGTTCAACCGTTACCACTCGGAAACCGAGCTGATGCGCTACCTGCGGCGCCTGGGTGACAAAGACCTGGCCCTGGACCGCAGCATGATTGCCTTGGGGTCGTGCACCATGAAGCTCAATGCGGCCAGCGAGATGATCCCGATCACCTGGCCCGAGTTCGCCGCCCTGCACCCGTTCGCCCGGCCGAGCAAGCGCTGGGCTACCGTCAGTTGACCGATGAGCTCGAAGCCATGCTGTGTGCGGCCACCGGTTATGACGCCATGTCGCTGCAACCCAACGCAGGGTCCCAGGGCGAGTACGCTGGCCTGCTGGCCATTCGCGCCTACCACGCCAGCCGTGGCCAGGCGGGGCGCGATGTGTGCCTGATTCCATCGTCAGCCCATGGCACCAACCCGGCCACGGCGCAGATGGCCGGCATGCGGGTGGTGGTGGTCAACTGCGACGCGCGTGGCAACGTCGATATCGACGACCTGCAGTGCAAGGCCGAGCAGCATACAGACACGCTGGCGGCCTTGATGATTACCTATCCCTCGACCCACGGTGTGTTCGAAGACGGCATCACGCGCATCTGCGACATCATTCATGCACACGGCGGCCAGGTTTACCTGGATGGCGCCAACATGAATGCCATGGTTGGCCTGTGTGCACCGGGCAAATTCGGTGGCGACGTGTCGCACCTGAACCTGCACAAGACCTTTTGTATTCCCCATGGGGGCGGTGGCCCTGGGGTTGGTCCGATCGGGGTCAAGGCGCATCTGGCACCGTTCCTGCCGGGGCATGGCCATTTGCAGAAGCAGCAGGGCGCGGTCAGTGCGGCGCCGTATGGCAGCGCCAGTATCCTGCCGATCACCTGGATGTACATCCGCATGATGGGCGGGGCAGGGCTCAAGCGTGCCTCGCAGCTGGCGATCCTGAGTGCCAATTACATTGCCCGGCGCCTGGAGGAGCATTACCCGGTGCTGTACACCGGCGACAACGGCCTGGTGGCCCACGAATGCATCCTCGACCTGCGCCCGCTCAAGGACAGCAGCGGCATTGGCGTCGAGGACGTAGCCAAACGGCTGATCGATTTTGGTTTCCATGCCCCGACCATGTCGTTTCCGGTAGCCGGCACGCTGATGGTCGAACCGACCGAGAGCGAGTCGAAAGAGGAGCTGGACCGCTTCTGCGCCGCGATGATCTGCATCCGCGAAGAAATCCGTGCGGTGGAAAACGGCACGCTGGACGCACTCGACAACCCATTGAAGAACGCCCCGCATACCGCCAGCGAGCTGGCGGGCGAATGGCCGCACCGCTATAGCCGGGAGCTGGCGGTGTACCCGCTTGCCGACCTGCGCGAAAGCAAATACTGGCCGCCCGTGGGGCGCGTGGACAACGTCTACGGCGACCGCAACCTGGCCTGCGCCTGCCCGCCGCTGTCGAGTTATCAAGACGCCTGAACTTGCCGATCTAACCAAAAGGAATCACCCCCATGTTCCATAAAAGCCTGACCCTGTCTGACTTCGACCCTGCGCTGTCCGAGGCCATTCGCCGCGAAGTGCAACGCCAGGAAGACCACATCGAGCTGATCGCCTCGGAAAACTACACCAGCCCGCAGGTGATGCAGGCCCAAGGTACCGAACTGACCAACAAGTACGCCGAAGGCTACCCAGGCAAGCGCTATTACGGTGGCTGCGAGCATGTCGACGTGGTCGAGCAACTGGCCATCGAGCGTGCCAGGCAACTGTTCGGCGCGGGTTACGCCAACGTCCAGCCGCACTCAGGCTCGCAGGCCAACGCCGCGGTCTACCTGGCCTTGCTGCAGGCCGGGGATACCCTGCTGGGCATGAGCCTGGCGCACGGCGGCCACTTGACCCACGGCGCCAAGGTGTCGGCTTCGGGCAAGCTGTACAACGCTGTGCAATACGGCATCGATGCCAACGGCTTGATCGACTACGACGAGGTTGAGCGCCTGGCCGTCGAGCACCAGCCGAAGATGATCGTGGCAGGCTTCTCGGCCTATTCGAAAACCCTCGACTTCCCGCGTTTCCGGCAGATCGCCGACAAGGTCGGGGCCTACCTGTTCGTTGACATGGCCCACGTCGCCGGCTTGGTGGCGGCAGGCCTGTACCCCAATCCGCTGCCTTATGCCGATGTGGTCACCACCACCACCCACAAGACCCTGCGCGGGCCACGGGGTGGCTTGATTCTGGCCAAGGCGGACCCGGAGCTTGAGAAAAAGCTCAATTCGGCGGTGTTCCCAGGCGGGCAGGGTGGGCCGCTGATGCATGTGATCGCAGCCAAGGCGGTGTGCTTCAAGGAGGCCCTGGAACCTGGTTTCAAGGACTACCAGCGCCAGGTCGTCAACAACGCACAGGCCATGGCGCAAGTCTTCATGCAGCGGGGCTTCGACGTGGTTTCCGGGGGCACCGACAACCACCTGTTCCTGCTTAGCCTGATCCGCCAGGGCATCACCGGCAAGGACGCCGACGCCGCGCTGGGCCGGGCGCACATCACGGTGAACAAGAACGCCGTGCCTAATGACCCACAGTCGCCGTTCGTGACGTCGGGCCTGCGCATTGGCACCCCGGCGGTAACGACCCGTGGTTTCAAGGAAGCGGAATGCCGGGCCCTGGCGACCTGGATCTGCGACATCCTCGACCACCTTGGTGATGCCGATGTCGAGGCCCATGTGGCGGGGCAGGTGGGCGAACTGTGCAAGCTGTTCCCGGTTTATCCGGCCTGAGCCCAACACCTGAATCGCAGGCCAGGAGCCAGCCATGTCAACCGAACAACTGCAACACAGCCCACCGCGTCCCCAGCCGCTGCAGGCCGGGTGAAACTGCGCGGTGCCGAGAAGGTGGCGCGCATCCCGGTGAAAATCCTCCCCACCGAAGATGTACCCCGCAAACCCGACTGGATCCGCGTGGCGATTCCCACTACACCGGAGGTGGCGCGGGTCAAGGCCCTGCTGCGCAAGCACAAGTTGCACAGCGTGTGCGAGGAAGCCGCCTGCCCGAACCTGGGCGAGTGCTTTTCTGGCGGTACGGCGACGTTCATGATCATGGGCGACATCTGCACCCGGCGTTGTCCGTTCTGCGATGTCGGCCATGGTCGGCCCAAGCCGCTCGACGTCGACGAGCCGAAGAACCTGGCCATCGCCATTGCTGACCTGCGCTTGAAATACGTGGTCATCACCTCGGTAGACCGCGACGACCTGCGTGACGGTGGTGCCCAGCACTTTGTCGATTGCCTGCGCGAGATCCGCGCATTGTCGCCGGGCATCCAACTGGAAACCCTGGTGCCGGATTACCGTGGGCGCATGGACGTGGCGCTGGCGATCACCGAGCAGCAACCACCGGATGTGTTCAACCACAACCTCGAGACCGTGCCACGCTTGTACAAGGCGGCACGTCCGGGCTCGGACTTCGAGTGGTCGCTGGACCTGCTGGAGCGCTTCAAGCAACGTGTACCCACGGTGCCGACCAAGTCAGGGCTTATGCTTGGCCTGGGCGAA